>NZ_CP138992.1:708333-1062500 GCF_044595335.1 Polaribacter sp. R77954
TATGTTTATGCACGCAAGCTTTCCGCATATTTTATTTAATATGTATGGTTTATGGGCATTTGGTACACCTTTAGAACAAATGTGGGGAAAGAAAAAATTTCTGTTTTTTTATTTTTCTGCAGGTATAGGTGCAGGTTTAATTTATACTTTAGTAAACTATTATCAATTTAATAGTATTTATGAGCAATTGGTAAATTTTGGACTTTCTAGTACCCAAATACAAAATATTTTAGATATTGGTAGTTATAACGACCCCAGAATTCTTTTATCTACTGAGAAAATGATTAAATTTTATGGGCTTTATCATACTCCTGCTGTTGGAGCCTCTGGTGCTGTTTATGGTATTTTAGTGGCTTTTGGTTTGTATTTTAAAGATGCCAAATTAATGTTGATCTTTTTTCCAGTGCCTATAGCTGCTAAATATTTTATACCTATTATGATTTTAGGAGATTTATTTTTTGGAATGACAAAATATTCTGTTGGAAGTGTTGCCCATTTTGCACATATTGGTGGTGCTTTAATAGGATTTATAATTGCTTGGTATTGGAAACAGAATCAATTTAAAACAAACTAATGAGTATTATAGACGACATAAAAAGAAGATATATTACTGGTAATATTATAGAAAAATTAATTCTAATTAATATTGGAATTTTTATTATTACTGTTTTAGCAGGTTTATTTCAAAAACCTTATGCAGGTAACATGAATTTTATTGCAGAATGGTTTTCTTTAGATGACACCCTAAGTGGTTTATTTACAAAACCATGGTCTATTATTTCTTACGGATTTTTACATGCGGGTTTTATTCATATCTTATTCAATTGTATTGCCTTGTACTTTATTGGCAACTTATTTATTCAATATTTTACCGAAAAACAACTTTTAAATTTTTATGTTCTAGGTACTTTTTTTGGGGGAGTTTTATATATTTTTAGTCAAAGTTTTTTTCCGCTTTTTGAAGGAAAAAACTCTTATTTAGTAGGCGCGTCTGCAGGAATTTCTGCTATATTTTTAGGTATTGCCACTTACATGCCAAATTACGAGTTAAAATTTCCGTTAATTGGTTATGTTAAGCTTTGGCAAGTAACCGCAGTTTGGATTCTTTTAGATATTATTGGCCTTGTTGGAAACAATGCTGGTGGAAGTTTTGCGCATTTAGGTGGTGCATTATTTGGTTTTTTATATGTTAATAAAGCTAGTAATAAAGAAATAAAATGGTTTGATGGTTTAAATGCGTTGTTTACAAAAAAAGAGAAATCACCTTTAAAAACAGTGTATAAATCTAAAGAAAAAAGAAAATCTAACCCAGATTTAAACCAACAACAAGTTGATAAAATTTTAGATAAAATTAGTAAATCTGGTTATGATACTTTAAGCAAAGCCGAAAAAGATTTTTTGTTTAGACAAGGAAAAAAATAATAAAAGAACAATTCCCCAACTGTGAAAAAATTATCCTTAATCAATAAAATTGTATACATCATTAATTCTTTGATGGCTACTTTATTACTGCTTTCTTATATATTACCTTACACATCACCAAAACTTTTTCCTTCTTTTGCTATTCTTAGTTTATTAGCACCCATTATAATTTTAATTAATATCGCTTTTGTGCTCTATTGGTTGGTTGGTTTAAAAAAACAATTTCTGTTATCAACACTAGTTTTAACTCTTGGTTGGTTTTTAATTCCGAATATTTACAAGTTTTCTGGAAATACATCTTCTTTAAATGATGATCTTAAAGTGATGAGTTATAATGTAAGAGTTTTTAATTATTGGAATTGGACTGACAATAAAAACTCATCACAATTAATTAAAGATTTTATAAAAAAAGCCTCACCAGACTTACTTTTAGTTCAAGAAAATTATGATGAGAAAAAAAACAATTTAAAATATCCTTACAGCTATATTAAATCTAATATTAAAAGTAAAAAAGCTGGATTGGCTATTTTTTCAAAATTTCCAATTATAAATAAAGGTTCTTTAAACTTTAAAAATACCGCTAATGATATCATATTTGTAGACATTGTAAAGAAAAAAGACACGATTAGAGTTTATAATTTTCATTTACAATCTTTACATTTAAGACCAGAAAAAGAAAATTTTGGTCAAGAAAACTCAAGGAAATTAATAGAAAGATTAAAAGATGGTTTTGTAAAACAAGCAACACAAACAGAACTATTTTTAGCTCATGAAAAACAATGGAAAGGTAAAAAAATAATTGGCGGCGATTTTAATAACACTTCATATTCTTGGGTATACAATCAAATTTCTAAGGATAAAAAAGATGCTTTTATAGAAGCTGGAACAGGATTTGGAAAAACGTTCGATTACTGGTTTCCTATGAGAATCGATTTTATTTTAACTGATAATGAAGCAATCATTAATAAATTTACCTCTTTTTCAGAAAAAAACTCAGACCACTTTCCTATTCAAGCAAAAATAAACTGGTAAAGCTTTATATTCGCATAAAGATATCTATTCTATGAAACATTTTACTGTTGCAATTATTGGTAGTGGGCCTTCTGGAGCATCAACTGCTTTTCATTTAGGCAAGCAAGGAATTCATACAGTAATCATTGAAAAAGAAACCTTACCAAGGTATAAAACCTGTGGAGGTGGTTTTGTAAATAGAGGTAAAAAGGATATGCCTTTTGATATTGCCGAAGTTGTTGAACGTGAGTTCTGTAAAGTTGATACCTATTTTAACAATCACGAAAAATGCTACTATTCTAAAAAAGAAACACCTATTATTACTATGATAATGCGTGATGCTTTTGACAACTTAATTGTTAAAAAAGCAAAAGAATTCGGAGTAACCTTATTAGAAGATCATAAACTTTTAGCAATTAATTTTGTTGACGAAAAAGCCATTTTACAAACTTCTAAAGGAAATATTTCAGCTGATTTTGTAATTGCTGCAGATGGTGTTTTAAGTCCGACTGCAAAAATGGCGGGTTGGAAAAAAGATACGCGTAAACTAATACCGGCTTTAGAGTATGAAGTTGAAGTTGGGCAAGAAGATTTTGAACGCCTTTCTAAAAATGCTCGTTTTGATATTGATGCTGTTCCTTATGGTTATGCTTGGTGTTTTCCGAAGAAAAATCATTTATCTTTAGGGGTTTTAACGACCAAAAAAGGAAAAATCAATTTAAAAGCGTATTACAAAAAATATCTAGAAACTTTAGGCATCAAAGAAATTATAAAAGAAGATGCACACGGATTTCAAATTCCTGTAAAACCAAGAACAGATGGTTTTGTTAAGCAAAATGTTTTTTTAATTGGAGATGCTGCTGGTTTTGCAGAACCTATTACAGCAGAAGGAATATCTAATGCCATTTTAAGCGGAAAATATGCTGCAGAAGCTATTATAGAAAGTAAACTAGATAGAAACTTAGCTGAAAAAATCTATGTAGAAAAATTAGATATTAAATTGTTGTATGAATTAAAATCGGGAGCTTTGTTGGCTAAATTCTTTTATAATAATAATCCTGTCAGAATATATTTGTTAAATAAATATGGGCAATTATTTAATGATATTATGGTGGATGTTTTGCATGGAGATAGAGCTTTCCCAAAAAATATACCTGAAAAATTAGCCGCAAAAATTAAAGAGAAAATTTTTTAGGTTGATACGACTTTCTTCTTTTTAGCAATCAATTTCTCTTTATAGAACTGTTTGTCAGCAATGTACAACGTTTTTAAAACTTCAGCAAAGATGATACTTTTATTTTTATCAGTCAGTTTTATATTTTTAATCAAATCAATTTCATTATTAAATGCTACGTCTTTTTTTATCTGAACTATTTCATCTTTTGTAAACACAAAATTTGCATAACAAGTTTCTCTAGCTGGTCGTTTAAACATTATACTTGCAGCTTTATCCCAAACCACATAATTACTCCCTAAAATATTAAACAATTGAATCATAAAAATAGGATCTGTTGCAGAAAACAAGCTTCCACCAAAAATAGAACCTACATAATTGCTGTTTTTATACGATAATTTAATGCGAACTTTTACATTTAATAAATCATCAGAAACGTTTATAATTTTACCTGTAGACCTTCTGTACATAGGCGATAAGTTAAAACCGTATTTATAAATACTGCTTTTACTCATAAATTTTTCTAATACTTTCTGAATTTTTGCGTACATCAATTATTTCTTAAAACCATATTCACGTTCTACTTTGCAAATTCTTAATTGATATTGTTTATACCATTTTTCTCTACCTAAATTTCTGGCTTCTGTGTGTTCAATATTATTTTTCCAAGTTATAATATCGGCTTCATTTTGCCAATATGAAACTGTAATTCCTATAGTACTTCTTGCAGATTCTATTCCTAAAAAGCCATTTTGTTGTTTGGCCAATGCCTCCATTCTTTCAGCGGTTTCTTGATAACATTTTAAATTATCTGTAACCAAAGTTGAAAATATTACAGCAAAATATGGTGGTTTTAATGTTTCTACAATCATAATATAATTTCGTATTTTGATTCTGGTAATTTAATATCATCACTAATAAAATGGTTTACCACTTTAAAATTTAACTTTTTTAAAATTTTTGCTGATGCTATATTTTCATCAACAACATAACCCACCAATTTTTTAATTCCTTTTTGTTTGCAATAGGTAATTGTTGCTTTACAAACTTCAAAACCATAACCATTTCCCCAATATTTTTCTAAAAAACGATAGCCAATTTCATCATCAATATTATCTTTTACCAAAGCTAACGTTCCTATAAATTTACGGTCTTGTTTTCTTTCTATGGCGTAAATCCAAAAATCATTCAAATGTTTGTCATATCTAGCAATTAAATCTAAAAGCTCTATTTTATTTTCTTCAAGATTTTTAACTTCTCCTGTGGCATATTTTAAAACCTTAGGGTTGCTTTCTAATTGATGAAAAGGTTCTAAATCGTTTAACTTTAGTTTTCTAATAAGTAATCTTTCCGTCTCAAAAATCATCAATATTATTGTAAATTTGCACTAACAAATTATTATATAGTTAGTCTATTGTTTTTATAAAACGCTAACTCTTAAATAAGTTGATAGAATTATAAAACCTAGATTATTGAGTAAATGTAAAGGAATGATTGCAGATAAAAAAGTCGCTTTTTATACTTTAGGATGTAAATTAAATTTTTCGGAAACATCAACTATTGCTAGAAACTTTGTAAATGAAGGTTTTGAGCGTGTTGATTTTACAGAAAAAGCAGATATTTATGTGATTAATACTTGCTCTGTTACAGACAATGCAGACAAACGTTTTAAATCGATTGTAAAAAATGCATTAAAGAAAAACGATGATGCTTTTTTAATTGCTGTAGGTTGTTATGCACAATTAAAACCAGAAGAATTAGCTGCTGTAGATGGTGTAGATTTGGTTTTAGGTGCCACTGAAAAATTTAATGTAACTAGCTATATTAATGATTTAAGCAAAAATGAGGTTGGTGAAGTCCATTCTTGCGAAATTGTTGATGCCGATTTTTACGTAGGTTCTTATTCTATTGGAGATCGAACTCGTGCTTTTCTTAAAGTACAAGATGGTTGCGATTATAAATGTACGTATTGTACAATTCCTTTGGCTCGCGGAATTTCTAGAAGCGATACTTTAGAAAATGTAATTGAAAACGCAAAAGAAATATCGTCTAAAGGGATTAAAGAAATTGTTTTAACAGGTGTTAATATTGGCGATTATGGAAAAGGTGAATTCGGAAATAAAAAACACGAACATACTTTTTTAGAATTGGTAAAAGAGTTAGACAAAGTAGCAGGAATTCATCGTCTTAGAATATCATCTATAGAACCTAATTTATTGAGAGATGAAACCATAGATTTTGTATCTACTTCTAGCTCATTTGTGCCTCATTTTCATATTCCTTTACAATCTGGAAGTGATGAATTGTTAAAGAAAATGAAACGTAGGTATTTACGAAAAACCTATACAAATAGAGTGCAACAAATAAAAGCAACTATGCCAAATGCTTGTATTGGTGTTGATGTTATTGTTGGTTTTCCTGGAGAAACTGATGAACTATTTTTAGAAACTTATAATTACTTGAACGATTTAGATATTTCTTATTTACATGTTTTTACGTATTCTGAAAGACCAAATACTGAAGCTGTAGAAATGGATGGAGTTGTGCCTAAAAAAACACGTGCAAAACGTAGTAAAATGTTACGTGGTTTATCTGCTAAAAAACGAAGAGCTTTTTATGAGTCGCAATTAGGAAATACATTAACAGTACTGTTTGAAAATGAAAACAAAGAGGGGTACATTAACGGTTTTACTGAAAATTACGTAAAAGTAAAAACACCTTGGAATCCTGATTTGGTAAACACTTTACATACTATTTCACTTACAAAAATTGATGATGATGGTTTAGTGCGATTTGATTTTGTTAAAGAGACGACTACTATTTAATTTGGCACTAAACTTGCACTAAAATAGTACAAAATTTAATATCATAATTTAGTTTATTAAATGTCTAAAACTCATATATACTTAATGCCAGGCTTAGCTGCAGGGCCAGAAATTTTTGAAAACCTAGAGCTTTCTAAAAAACGTTATGAATTGCATTATTTAACTTGGTTACCTCCTTTATCTTTAAAAGAAACTGTAGCCAATTATGCTATGCGAATATCGGATATGATTATACATAAAAACCCTGTTTTGGTAGGGGTTTCTTTTGGCGGAATTATAGTTCAAGAAATGAGTAAGTTTATAAATGTTCAGAAAATAATTATCATTTCTAGTGTAAAATCAAAAAACGAGCTCCCAAAACGTTTTAAAATTGCTGCTATAAGTAAAATTTACAAATTATTTCCGACAACAATTGTTACTAATTTTGAAAATTATGCCAAGTATTTTGTAGGAAAATCGTTAGAAAGAAAAGCAAAATTGTACAAAAAATATTTATCTGTTAGAAATAAAGAATATATAAAATGGTCTATCCATAATGCTATTAATTGGAATCAGGACAATCCTATGCCAAACATTATTCATATTCATGGAACAAAAGATGAAATTTTTCCTATTAAAAGCATACAGAATTGTATAAGAGTTAAAAATGGAAATCACTCTATGATTATCATCAAAGCTAAAGAAATTTCAAAAATTATTGATGAAAGTTTAACTTGTTAAAACTAATTGAATTAATTACTTTTATGGTAACAAGAAATTGATTTGATTATGAACAAACCACTGCGTATTTTATCTATTTTAAGTATTGTTTTTATTACAGTGCTTTTTATGAATGCTATTAATAAAGAAACTGTTGAGCCTATTGTAAATACTCATAAAAACTACAAAATAAAGGCTTTAAAATTACCTGAAAATTTAAATTTAGCAGGTGAAAGAGTGCCTGTAGAAATTCCTGATGTTCGTGAAAGAATGGAAAGAGAATTACTGGTAAATACCTATTGGCAATCTAATGGTTTGTTATTATTAAAAAGAGCTAATAAGTACTTTCCTATTTTAGAGCCTTTATTAGAAAAATATGGTTTACCAGACGATTTTAAATTTTTAGCTTTGGCTGAAAGTGGTTTTACAGATGAAACTTCTACTGTTGGTGCTGCAGGAATGTGGCATTTTATGAAGCAAACAGGTAAAGAATATGGTTTAGAAATTAATAAAAATGTAGACGAAAGATACCATATTGAAAAATCTACAAAAGTTGCTGCTGAATATTTAAAAAACGCTTACGAACGTTTTGGTTCTTGGACTTTAGCTGCAGCTGCCTATAATGCTGGTAATTATGGTGTTTCTAGAAGGATTGAAGCACAACAAGTAAATAATTATTACGATGCAAAATTACCAGATGAAACTGAACGTTATGTATTTAGAATTTTAGCGTTGAAAGAAATTATCAGCAATCCTAAAAAATATGGTTTTGTTTTTGAAAAAGAAGATTTATATCACTTGAATAAAACAACTACTATTAAAGTAGATACAGCAATTACAAATATTACTACTTTTGCAAAAAAATTCGGGATGAACTACAAGGAATTCAAAATTTATAATCCTTGGTTAAGAGAGCATCATTTGAATAACAAGAGTAGAAAAATGTATGAAATTAAAATCCCTGTAAAATAATAAAAGTGAGTTCGACTCAAAAACCACTGATTATAAATATATTATAATTTTTATTCTTTGAAACGAATTTCATTTCAACTGAAATGGAGAAACCTTAATTTAAAATTGAGATTTCTCAAGTACACTATTTGCTTCGCAAACTACTTTTAATAAAAATATATTTTAATCTCAGTAATGTTCGTAATGCTAATTTTCTGTTTTTTTAGTCAGATAAACCTACATCAACCTAAAAAGCTATATTAAACTCAGGTTAAAAAGTATTTACTTAGTGATGTAATATTAGATACAAAAAAAGCCTATCAAATTTTGATAGGCTTCTAGATAAAAATTAACTAGTGTAATAAAATATATATTATAATACTCTTACGTTTACTGCGTTTAATCCTTTTCTACCTTCTTTCAAGTCAAACTCAACGTCATCGTTTTCACGAATTTCGTCAACTAAACCTGACACATGTACAAAATGTTCTTTGTTTGTTCCTTCTTCAGTGATGAATCCGAATCCTTTAGATTCATTGAAAAATTTTACGGTACCTTTATTCATTATAAAAAATTAATTTGTTACTGTTTATTTACAGCAACGTTATGTTAAAGTGCAAATATACTACCAATAAAGTTAACTTAATGTAAATAATTGATTTTCTTTCAATTAAATTCTTAAAGCTTAGAAATAAAGGCTTTAACTTCATTAAAATCGTTTATTATTTCATTTATCACCTCTTTTACAGGCTCAATTTTATGAATTAACCCTGCAATTTGACCTATTTCTAGTTCACCTTCCTCTAAATCTCCTTCAAACATTCCTTTTTTTGCTCTTGCTCTGCCTAATAATTTTTGCAAATCATCTTTTGTAGATTTTTGTTGATACAACGTTTGCAAATCATTAAAAAACTTATTTTTAATTAAGCGAACAGGTGCCAATTCTTTTAAGGTTAATTGTGTATCACCATCTTTTACAGCTACAATAGAATTTTTAAAATTGATATGTGCAGACGATTCTTGAGTGGCTGCAAACCTGCTCCCTATTTGCACACCATCTGCACCTAAAACCATTGCTGCTAACATTCCTCTTCCTGAAGCAATTCCACCAGCAGCAATTACAGGAATGTTAACCTGTTCTTTTACCATGGGTATTAACGTAAACGTTGTGGTTTCTTCACGTCCATTGTGCCCACCTGCTTCAAAACCTTCACAAACAATAGCATCAACTCCAGCCAATTCTGCTTTTAATGCAAACTTTACAGAACTTACAACATGTACAACTGTAATTCCTTTTTCTTTTAAAAAGGAGGTCCACGTTTTTGGATTGCCAGCTGATGTAAACACAATTTTAACACCTTCTGTTACAATAATATCCATTATTTTTTCAATTTCAGGATATAACATGGGTACATTTACACCAAAAGGTTTATCTGTAGCATTTTTACATTTCTGAATATGTTCTTGCAACACTTCTGGGTACATAGAGCCTGCCCCAATTAAACCTAACCCACCTGCATTAGAAACTGCAGAAGCTAATTTCCATCCAGAAACCCAAACCATACCTCCTTGAATTATGGGATATTTTGTGTTAAATAATTCTGTGATTCGATTTTTTTTCAATTTTTTAAAAGCTTTATTGTTTTCGATTGTTTGCCTGTAAATATCTTAATAAAATAAAGTCCACTACTTAAAGCAGAAATATCAATAGACTGAAATTGCAAAATATTTTTTTCAAAAACCATTTTTCCCAGAACAGAATATATTTTAATCTTATAATTATTTGGTGATTGCGTTTTACTGGAAATGGTAAATATATTTTCCACTGGATTAGGATAAATTTGTAAATCTGATAAAAAATTATCATTTAAAGAACCTACAGCACCAATATAACTATTTAATGCATTTTCCAAGTTTGGCAGTCCATAGCCATATTGATTTTCTGGGTTTTCAAATTTATCAGCAGATTGGTATAAAGCTTGTTTTAAATACGTATTAAAATTAGTGCTAGAAGTTTCAGATTTTAAGGTAAAACCTTCATTCTGATTCAAACAAGCAATTAAACCAGCCATAATTGGTGATGAAAAAGAAGTTCCACTTGAGGTAGATATGCCTCCAGTTGAATAATTGATAATAGTAGCGCTAACTCCTTGGCCAACAATTTCTGGCTTAACTCTATTATCAGCAGTTGGTCCAAAAGAACTAAAAGAGGCAATATTTCCAGATGAATTCACTGCGCCTACAGTAATTACAGAAGGCGCATCTGCAGGTGCAGCAATATATTTCCAAGCATCATCTCCACTATTCCCAGCAGAATTTACAACCAATATACCTCTAGAAACTGCAATTTCTGCACCTCTAGAAATAAAAGTTGTTTTTCCATCCATATCTGCATAAGTATGACTGTGATTCGGATTATCGTAAGTTGTATATCCTAAAGAAGTATTAATAACATCAACCCCTAAACTATCTGCTCTTTCTGCAGCTTCTACCCATAAAGTTTCTTCTAAAACTGTTTCTGTTTCAGCAATTTCGGTGATAAACAAATAAAACTTTGCATCTGGTGCAGTACCCACAAATTCACCTTCTTTATAAGCTGCTATAGTTGATAAAACGTGGGTTCCATGACTATCTCTTGTATAAAAATTTTCACTTCTATCCGCAAAATTATAGCCTCCTAAAATTTGATTATTTTCTCGTATTCTTTGAAAAGCATCTAACGTATTTACGTTAGGAAAACCAGCATCTACAACCGCAATTATTTGCCCACTTCCTGTTAAACCTTGTTGATGTAAAAAGTCTCCTTTCAACATTTTTATTTGATTTTCTGCACTACCATAATTAAAATCGGTAAGTGTTTTTAAAAATTTATCATGATGATTTATGGGTACTTTTTTTTCCTTTTTTTCACCATTTGTATTTAATGATTTGTTAGCAAACTCAATAGATTCAATAAAAGGAAAATTGGGCAACAAGCCATTTATTTGAGAAACTGTACCTTGAATATGGATGGCATTTAACCATTTCGATTTTCCTAAAACAACAATATTCCCTTCATTTTTAAGTTGATTGTAATAATCTAAATGAATAGGAACGTCTTTTTCATCTAAAGAAATACCTAATTTAGTTCTTCTTTGTAATGCTTTTTCTGATAAAATGTCAATAGGATTTTGTAAAACCGTTGTTGCATTTGGTTTGTCCTTCAAGTACAACCAAGCATCTTCGGTTTGGGAAAAAGTACTAAAGAACGTTGCTGCGCATAAAAAAAGTAGTATTTTTTTCATCTGTCTAAAATACTACTTTTTTTATTCTAATACTATTAAGAAATCACTCCTGAGCCTAACAATTCATCTTCTTTGTACCAAGCTACAAATTGCCCTTCTTGGATGGCTGATTGTTTGTTTTCAAAAGCTACATACAACCCTTCATCTACTTTGTGTAAAGTAGCTTTATCTAATTTTTGACGATAACGAATTCTTGCTGCTACTTTTAAGGTTTCACCAGAATTTAGTGCTAAATCTTCACGAATCCAATGCAGTTCATCATTCGAAACAAACAAAACATTTAGATATAAACCCGAGTGATTTTTACCTTCTCCTGCATAAATAATATTCTCATCTACATCAGTTTCAATGACAAATAGAGGTTCTTTTGTACCACCCACAGCTAAACCTTTACGTTGTCCTTTGGTAAAATAATGTGCTCCTTGATGTTTACCAACAACTTTTCCATCTTCTTTTTTGTAAGAAAATTTGGTAGATAAGTACTTCAATTCTGCTTCTTTGTTTTCAAATTTTGGAGTTGACTTTGTATATTGTTCAAAATCTGCGGGAATTTGAACAATTTCTCCTGCTTTTGGTTGTAATTTTTGTTGCAAAAATTCAGGCAAACGTACTTTACCAATAAAACATAAACCTTGTGAATCTTTCTTTTCTGCGGTAATTAAATCGACTTCTTTTGCTATTTCTCTAACTTCTGGTTTGGTTAATTCGCCAATTGGGAATAAGGCTTTTGCCAATTGTTCTTGCGATAATTGGCATAAAAAATACGATTGATCTTTATTATTGTCTTTTCCTGCTAATAATTTATACACAGTTTGTCCATCAATAACTTCTTCTGATTTTCTACAATAATGACCAGTTGCCACGTAATCTGCACCCAATTTTAAAGCGATATCCATAAAAACATCAAACTTTATTTCTCGATTACATAACACATCAGGATTTGGTGTTCTACCCTTAGAATATTCATCAAACATATAATCTACAATACGTTCTTTGTATTGAGCACTCAAATCTACGACTTGAAAAGGGATCCCCAATTTTTCTGCAACAATCATGGCATCATTAGAATCTTCTAACCACGGACATTCATTAGAAATAGTTACAGAATCATCGTGCCAATTTTTCATAAAAAGCCCAATAACCTCATAGCCTTGTTCTTTTAATAAATGTGCGGTTACACTGGAATCTACACCACCAGAAAGACCAACTACAACTCGTTCCATTTTTTAATTTTTGAGGTTGCAAAGTTACAATTTTGATTAACATTAATCGATTGAAAGAATTGATGTTTTAATTATAAAAACTGATGGATTCTAGTTAGTCTTATTTCTTTATTACTATTGGTTGATTTTAAGACCAGTTTATCTCCTTGCAATCTAAATGTATAAAATTGAAGTTTCGGTTCTGATGAATAACTCACCATATCTATCTGAAGTCTATGACCATGAGTTTTAAAGAAACCATATTGCTCTCCTTTTGGATAATTTCGAAGTTCGTAAGTATTATCCCATCTTAAAAAAAGCATTGCATTATTATCTGGATTTAATTCAGCTGAAACAACTTTACCATTCTCTAAAACTGAATCGAATTTCCACAAACCAAATAATTTATTCGCCTCTGAGGTTGGTAATTTATTGATTCGTTCTAAAAAAACAGTAACATTCATTCCATCTTCTTTTCTTTTCCATGTCATCTTATTTTGAGATAATTCTACTTTAAAAGGCTCAGCTATATCTATTATTCCATTAGTATTCGTGACTGACAATTCATTATTGGTGTTTAAACTCCAAGATCCTACTGAATGTTGTAACCAGCCATTTCCTGAGCTTTGAGTAGAATCAGCATTGAAACGCATCCATTTTGCAATTGGAGTTAAATCTTGATTGTTCATATTTACTTTTTTAACAAGCCAAAGACCTTCTATATTATCATTTTGGTGCGTGTTTATCTCATTACAAGAAAACAATAAAATTGTTAATACAAGTGTTAAAAAATATTTCATAGCTATTTGTTTTTTTTGGGTTTAGTAAACGTTTTTTTCTTTTTCTTTAAACCTTCATCAGAAACCATTTCTCCATCCATATAAAACTCCCATTTTCCATCGCGTTTACCGTTTTTATACATTCCTGTTTCTCTTAAATTACCATCCAATTCAAAATATTTTGCCAAACCATTGGGTTTTCCATTGCTATATTCAACTGCTTCAATCAACACGCCATCACTAGAATATTTTTTAGAAATACCATTTTTTAATCCGTTTTTATATTGGCTAATTTCTGCTGCTTTTTTATTTGGGTAATAATTGATTAACTCACCATTTAATTTACCATCAACGTAAAATTCTTTAGACAATAATTTACCATCAGCAAAAAAATACTTCCACTCGCCTACTCTTTTTTTACCGATAAAAACACCTTTGCTTTTTAAAATTCCGTTTACCGTATAAAAAGAAACATCTACAGAATCGCTTGTGGCAGAGAATTTTTTAATAATAGTTGGGTTTTTAGAATCTGTAATATCATAAAATTTAAAAATGCCAACTTCTTTTCCGTTTACAAACTTACCTGAGTATCGTATTCTTTTATTCGGATGATATTTTCTCCAAACTCCTGTTCTTTTTTTATTGGCATCAAACTGATTTATTTTTTGAGCATTACACTCATTTTTAACAAAAAAACAAACAGAAAACAGTAAAATAAAACTAAGTCTCTTTATATTTAGCATGGCAAAGATTTTAGTGTAAATATACATCAATATAAGAAAAATGAGTATTATTATTTTAACAGAACACCTAAATAATATAGAAAATGCCAAAAGAGAAAACCGTCAAACAGTGGCAAATATTGTTTTAGAAAAACAAGAATTATTCAAAGATTTAGTTGCAATAACTTTTAATGTTGATGATAAAATATCAATTAAAGCAGCTTGGATTTTAGAATGGATTTGCACCCATCATCACTTAAATTGGATTCTACCCCATTTAGATGAATTTACTACAAAAATAAGCACTTTAAAATTTGATGGAGCCATAAGACCATGTGCCAAAATATGTGAACATTTAGCAAATGCATTTTATGCTAAGCATAAAAATAATGTGCAAGAACAACTAAAACAAAATCATATAAACACTATTGTAGAAACTGGTTTCGACTGGTTAATTACGCCTCAAAAAATTGCTGTTAGAGCCTACACAATGAATACTTTATATTTATTCGGATTTCAAAAAGACTGGATACATCCAGAGCTAAAACATTTAATTGAAACTAAAATAATTCACGAAAGTAAAGGCACAAAAGCACGTGGAAAACAAATACTTGCATTGATTGAAAAACATCAAAAATCTGGTTCATAAATCTGTTGAAATACGTATTTTTGCATTTAACAACAGAATTAAAATGAACTTGACACAATTAAATGCCATCTCTCCTATTGACGGTCGTTACAGAGGTAAAATATCTAAATTAGCAAACTATTTTTCTGAAGAAGCTTTGATAAAATACAGAGTTCGTGTAGAAATTGAGTATTTTATTGCTTTATGCCAAATCCCTTTGCCTCAATTGGCTGGTTTTGACACCAATTTATTTGAAGAATTACGTAAAATTTATGTTGATTTTACTACTGAAGATGCTCAGAAAATAAAAGATATTGAGAAAATTACCAATCATGACGTAAAGGCTGTTGAGTATTTTATCAAAGAAAAATTTGATGCTTTAGGTTTAGAAAAAGATAAAGAATTTATTCATTTTGGCTTAACATCACAAGACATTAACAATACTGCTATTCCGCTTTCTATTAAAGAAGCAATGAATGACGTTTTTGTTCCTCATTATTTTGAAGTTTTAGAAAAACTACAAGAATTAGTTGTAGAATGGGCAGATATTTCTATGTTGGCAAGAACGCATGGTCAGCCTGCATCTCCAACACGTTTAGGAAAAGAAATTGAAGTTTATGTAGTGCGTTTAAAAGAGCAATTCAATTTATTAAATGATATACCTAGTGCCGCAAAATTTGGCGGTGCAACTGGTAATTATAACGCTCATAAAGTGGCTTACCCAACTATTGATTGGAAAGCATTTGGAACTGATTTTGTACAAGAAAAATTAGGTTTACAACACTCATTTCCTACAACTCAAATTGAGCATTATGACCATATGGCTGCTTTGTTTGATACTTTAAAACGTATCAATACAATTATCATAGATTTAGATAGAGATTTCTGGACCTATGTTTCTATGGATTATTTTAAGCAAAAAATAAAAAAAGGAGAAGTGGGTTCTTCTGCAATGCCACACAAAGTTAACCCTATTGATTTTGAAAATTCGGAAGGAAATTTAGGTATTGCAAATGCCATTTTTGAACACTTATCTGCAAAATTACCAATTTCTAGATTACAGAGAGATTTAACTGATAGTACTGTTTTACGTAACGTTGGTGTACCATTTGGGCATACCATTATTGCATTTACATCTACCTTAAAAGGATTGAATAAATTATTGTTAAATAAAGAAAAGTTTGAACAAGATTTAGAAAACAATTGGGCTGTGGTTGCAGAAGCTATTCAAACCATTTTAAGAAGAGAAGCATATCCAAATCCATATGAAGCATTAAAAGGCTTAACAAGAACAAACGAAAAAATAAACCAAAATTCAATTGCTAATTTTATAGATACTTTAGAGGTTTCTGATGAAATTAAAAACGAATTAAAAGTAATTACACCAAGTAATTATACTGGAATTTAGTTTGAAAAAGAAGTTTGAATTTGAAAATTAAATAAATGAAAATTATGATGATGCAAAAAAAGAGTTTTAAGAGCTGGAAGTTGGAAGTTGGAAGTTGGAAGTGCTTATTTAAACCTTTTTCTTTATACGTAATACTTCGTACTTCAATCTTCATAATTCTATCTTCAATACTTTTATTCTTTTCTTCGTGCAAGTCAGAATTTAAAGACAATTCAGATAAATTCAAAATTGGGGTTTTCGAAATTCCTGCTGGAGATAATTTTGTAAAAGAAACCATTATTAGAAAAGATACCATACAAATTAGTAAGTATGGCAACAACATTGATACGTTATCTATAAAATGGAAAAATAATTTCTTTTACACTTTAAAGTATATTAACCCAAAAAACAGTTTACAAGAAGATCCAATGTTTGTACAAATCAATGAAATTCGAGAAGATTCTTATGATTTTACTGTAAAAATTGGTTTTTCGAAATTTTCAAAGAAAGGAACTGTTTTTAAAGTAAAATAAATGGAACTGTTTTTACAAGCGGAAACTTGGGTTTCTTTAATTACACTTACTTTTTTAGAAATTGTGTTGGGTATTGATAATGTTATCTTTATATCAATATCCGCAAACAAATTACCTAAAAATCAAGTAAAAAAAGCTACTCTACTTGGTTTGGGATTGGCTATGATTACCAGAATTTTACTATTGTTTAGTGTATCTTATTTAATTGCTTTAAAAAACCCATTTTTAACAATAGATTTAGGCTGGTTTAAAACAGGCTTAACTGGCCAAAGTATTATTTTATTTTTAGGCGGTATTTTTTTATTATACAAAAGCACTAATGAAATTCGACAAAAAGTTGAAAAAACAAATGAAGATATTGTTTTAAAATCGCCCAAAATTATTTCTTTTAAAAGTGTAATTATTCAAATAATACTTATAGATATTGTTTTTTCTTTTGATAGTATTTTAACTGCAGTTGGTATGACCAACGGAATTGATGGTGCATTGATTATTATGATTATTGCAGTGATTGTTTCTATAATAATTATGATGATTTTCTCTCAGCCAATCAATAACTTTGTAGAAAGAAATCCAACAATTCAAATGTTGGCATTATCTTTTTTAATTTTAATCGGTTTTATGTTAATTGCAGAGGGTGCACATTTATCACATACCATGTTTTTTAACAAAACTGTTGGTGTAATTCCTAAAGGATATTTGTACTTTGCGATTGCATTTTCTTTAAGTGTAGAGTTGTTAAATTTAAGAATCAGAAAGAAAAAATAACATCAAAACGTTTAAAAAACATATCGGTTTTTTTCTATTGGCAGTTTTTATATTGCCAATTGCTGTTAATTCTATTCATGATGCTCTTAATCACGAACATAAAGTCTGTAATTCAAAGATAGAGCAACATATTCATCAAAAAGATGTAGACTGTAAACTACATTTATACAAACAGAGTACTTCTTTTTTAGCTAATATAAATTATTCTATTCCTATAAAAACTAACATTTCTAAAAGTGTTAGTACACAATATAGTTTCTTAAAAAATCACTATCAATTATCGTTTTCTTTAAGAGGACCACCTCTTTGTGTTCATGCCTAAAAATTCTTTTTTTTTTGAACACAAAAAATTACTTCAATGCAAAAATTTTTCTTTTTGTGTATGTTTCTATGTGCTATAAGCACAAAAGTAACTGCACAAGATTGTGAGTTTACCTTTAAAGGTAAAATTATTGATTTTCATGATAATACACCAATTGTTGGTGCATCTGTTGCTATTTTAAATTTAAAAAAATACACTACATCAGATCTTGATGGAAATTTTGAAATAAGTAAACTCTGCAAAGGGAAAATCATTGTAGAAGTACGTCATATTTCTTGTGATACTAAACAAATCACGCTAAATCTAAACAAACCCATATCAAAAGAAATATTTTTAGAGCATCATTTAGAAAAGTTAAATGAGGTTTTTGTAAAAACCAATACAAAAACCGAACAAACAAGTGTAGAACAAACTATTAAAAAAGAAGTAATTGCTGATTTTACAGATAAATCTTTAGGAGATGTCTTAAATACAGTTAGTGGTGTATCTTCTTTAAATACCGGTAACGCTATTGTAAAACCAATGATTCATGGTTTACATAGTAGTAGATTATTGATTATTAATAATAATGTTCGTCAATTTGATCAAGAATGGGGTGCTGAACATGCACCTAATATAGATATTAATGCTAGTGATAGAATTGATATTGTAAAAGGTGCAAATACGCTGATGTATGGTAGTGATGCTATAGGAGGTTTGATTTTAATACGTCCTGATAATTATGCAGCTAAAGACAGTTTATTTGGCAGCACATCAACATCATTAAATTCTAATGGTTATGGAGGGAATATGAATTCTAAGTTGATAAAAACTTTTAAAAGTGGTTTTTACACCAAGCTACAGGCAAATTATAGAATGTTTGGTGATTTTAATGCCGCCAATTATAATTTGTCGAACTCTGGTATTAAAAACATAAATGCTTCTACAAGGTTTGGATACAAATCTTTTGAAAAAGGTTTTGATGTTTATTACAGTTATGTGGATAATACTATTGGTATCATTAGAGCTGCACATGTAGGTAATGTAAATGATTTAGTAAATGCAATTAATAGAAAAGAACCTTCTTTTGTTGATGATTTTACGTATACTATTGATAATCCTAAACAAACCATAACACATCATTTAGCAAAATTAGAAGCTTACAAACGGTTTAAAGGACTAGGAAAATTAACATTACAGTACGATTTTCAACTCAATAGAAGAAAAGAATTTGATAGAAGAAGAGCCAGTTTTAGAGATCTAGCTGCTGCAGACTTTACTTTGTTTACAACCTCTTTTCAGCCTAATTTAAAAATTGATGCCATAGATAATTTAGAAATTAACTCGGGGTTTTTATTGCGTTTTCAACAAAATGATTCAGCAGATGAATCCATCACAAGAATTAGTATTCCTTTAATTCCTGATTACGACAAATATGAAACCGGTATTTATACCATAGCCAAGTATAAATTAAATGTAAATACAGAAATTAGCGCAGGTTTTAGATATGACTTTGCTAGAATAGAAGCAGAAAAGAAATACAAAGTATTTGATTGGGAAGAAAATAATTACGATGAATTATTTCCAGAATTTAGTTCTGGTATTATAGATAATTTTGAAATTTTCACTTCTCCTAAATTCAATTTCAACAATTTTTCTGCAAGTTTAGGACTATCACAACTTTTAAAGAACGATTTTAAGTTGTTATTCAATTACGGATTGGCTTCAAGAACACCCAATGTTTCTGAACTATTTAGTAATGGCTTACACCATAGTGCTGCAAGAATAGAAACAGGTAGTCTTTTATTAAAAAATGAAGTTGCCAACAATTTTATAGCCTCTTTTGAACGTAATTCTGACAGTTTTGGTTTTTCGATAAGTCCATATTACAAATATATCAAAGATTTTATTCAACTAATACCCAATGGTAAAGCTGTAACAACAATTAGAGGAGCTTTTACAGAATGGCAATATTATCAAATTAATGCACAAATTTTTGGAGTTGATATTGATATCAACAAAAAAATTAGCGATAGTTTTAAATATTCAGGAAGTTTAAGTCTATTACAAGGTGATAATTTAACCGATAAATTACCTTTAATTCACATGCCAGCAACTAATTTCAGTAATCGATTAATTTATACGAATCCAAATTTAAACCAATTAAAAATCGGTATACATCATAAGACGGTTTTACAACAAAAGAGATTTCCAGATTACAACTTTTTTACTTTTAATGCCATATCTCAAGAAGATGTTCTTGTAGATATTAGCACTACACCTCCTACATATTCTTTATTTGGCTTAAATACATCAGCAGTATTTAATGTTTTTAAACAAAGTAGTTTACAAGTAGAGTTTAACATAGAAAACATGTTCAATGTAGCATACAGAGAACATTTAAACAGATTGCGATATTTTGCAGATGATTTAGGTAGAAACTATAACCTAAAAATTAAATTAAATTATTAAACAAAATTATGAAAATTCCAAATACTATTAAAATTACCAAATTATTAGCCATTTTATTTATTTCGGCGCTAACTTTTACTGCGTGTTCAGACGATGATCATGATGATCATGATGATCACGAACATGAAGAAGAAATTACTCAGTTGGTTTATACACTTACCAATGTTGAAGATAGTACAGATGAAGTAACACTTACATTTACTGATGAAGATGGTGAAGGTGGTGCAGACGGAACTACTGTTGTATCTGATCATTTAGCTGCAAATGCAACCTATACAGGAGTCTTAAAATTAATGAATCTAGCAGAAAATGAAGATGTGAGCGCAGAAATTATTGAAAGTGAAGCAGAAGAACATGAAATATTTTATATAACTGATATTGCTACACTTAATTTTGAGACCACTGATGTAGATGCAAATTCAAATTTTGTAGGATTCAATACCACTGTAACAACTGGAGAAGAAGGTGAAGGATCATTAACTATTTCTGTAGTGCATGAAGGAAAAAAACCAAATGATGGTACAATTGCAGATGCATTATCTGAATCTGGAACAACCGATATTGAAGTGATTTTTAATATTGAAGTACATGAAGAAGAACATGAACACGAAGAGGAAATTACAAAAGTAGAATACACACTTACCAACACAAATGATGCAACAGATATAGTAACTTTTACGTTTACTGATGAAGATGGTGAAGGTGGTGCAGATGGTACTACTGTTGTTTCTGGTTCTTTAACTGCAAACGCATCTTATTCTGGTGTTTTTAAATTAATAAACCTTGAAGAAGATGAAGATATTAGTGCTGAAATTATAGAAAATGAAGCAGATGAACACGAAGTTTTTTACATAACTAATGTTGCAGATCTTACGTTTGAAACTACCGACGTTGATGGAAACTCAAACCCTTTAGGTTTTACAACTAATGTTACTACAGGTGGTGCAGGAAATGGCTCGTTAACCATTGCTGTGATACATGAAGGAAAAAAACCAAATGATGGAACAGTTACAGACGCTTTATCTGGTGCAGGTACAACAGATATAGAACTTACTTTTAATGTTACTGTAGAGTAAAAAGAATATTTAAAAAACAAAAAAGCAGTTTAAACAACTGCTTTTTTGTTTTTAATATTAATCGTTTTGAAAAGTTTATCTTATGTTGCCCTAACAAAAATGTTTTTGAATATTATATATGCCTAAAGAAACTATATTAAACGAAATTATCATAGGATATAGAAATCTAATAAAAGATCGTTATCAATACCATCTTTTAAAGAAAAAATATGATTTTCCTGATACAATAAATCAAGATATTGTAAATGATATTAAAAACTATTTTTTAACCTACGTTTATCCTGATTTAGAAAAAAGAGCAACCTTAAATGAAGCATTTAGTACTTTAGATGACTTTATAAAACATCCTGAAAAATTATTAAACTTAGTTTTAGATTCTTTTCAATTAATTTTTACACATGGAAAGCATTTACCTAAAATATTCAACGCTGGCTTAAAAGCAATGAAGTCTTTTAGAGGTGCCACAAAATTTGAAAGTGCTTTAGTAACTAAAGCAATTCAAAAAAAAATTGAACCTCCCTACTCCACTGAAAAAATAAATGCTCTAATTCAATTTTTGCCTTATAAAGAAATTGAAGAATTTATGAAAAACACAGAAACGTTTTTCAACATTATTTATGATAAAGAGTTGGTAGAAAAAATTAAAGAAATTATCGCATTTCTAATTTCTAAAATGAAAAAGAAACAAAAAGTTTTTTCTAAAAAAGAGATTATTGGTTTAGAGTTAGCCTTAGAAACCATTACCAAAGGTGAAGAAATGTTGAATAAACTCAACCAAAAAGATCAAGAAATTTTAATTGATTTTGTTTTACAAATCGAGAAAGATCATATCCATAAAATCTTCTCAAAATAAACTATTGTACATATTTTGTTTTTTTAATTCTACTTAAAAAAATAAAAGCCGCTAAGAAAAAAATTGCCAAGGCTAATACACTAGATTGAATGGTAAACATAGAGTTTAATACTCCAAAAGTAATCATACCAACCACTAATGCAATTTTTTCGGTAACATCAAAAAAGCTAAAATAAGAAGTAGTATCTTCTGTTTCTGGTAGTAATTTAGAATAGGTAGATCTTGCTAAAGATTGTATTGCACCCATAACCAAGCCAATTAATCCACCTAAAATATAAAAGTATAGATCTATATTAGGTGTATCTTTCGTTAAATTAAAACCAATAAAACAAACCAAGCCCCAAATGGCAATTGTAATTTTTAACGTCGAAATATTTCCTATTTTGTTGGATAATCTCGAAAACAAAAAAGCCCCTAAAATACCTACAAATTGAACAATTAAAATAGTACCTATTAAATTTAATGTGGCTAAACCCAAAATAGTTCCGAAAATACCCGCCATTAAAATAATGGTCTGCACACCTATACTCAATAGAAAAAAAGAAATTAAAAATATTTTTAACTCTCTATATTGAAAAAGTTCATGAGCAACAGCCTTAATTTCTTTTAGTCCTTTTTTAAAATAATTGTCTTTAGGTAACAATTTTTTTTCTTCATTTGGCAATCTTGCATAGGTAATTTGTGCAAAACCTAGCCACCAAATACCTACTAAAACAAATGATAATTGAGAGCCAAATTGTTTATCAAAAAAACCAAATACTTCAGTTTCTATCAAAACTAAACACATAATTAATAAAATGATAGACCCTGTGTAACCTAACATAAAACCTTTTGCACTAACGTTATCTTGTTGTTCTGGATGCGCAACTTCTGGCAAATATGCATTGTAAAAAACAATACTCCCCCAAAAACCAATACTTGCCAAAATAGTAAATACTATACCCACCCAAAGTGTTTCTTTATCCGTAAAAAAAAACAAACACATTACTGATATTGAGCCTAATAAGCAAAAACCTTTTAAAAATTTCTTTTTGTTACCTGCATAATCTGCAATACCCGATAACATTGGAGACATAAATGCAACCACTAAAAAAGAAAAAGCCAATGCGTAATCATACAAAGTAATCGGATTCCATACTGTACCCAAAAAAGCTATTTTACCTTGTTCATTTGCAAAACCTGCTGCTGCTGTTAACCCTGCATAGTAGATAGGAAAAATGGCTGTACCAATTACTAAAGAATACACAGAATTTGCCCAATCGTAAAATGCCCAAGCATTAATTAATTTTTTATCTCCTATTTTTAACATCAATTTTAGTTTACAGCAAGAATTTAAATCAAAATAATTTACAAAAAAACCGTTCAAAAAAATTTTATTATTGAACGGCTACAATATAGGCAATCTATTTTGTTATCTATTTACTTTACATTACCATTTGCATTATATTGCGCAGCATATTTTCTTGCAGTTGGCAAATAAGTTCTAAGATCTTGAATTCTTGATGCATTAGAAGGGTGTGTACTTAAAATTTCTGGAGTAGAACTTCCACCAGATTTTTCACTCATTCTTACCCAAACTTCTGCTGCTTCTGTTCCATCATAACCAGCCATAATCATAAAAACTAAACCTAACCTATCTGCTTCTTGCTCGTGAGTTCTACTAAATTTTAACATTCCTAAACCAGACCCAACACCATACGCAGTATTCCATATCTGTTGACTTTCGGCACTTTTATTAGATGTTCCTAAAGCTACTAATAAGCCACCTATTTGTTGACCATAAGAGTTTGTCATTCTTTCTTGTCCGTGTTTTGCAAATGCATGTGCAATTTCATGACCCATAACTGCTGCTACTCCATCTTCATTTGCACAAATTGGCATAATTCCTGTATAAAAAACCACTTTACCACCTGGCATACACCAAGCGTTTACTGTTTTGTCTTCAATTAAATTAAATTCCCACTTATAAGCATTTGCTTCTTCTACCATATTATTGGCACGCATAAATCTATCTACAGCTGCAGAAATATTTTTTCCCACATTTTTTATTTGATTGGTCATTTCTCTGTTCGTAGACAATTTATTTTCTTCTAAAAAATTGCTGTATTGTGTAAAACTAGCAGGTAATACCTGAGCGTCACTTACCAAATTAATTCTTTTTCTACCCGTTATTGGCACAGTACTGCACTCTACAAACAAGAAGGCAACTATTAATAATACTATTATTTTTTTCATTTTTTTACTTTTTATTTCATGAATTAAGACACTAAATTTATAACTTAGTCACTACATGAATATATTTGATACTTTTTTTAATTAACTATTCAAATGATATTTAAAATTTAATTATGTTACAATTTATTCTAAAATAATATTTTGTTCTGAATTTCACAAATTTTCAATAATTTATAATTGAAAAAGAAAAATTATTTGAATGATTTATTAAGCACTTACCTTAGCTCTAAATTATTTACCTGTTATTTTTACACAACAATAGTAGTTAAAACTAAAGGATTATTTTACAAGTAAATTACTAAATACATTAAAAAAACTGTTTTGAGTATTCATAATAGTATTGATACTGATAAACATGTAAGTTATGCCTAACAAATTCGACATACAACACATATAAAGGAGTACTTTTATAATAAAAACAGAGAAAATTTTTTAAAGATAAAAACAATAAAAACAAAAATAGAATTTATAATACATTAAATATGAAAAAAATAACAAGTATTTTTATTTTAATATTAATGATTAGTTGTACAAGTAAAGCTCAAAACCTATCTAAAGAAAAAAAGAAAATCTACAAAGTAGAAAAAACTGATGCTGAATGGAGAAAAACACTTTCGCCAATGGCATACTATGTTTTACGAGAAGCAGGTACAGAAAGAGCATTTACAAGCCCACTAAACAAAGAAAAAAAAGAAGGTATTTTTGTTTGTGCAGCTTGTGAAACTCCACTTTATAAATCAGAACACAAATACGATTCAGGCTCTGGTTGGCCATCATTTGATAGAGCTATAAAAGGAAATGTAGAAAAAGATGTAGATTATAAAATTGGTTATGCAAGAACCGAACTAAAATGTAACACTTGTGGTGGTCATTTAGGCCATTCTTTTAATGATGGACCAAGTGAAACTACAGGAAAACGCCATTGTATAAATGGTGTTGCTTTAAAGTTTATACCCAAAAAATAAAATTGATAGTATCTTTAAAATCTACTATAGCATTTTTTAAAGATGAAAAAAATAAAATTTGTGTTGCCTTTGGTTTTAATTTTGACATTAATGTCTATTATTTTTCTAACTTTATCTGTTTATATTTAGATGGTAAACCTATGAAAATCGAGATTCATAATATATTTTATTTATTGATTTTTGCTTTATTCTATAACTGGAAACTAGCATACAAAGCGATGTTTATTTTTATAGATAAAAATGATTCTCTAATAAAACTGTAAATTTTTAATAAACCAAAAACTTATGCTGGTTATAGAATATTTTATGACAAAAGCGTTAAAACAAAAAGAAATAATACACCGATTCAAAAAATATTAAATGGAGAGGTTAAAGTTTAGGTAGAAGATTCTAAATATGACTATTTTGTATTTCATAATCCTTTTGTTTCTTTCAGTTTTATAAAAGAATATGAATTGCTTGCTTCTAACCTACGCTTTATCAATAATTATTTAGTAATTTTATTAGTAAATCAACGTAACTAAATCTTGTACAACGTTACGTAATTGAAAAAAATCAGCTAATTAAGAAAATATGGGTTTTAAGATTTACATTATTGTAATTACGAATGCTGTAAACGTTAGTATTACAGATATTCCAAAAAAAATAGGATTAGATAAATTAAACCCTAGAAATGAAATTAGCCTAAATGAAGCTCAAAGAGAAAATGGAATTTCAATAGGAAAATACAAGGAAACAATATTTATTGTTAGTAGAGATTTAGTTTTTCAATTTTACAATAAACAACAGTCTGGTTTAGAAAAAAGGTTAATTAAAGAATTTCCAAAATCTGAAATTGCTATATTGACTTTAGATCAAACAATTGATTTTTTTGGATATAATATCATTTCAGAAAATAAACGGAAGCGAGTAATTGCTGGTGAAGATGCTGAATTAGAAATAGACTTTGGCGAAAAAATTCCTGAAGAAATAGAAGTGGCAAAAGATCCGCATCTTAATTTTTTCTTAGAAGAATTAAATGAAATAAAGAAAATTGATAAAAATTTTACCGAAAACCAATTGAAATCGGCAATTAAACACGAAATCGGAGTTAGAAGTTTTTTTAAACTGACTTCGAGATATTTTGAGAAAAGAATAGATGAAATTGGAAGTAATTACAGCAAAATTAAAGTGACAAGATTTGAATAAAAACGAATGCACAACACTATGTAAAAATATTGCCCGCAAAAACCTATTCATGGAAACCCTATCATATTTAGTAACTTTATTGCTAAAACAAGCAACTAATCTAATACATCAACAATAGCAATAATTTGAAAAAACTCATATATGTTACATTAGTTACTAAATAAGGTATACATATAATTTACCTTTGATTTTTTTGTGTTAATCATTTTTTAATGAATATAATTTTACTTTAGAATTATCACTTTCACTGTTTTAACTTTAGTAATGGTAAACATGATTGGATCATGAGCTTTTACAGGTTTAGGTTTTCAGTTAGTAGGTTTAATAAACCTTACATCTATACTTATGACATCGTTTTTAGGTCTGTTTTTTGTTGCTAATGTGAGTCATAAATTTCAAAATAAACTAATAAAAATGTAAAAAATAATAGTCTCAAAAAAACAAATCAATTCATAAAATTAAAATAGACAAAGAGTTTTATGAATTAAAAGGAGGAGTTGACACTAAATTTAAAGTAAATGTTACCTTAACAATATAGCATCAAAATAAAAAATAAAAAGTAAGATGGAGTCATTTTGGAACGATAGATATAAACAAGACGAGTTTGCCTATGGCAAAAAACCTAATGATTTTTTAAAACAACAATTAGCAACGATTAAGCCTGGGAATATTTTATTTCCTGCAGAAGGAGAAGGCAGAAATGCTGTACATGCAGCTTCTTTAGGCTGGAATGTAGATGCTTTTGATATTAGCCTAGAAGGAAAAAAGAAAGCTTTGGTACTAGCTGATATTGAAGAAACTAAAATCCATTATCAAGTAGGTTACCTCCCAGACTTAGATTATGAGGATGAAACATTTAATGTCATTGCTTTAATATATGCTCACTTTCCTGCAAATATTAAAGCTGAATACCATAAAATGCTTTGTTCAAAATTGAAAAAAGGCGGAATAGTAATATTTGAAGCGTTCTCAAAAAATCATATTGATTTCAAAATGAAAAACCCTAAAGTTGGTGGACCTTCTGATTTGGCTGTTTTATATTCTAAAGAAGAAATAATTTCTTATTATAAAGATTTTGATATCATTGAATTAAAAGAAAAAGAAATTGAATTAAATGAAGGTTTATATCACAATGGTAAAGGTTCCGTAATTCGATTTGTTGGTCAAAAAAAATAACTACGGCCAACAAAACACTTAATTTATTGCTTTTTTTTTTAAGTTCATGCTATAGTTCTCGTCGATTTTTTTATCTGTAATTATTTACTAACTTGGGTACTTAAATTTCGGCACAAAACTTATACAGCAACGTTAGCAAAAATTAAAATGAACATACCCATTATATTAATATTTTTCCGATTATTATTAGCACCAATCATATTAGCCTTAGCCTATTTTATTGGAGAAAGTACTAAAACAATAATCGTTATTTTAATGTATTTAGGATTGA
The DNA here is from genome assembly GCF_044595335.1 of Polaribacter sp. R77954. Lineage (GTDB taxonomy): Bacteria > Bacteroidota > Bacteroidia > Flavobacteriales > Flavobacteriaceae > Polaribacter. The sequence goes on from NZ_CP138992.1 coordinate 736,256, forward strand.
TTTCTGATATTTTAGATGGAATAATTGCACGAAAACAAAATATATCTTCAGCAAAATTAAGAAGAATGGATAGTCAAACTGATATGATATTTTGGTTATCTATAGGCTTTTCCACTTGGATACTATATCCAAAACTAATCTCTGATCATTCCATTGTTATTTGGACGATTCTAGCAATGGAAATTGCTTGTTATGTAATTAGTTTAATAAAATTTAAAAAAGAAACCTGTACACACGCATTTCTTTCTAAACTTTGGGGAATTACTTTACTAATTGCATTTACCTCATTAATTGGATTTAGTCACGCTGGCATTCCTTTTACAATGGCCATAATTATGGGATTAATTTCTCATATTGATAGAATTTTAATCACTTTAATTTTGCCAAAATGGACTCACGATATACCAAGTGCATATCACGCATATTTAATAAGAAAAGGAATTGATTTTAAACGCAATGAATATTTAAACGGATAAATAATTTTTGATTGATATCTTAAATTGACAGAAACAAGTTTTTCATCTGAAATTTATAAATCTTACCATAATTATAAAGTTTGTTAACTACCTTATTTTTTATCCTTTAAAATATTATACTAGATTTTTTTACTAATGTTTTGATTTTTAATTAATTAACCCTTTTTAATCTCAACGAATTTCATTACAAAAACACTTAGGTTTCGTAGTATTTTTAACCAGAAATTAAGCGCCTTCTAACCAGGTTTTAAAAGCAGATACTTTTTCTCTACTCACAATTATTTCTTTATCTAATTTTACAATTAACATAATTTTTAAACGACTATTAGAATACACAATAACATCTTTTATGGCAGTAATATTGATGATAAATGAACGATTCACTCTAAAGAATACATGAGAATTTAGCAAGTTTTTTAAATCTTCTAATTTAAAATCTATAATAAATTTTTTACCTGCTTTGGTAACCAAATATACAGTTCTGCCTTCTGCAAAAAATAAAGCTATTTCTTCTGTTTTAATAGAGTGGATATGATTACCCAATCGTACTAAAAACCGATCTTTTTCTTTTTTCTGTTGCACTACTTCTACTACTTTTGATAATGCAACAGGATTAAAAAGTGTTTGCATTAATTTCAGCTTGTTCATTGCTTTAGAAATATCTGTAAACGTTATAGGTTTTAAAACATAATCAATACTATTTACTTTAAAAGCATCTACAGCATATTCATCAAAAGCAGTGGTAAAAATTACAGGTTTATTAATTTTGGTTTGATTAAAAATCTTAAAACTCAAACCGTCTGTTAATTGAATATCCATAAAAACTACATCGTAATTTTGATTTGTAGCAAACCAGTTTACTGCATCAGAAATGCTAGATAATACTGCTATAATTTTTAAATCACTTTTATATTTTAATAAATAGCGCTCTAGTTTTTCTGCGGCTAATTGTTCGTCTTCAATAATAACGATGTTCATAATTATGCTATTATTTTTAGTTTAGGTAAAATTATTTTTCGAGTTTGCGCATCATCTATAATCTCAATTTCTATACTATTATAAATTTTATACGTCTTTACCACTTCTTTAATTTTTGTTAGGCTAAATGATGCTGTAATTTTATCATTTTTAATATAAAAAATCTCTAAAAAATCATCTGTTTCATTAAAATGAATTTCTAAAATTTTATCTGTTGTATTAATAATAGTTCTTACAATTTGCTCTACAATAAACAACAAACTTCTTGGTACTACTAAAAAGGTATTTTTACAATTGTTTTTGATTTTTATATTTCTGTAAGGCAAATAATTAAATAACTGCACCAACTCATTAACAATACAAACTTCTTCTGCAAAGGCAATCAGCTGTTTTTCTTTACCAGACAAAATATATCTGTAAATTGAGGCTAAACAATCTATAAATTCATCTGATTTGTCTTTGTCTGTTTTTATTAAAATCAATAAAGATTCTAAACTTTCAAACAATAAATTAGGATTGATTCCTTTCTTAAATTGTTTGAATTCATCTTCAATATTTTGTTTGATAAGTTCTTCTTGCTGTAATTGCTCTGTATTCATCTTAAATAAATATTGATGACTGATAAACAGCAAGATATAAATAAATGTAATGCTACAAAATATACTATTAAACACTAATATTTCATCAAAAGTAGCAGAAAAACCCAGTTTATATTTAAAATATAAGTGAATAGCTATGGTAACCAATACAAAGCACAATAGCATTGAAATGGCTATTTGTAAAAGTAGGTTTATAGTGGAAATTTTATGAAATAAAAAACGCTTAAAAACAAGTAATAAAACTCTTGAAAATTCTTGAATTAAATAACTTAAAGCAATACAGAAATACAATTCTTCATTAAAAAATTCTTCCTGAATTTGCGCAACATTATTATTAAGTAATAAAACTAATAAATACACAATAGCCCCAGAAAAAGCAGGACTTAAGAGTCTAAAAAGCGGTTGATGTACAAATAACTTTTTCATTCAATAATAGGTATTTGTACTCTAAAAGTGTGTCCGCTAACAACAGAAATTGTTTTGTTAATCAATAATAAATAACGAGAATTTATATTATTTAAACCAATATTAAACGAGGTAACATTTAAAGGAGTTTTAGTAATTACATTCTCTACAATTATTGCTGTTTTTGTTGATGAAATTAGAATTTCTAATGGTTTTTCTTGCAATAATTGGTTGTGCTTTACAGCATTTTCTACTAACATTTGTAAGGTTAATGGCGGAATTTTAGTTAATAAAACAGCATCACTAACAGAAATTACAACCGAGAATTTATTTTTAAAACGAGTTTGTAAAAGAAAGATATAAGAGTTTACAAAATCTAATTCTTGTTGCACAGTAATTAATTTTTGATGGTAACTTTTTAAGGTAAAATCATACATTTTAGCCAAACGTCTTATAAACTTTTCTGCACTATTTTCATCTTTATAAATTAAGGAAGAAATTGTATTTAAACAATTGAATAAAAAATGAGGACTTAGTTGAGATTTTAATGCTTTTAATTGTAATTCAATCTGTTTACGTTCTTGTTTTACAATTTCTATCTGAAATTTAGAATAAGAATAGTAAGAAAACAAGGCAAAGTAAATGACTTCAAAAATCAATATTAAAAGCAATAATATGACTCCTATTTTTATTTGAGCATAAAAATACCTATTAAAAAAAGAAGTTACTTCAAAAAAGAACAATTGATAACAATAAAAGACGCTAAAAACTAAAAAATAAGCTAGTGTAAAATGTACTACTAATCCTATAAACAAACGGATACCTACATTTTTATGCCAAGGAAAAAAACGATTTAGAAAAAGTGATGATTTTGCTATTATCAAAGCAACTATAGTTCCTAATAAAGAGGCCAATAATCCATCAAAAAAAGAGTATTTAAAAGCCTCTTGTAACTCGCTATAAAGTATAAAATAGCTAATAGCAACACCTAGTAAAGCACCCAAAAGAGCTATGAAAAAGATTTTTTTCATTAAGAAGTGGTTGGTTAGTGGATTGATGTTTGGCATACAAGCAAGGTAATGAATCTTACAAAAAATTCATTACCAAACTTGTATTTTAGTAAATTGCTTTTATTGCACGTCCAAAATAAGTTTCAGAATTAATAGACTTTGCCGTTTTTGTATAAGCTTGCTTTAGTTTTGCAGAACCTCTTTTAACTCTTGGTGCAAATGCCAATAATGTTTGAGATAAATACGTACTAGAATTAATGCTTTGTATAGCATTTAAAATGGTTATAATTTGGTTTTCTGTTAAATCATTTCTATTCGCTAACTCTTTATAAATGCCTGTAGCATAATGATCTGAATTGATATTACTTTTAACAATTTCTAAAACTTGAATAAGCGCTTCACTGTCTAAATTATTTTTCATCAATTCTCTAATTATTTCTGATGCATAATGATCGGAATTTATACTTTTAGACAACTTCATAATTTGTTCCATATTCTGAGTATTTAACGCTCTATTATCCATAATATGCTTTAAAACAGAACTTAAATAATGATCGGAATTTATACTTTCTGCAATTTGTAATAAACTACTTAATTGATTGTCCGAAATTCCTCTATCACTAATTGTACTTTTTAAAATAGTGGTTAAATAATGATCGGAATTTACATGTTTAGCAGCATCAATATAAGCATCAATAGTTTGGGTATTCTTTAAAAACTGGTATTGATTTGTTTTTAAAATGTTACTCAAATAATGGTCGGAATTTATGGTATTGCCTGCTGTTTTAATGGTATTGGCAATTTCGTTAGTGTTCAACTCTTTTGCTAATAACAGTTTAAAATAATGACTTTGAATATAATCGCCATTCAAACCTTTAATTTCTGCAAGTACAGCATTAGCACCTCCATTTTTGTAAAAACGATCTACCCTACTTTTAGCACCAATGGTTGTAGATTCTAAAACATCTGGCAAAATATCTTCTAACCATTCTTTTCCATCAGGATAATAGTCTTTTTCACTCCAGCCTATAAAAAACTTTCTTACCAATTCACCACCATCATTTTCAATCACAATTCTTCTTCTTCTTCCAAAACTAGATTTTTTGATTTCTATAAATCCACCTCTAGAAATACTTTTAATATCTTTATCATCATCAGTTAAAGTAATTTCTCCTTCATATTCTATACTTAAATCATTGCTATTTGTATTGATTGTAATATTTTTTTTTCCGTTATTCGTTTTAATTCTAATTGAATTCTGAGAAACTGATGTTAAAGAAAATGCCATAAAGCAAATAACGCATAACACTTTTAATACTGTTTTTATATAATTTGATGTAGTCTGCATAATCGGTTTTTTAGGTTTTATAGTTTCAAATATAAACGCTAAACCTATTTTTATAAAAATGATTTGTAATAAACTGTAAGTTGAATGTAGTGAACTGTTATTATAATTAATTTTCATACTTTTAACATTAATAAATTTTAAATGGATAAACACCAAATAGCTGATTTTTTAGAAACAAAACCGAATGAAATTAGGATAAATGACCATTAGAGAAATTCTTTTATATACAGCTTATAACATAGCACATCACTTATCAACACCCCAAAAATGTATTAATTGAAAAAAATTATTCAAAAACCACATCTCTTCTTTTTTAGCCTTATTCCTATTTTTATCATTTTAGGCATTTTTAAAAGAAATATATCTATAGATATTAACATTTCTTACATTTATTACTTAATTAGTGTAGATTTTTGGTGTTATATAACAGCAGTATATTTCGGACTCATTGGAATCAATTACTTGGCTTTGTACTGGATTAAAAAAAAACCAAACCATTGGTTAACAGCCACACATATTATACTACAAATAATTTGTATCATCCCCTATTTGATTTCTGTTTTTCATTTAGATGATACAGGTAATTTAATGTATACTAACATACCATTTAAAGACAATTTAGGTAGTATTTTATTGCTATCTTTCTTTATCTTTTTAGCCTCAATTTTAATTCATTTAATCAACTTTTTTGGCAGCTTACTTTTAAAATCAGATTAATCTTTTTAATCTTTTTTAAGCGAACTCTTATTTTTATATTTGTGTTTTAAAACAGAATACAAATTATGTTCAATAATTTAAGCGATAAATTAGATAAAGCCTTACACACCCTAAAAGGGCATGGGCAAATTACAGAAATAAATGTTGCAGAAACACTAAAAGAAGTTCGTAGAGCACTTTTAGATGCCGATGTTAATTTTAAAATTGCCAAAGATTTTACTAAAAAAGTACAGCAAAAAGCCATTGGGCAAGATGTATTAACTACATTAAATCCTGGGCAATTAATGGTAAAGTTGGTCAAAGACGAACTTACTGCATTAATGGGTGGTGAAACTGTTGGTATTAATTTAGGAGGATCACCAACTGTAATTTTAATGTCTGGTTTACAAGGTTCTGGTAAAACCACGTTTTCTGGTAAACTAGCAAACTATCTTAAAACTAAGAAAACAAAACAAGTTCTTTTAGTAGGTTGTGATGTGTATAGACCTGCAGCCATTAACCAATTACAAGTTGTTGGTGAACAAATTGGGGTTGAAGTTTATGCAGAAGTAGGTAATCAAAACCCTGTTGAAATTTCTAAAAACGCTATAGCACATGCCAAAGCTAATGGAAAAAATGTTGTAATTATTGATACAGCTGGTCGTTTAGCCGTTGATCAAGAAATGATGACAGAAATTTCTAACATTCATAAGGCTGTAAATCCACAAGAAACTTTATTTGTGGTAGATTCTATGACTGGGCAAGATGCTGTAAATACGGCTAAGGCCTTTAACGACATCTTAAATTTTGAAGGAGTTGTTTTAACAAAATTAGATGGTGATACAAGAGGTGGTGCTGCATTATCTATTAAATCTGTGGTTGATAAACCAATTAAATTTATTGGTACTGGTGAAAAAATGGAAGCTATTGATGTTTTTCATCCAGATAGAATGGCAGATCGTATTTTGGGTATGGGAGATGTTATATCTCTTGTAGAACGTGCCCAAGACCAATATGATGAGGAAGAAGCAAGAAAATTGCAAAAGAAAATTGCTAAAAATCAGTTTGGTTTTGACGACTTTTTAAGTCAGATTCAACAAATCAAAAAGATGGGTAGTATGAAAGATTTGGTAGGAATGATTCCTGGAGCAGGTAAAGCAATGAAAGATGTAGACATTGATGATGATGCTTTTAAAGGGATTGAAGCGATTATTCATTCTATGACACCATTAGAAAGAAGTACACCATCAAGCATCAATGCAAGTAGAAAAAAGAGAATTGCAAAAGGTTCTGGCACAACAATTCAAGAAGTAAATCAATTGATGAAACAATTTACCCAAATGAGTAAAATGATGAAGATGATGCAAGGTGGTGGTGGTAGAAAGATGATGCAAATGATGAAAGGAATGCGTTAAAAATCAATTATGAATTACGAATTTTAAATTTTCAATATCTGAAAACTTTAATTCATAATTCTAAATTTAAAATTCGTAATTACATATATGACACTTTTAGACGGAAAGAAAACATCAGCAGATATCAAAGAAGAAATTGCTGTAGAAGTTAGTAATTTAAAAGCTGAAGGACATAAAACTCCGCATTTGGCTGCAATAATTGTAGGCAATAATGGCGCAAGCATCACCTATGTAAATGCCAAAGTAAAAGCATGCGAACGTGTTGGTTTTGAATCTTCATTAATTAGATTGCCAGAAGAAACCACAGAGGAAGAATTACTAAACGAAATTGCTATTTTAAATGTTGATAACGATATTGATGGTTTTATAGTGCAATTACCATTACCAAAACATATCAACGAGCAAAAAGTAATTATGGCTGTAGATCCTGATAAAGATGTTGATGGATTTCATCCAACCAACGTAGGTAAAATGGCTTTAAATTTACCGACTTTTATTTCTGCTACTCCTTTTGGAATTTTAGAGTTATTAGAAAGGTATAATGTAGAAACTTCTGGAAAACATGTTGTAGTTTTAGGTAGAAGCCATATTGTAGGTAGTCCAATGAGTATTTTACTATCTCAAAAAAGAAAAGTTGGAAACGCTACTGTAACCATGTGCCACAGTAGAACCCAAAATTTAAAAGAAATTACAATTCAAGCAGATATTATTGTTGCTGCAATTGGTATTCCTGAATTTGTAAAAGCAGATATGGTAAAAGACCATGTTACTGTTATTGATGTTGGAATTACAAGATTAGCAGATTCTACTAAAAAAAGTGGATTTAGATTAGTAGGAGATGTTGCTTTTGATGAGGTTTCTAAAAAATCTGAATTTATTACACCTGTTCCTGGTGGAGTTGGTCCAATGACCATTGCCATGTTACTAAAAAACACTTTATTAGCTTGTAAAAGAAAAAATTGATACCATAAATATGAACCATAAAAAAACCTCTAACTATTTCTCTGAATATTTTCAAATTTTTACGGGAATAGTGTTAACAAGTTTGGGGTTAAAAGCTTTTCTTTTACCCAATGGTTTTTTAGATGGTGGGGTTACAGGTATTGCTTTATTGGTTAGAACTCAAGTAGACATTAACATGTCTTACTTATTGGTTGTTTTTAGTATTCCTTTTTTAATTCTAGGCTATTTTACTGTTTCTAAAAGAATTGTTATAAAATCTATTATAAGTATTTTAGGGGTAGCCTTATTCATTCATTTCGAAAATTTTCAGACCATTACCAATGATAAATTATTAATATCCATTTTTGGGGGATTATTAGTTGGCTCAGGAATCGGAATTGCCATTAGAAATGGTTCTGTTTTAGATGGTTCAGAAATTCTTGGTATATTTTTGAATGATAAATTTGGTATCAGTATTGGTAAAATTGTAATGTTTTTTAATATTATCTTATTTACGGTTACTGCATTTGTTGAAACTATAGAAATTGCCCTCTACTCTATTTTAACTTACATTATTGCTGCAAAAGTTACAGATACTGTAATTGAAGGTTTTGAAGATTTTATTGGGGTAACCATTGTTTCTAAAAAAAATGATTTGATTAAAATTGCCATTTTAGAAGAATTAGGAGTAGGATTAACCATTTATAAAGGTAGTTCTGGCTTTGGTAGTCAGGGAGTTTCTGAAGAGTTTGACATCATTCATACAATTATCAACAGAATTGATATTAAAAAAATGCATAGAATTATAGATGATATCGACGCTGAAGCATTTACCATAGAATTTGATGTAAACAATGTTAAAGGTGGGGTTTTAAGACATTATCTTGATAAAAAGAAAAACACAAAATTTTTAAAACTAAAAGAGTCAGTTGCACAAAAAGAAAACAATATTTAGTTTAAATTTCATAATAATTAAAAAACTCTTTTCATTTAAGAAAAGAGTTTTTTAATGTAAACCTATAAAATTATAAACTACTTATTTGTATTTAGTAATTAGGATTTAAATAATCTGGTAAATTAGGTTGACTAGAATCACTATAATCATTTGTAGGATCTCCATCACCATCAGCATCTTCCTCAATTGATGGAATACCATCATTATCATGATCAGTGTCTTTTACAAAGTCTAAAAGTTCCACTTTAAAAACAATTATTTGGTCAAATAAAGCATTATCTAATCCACCTAATTGATAATTTATAGAAGGGTAAGCTAAACCACTTGGTATAAAAATAAAACCTTTTCCTGTATTTTGGAACGTTAAAGGACCATTGTTGGTAATATTTTCACCCGGCTTTAATATTGGAAATCCTTTTGTCCAACCTCTAATTGGTGTAGATGCACTGCCAGAAATACCAAAAGTATTTGCCAAACTCCACCAAGTTTCATCTGCCTCGTCAAAAGGGTCTGTATCTAAACTATTATTTAAAAGTTGTATTCCTTTCCTATTTACAAAAATAGAATCCATTTCAGTTGGATTTCCTTTAGGAGGTGTTGTAACACCTTCTTCAGTAACAAAAACATATAATTTGTAGTTAATACTATTTTGTTCTGTTTCAATAATTTCTAACCTACTATCTGCTAATAATGACGTTTGATTTGCATCAATTAATTGTAAAGAATCTAAACTCTCATTATAATAATGACTCTCTAAAAAAGTAACAATGGTATCATTATCAGAAATAGCCAAAGCTTCATAATCTACATTTTCGTAAGGATTTGTAAAACCATTTAAATTATCGTCACAAGCATATACAATCGCTGCAAATAATATTAAAGCAAATAAATATTTTATTTTAGTCATTTAATCATAAAATTTGAGCGTGCAATTTACCATTTTTATACCTTTGTAAAAAGACAAAAGATATATTTTAACTTTTTTTATGAGGGTAGATAAATACTTGTGGTGTATTCGTATTTTTAAAACAAGAAGCATAGCAACTGCAGCTTGTAAAAAGGGACAAGTTAAAATTGATAATAGCAATATAAAACCATCAAAAGAGGTTTATGGTAATGAATTAATTTTGATTCGTAAAAACCAAATTAATTATCAAATAAAAGTTTTAGATTTACCAAAAAGCAGAGTGGGTGCAAAATTGGTGGATTTATATCGAAAAGATATTACACCAAAAGAAGAATTTGAAAAAAATGAACTCTTAAAATACTCAAAAGATTACTATCGCAAAAAGGGAGCTGGTAGGCCAACCAAAAAAGATAGAAGAGATATAGAAGGATTTACCGAAGATTTGTAAAATTATGACAATAGAAGGAAATATTATTTTAAATACTACTCAAATAAATCAAAAGATAAGACGTATTGCTTATCAAATTTATGAAACCAACAGTAATGAAAAAGAAGTTATTATTGCTGGTATTGTTGGTAATGGCTATCTATTATCTGAAAAATTGGTGAAAATTTTAAACGAAATATCTACTTTAAAAATTACACTTTGTCAAGTAAATATTAACAAGAAAAAACCTTTAGAAGCTATTTCTACATCTTTAAAAGTTGAAGACTACAAAAATAAGCCTTTAATTCTAGTTGATGATGTTTTAAATTCTGGTACTACTTTAATTTATGGTGTTAAACACTTTTTAGAAGTACCTTTAAAACGTTTTAAAACTGCTGTTTTAGTAAATAGAAATCATAAAAAATATCCTGTAAAAGCCGACTTTAAAGGGGTTTCTTTATCAACATCTATTAAAGAACATGTACAAGTTGATTTTTTTGAAGATGAAGCTAGAGCATATTTAGTTTAAAATATTATAAATTTCATCTGCAACTTCGCTCTTTTTTTTACCATCAATTTTAAAAGTCATTTTAGCTTGTTCATAAAAAAAACGTCTTTCAAACAAATGTTTGGCAACAAATTCTGGTATTTTATTATCACCCAAAGAGGCTATCAATGGTCTTTTAGCCTTTTTCTTAATTAACCTTTTAACCATTGTTGGCACACTACCCTGTAAATAAATAGAAATGGAATCTGAATTATTTATAAGTTCCATATTATTTGCATAACAAGGTGTGCCTCCACCCAAAGAAAGGATACAATCCTCATCTTTTTCTAAAATTTCTTTTAAATATCGATGTTCTATATTTCTAAAATAAATTTCTCCTTTTTCTTTAAAAATGGTTGTAATAGACATTTTTTCTTTGTCAACAATGTAATCATCTAAATCTATAAAACTGATATTTAAAGTTTTAGAAAGTTTTTTACCAATGCTCGATTTTCCAGAAGCCATATATCCTAGCAGAACTAATCTCATTTTTTTAAATTTTTTGTAAATATCGTTAAAATTTCTTCAAATTTATATTTCAGTTTTAAATGATTGATAGTATATTTGCACCTCGTAATTTTTAGACCTGGTAGCTCAGTTGGTAGAGCATCTCCCTTTTAAGGAGAGGGTCCTGGGTTCGAGCCCCAGCCCGGTCACTAAAAAAGTTAAGCTTACGCTTAACTTTTTTATTTAAAAATAGTTTTTTTGCGCACGTGGCGAAATTGGTAGACGCGCAGCCTTGAGGGGGCTGTTTTCGTAAGAAAGTGGAAGTTCGAATCTTCTCGTGCGCACTTAAAAATTATTTTACATCTTCACATAATATTAACCTTTCTATTCGGTTTTATACTTAATTTTGTTTTTATGCAAAAAAATATACTCATTCTGTGCTTATTGTTTTTAAGTTTAAGTACATTTTCTCAACAAGATAGTATTCGTACTAAAACATTAAAAGGGCAAATTATACACGCTGTTAATAAGCAGGCTTTAAGTGCTGCACATATTTTAAATCTAAATACTGTACAAGGAACCATTACAAATGATAAAGGTTTTTTTGAGTTGCCAACAACTGCAAACGATACCATTTTGGTTTCTTACTTAGGGTTTTCGTCTATTAAAGTTAAAGTTACCAACGATTTATTAAAAGGTAATGAGTTAGAAATTGCACTATACGAAAAACCAGAACAAATTAAAGAAATTATTATAAAATCTACCAAACTAATTGGTGTTTTAGAAATTGATGTAAAACAAGTACCAAAAGATAGATTTACCAGAATTCATATTAACGGATTACCACAAACTTATGAGGTTGGCGAACCTCAAAAAAGAAATTTTGCATCTCCAGTTGCTGCGCTTTTTCAACCTGTTGACTTTTTGTACAATCTTTTTGGCAAAAAACCAAAACAATTAAAAAAATTACAAAAACTGAAGAAAGAAGATGATTTGCGTAAAATGTTAGCTGGTAAATTTGATAGAGAAGTTATGATGGAATATTTGAATATGGACAGACAAGAGTTAACTGAACTCTTAACAGATTGTAGTTATTCTGAATATTTTATAAAAAAAGCTTCGGATTTACAAATGATTGAAGCAATTTTAGGGTGTTATGAAAACTATAAAGCACTTAAAATGGGCAAAATTCAGCGTGATAAAATTCCTCGTAAAAATTAAGCAAAAAAAGAGTCAAAAACAAAATGCTTTTGACTCTAATCAACTATTAAAAACTAACTAATTCAACTAAGTATCTTCTAAAGAGTATAGTTGTATGCAAATAAGACGCTGCTTTATTCAATTAGTTACACTATTTTTAGGCTTTAACACAACTTTAAGAATATCCATTTTTAGATATTTTTTATGAAAACGTATAATTTCATTAAGTTTTTCTAACAATTTTTCATAAACATCAGCAAATAATTTTCGATATTTGAATTTAAATTAAGTTTAAATATGATCAATTTTAAGTTTAATCACATTGCGCTTTCTGTAAAAGATGTCGATAAATCTGTAGCATTTTACCAAAAAGTATTTCAATTTAAAGAGATAGAAAATACGGCTTCAAATTCTAAAACAAGATGGCTTTCTTTAGGCGAAGGAAGACAGCTGCATTTAATTCCTCGTCCTGATTTTGAAATCAAAGTAAACAAAGCTGTTCATTTTGCTTTAACTACAAAAGATGTCCATTCGTTTGTTAACCATTTAATTTCATTAAATATTGATTATACAGATTGGCTAGATACACCAAAAAAAGATTACATTAGAAAAGATGGAATTTTACAAGTATATTTTCAAGATCCGAACGGATTTTGGATTGAGGTAAATAATGCGCTTTAAATATGTAAAGTTTTCTATTTAACACTAGCTTTATAATTATCAACACTTTGTAATATGGTAGTAAGGTGATGAAAATAAAAATCTACACTACTTCACAAAATAATAAATAAACGTATAGTATAAAATTACCAAAAAGTTATAGTCTCATTATTTACCATAAAAAAAGCCCCAACATCTGTTGAAGCTTTTTCCACTCTTAATTCAAATTCAATTCAATGAAATCTTTTGATTTAGTTTTCACAATAGTTAGCGATTTGGAAAAATCAATCAAAAATTGAACTGTTTCTTGTTTGGGTTGCATCTGAAATTCAGATGACTTTTTTGAGTAAAGTTGCATCATATATACTGTTTAATACGTTGGTTATAAATAAGTAACGATGCATATTTTACTTTATTGTTAATTTACTAAAATAATTTTATGTTTTTCTATTAATTTACGCATATTTATAAGCGCATAACGCATTCTACCTAAAGCTGTATTAATACTAACACCTGTATTTTCGCTTATTTCTTTAAAGCTCATATCCTTATACATTCGCATAATTAAAACTTCTTTTTGTTCGGTTGGTAATTCATTTACCAATTCTTTAACATCAGCAAAAATCTGTTCTTGTATAATTTGTTTCTCGGCATTTAAATTTCCATCACCTAAAACAGAAAAAATATCAAATTCATCTGTAGTATTAAATGCAGGCATTCTATTCGATTTTCTAAAATGATCAATCACTAAGTTATGCGCAATTCTCATCACCCAAGGCAAAAATTTACCTTCTTCGTTGTAATTTCCTTTTTTTAAAGTTCGAATAACTTTTATAAATGTATCTTGAAAAACATCTTCTGTAATGTCTTTATCTTTTACCTTACTGTAAATAAAGCTAAATAAACGCTGTTGATGTCTATGAATTAGAACACTCAAAGCGGATTCATCTCCATGAATATAACCACTTACTAAAGCGCTGTCTGAAATTGATTTTTTTCGTACCATAACTACTTTTAGAAGAACATCTGGCTCTTCTGTTTTTATTATTTTATTAATAAATTATAAAGTAGTTTTTAACTATATGCGTCTAATTTTGTGGTTATTAAGTCATCAAATATAACTTTTATTTTTAAGTATACAAATTTTTTAACAAAATAGACAACGATCATTATTTTAAAATCGATGAAAATAGTGGTATTTTTATCCCTTATATTCATACTATATGCACACTGATATTTCTACTGTAAATCCGAAAGAAAATATTATCATAAAAGGAGCTAAACTCCATAACTTAAAAGATATTGATGTTGTTATTCCAAGAAATAAGTTGGTGGTAATTACGGGTCTTTCTGGCTCAGGGAAATCTTCTTTAGCGTTTGACACCTTATACGCTGAAGGTCAAAGACGTTATGTAGAGAGTCTGTCTTCTTATGCACGCCAGTTTTTAGGAAAATTAGACAAACCTAAGGTAGATTATATTAAAGGTATTGCACCAGCAATTGCCATTGAGCAAAAGGTAAATTCTACAAATCCAAGATCTACAGTTGGTACATCTACAGAAATTTATGATTATATTAAATTATTATATGCCAGAATTGGTAAAACCTACTCTCCTATTTCTGGTAAAGAGGTAAAAAAAGATACGGTTTCTGATGTTATTAATTTTGTAAAAACATTTGAAGAGCGAACCAAATTATTACTCCTTGCCCCTATTACTATTGATGAAAATAGAGATTTAAAAACCGTTCTTAAAGTTTTAGAGCAACAAGGGTATGCTCGTTTAAAATGGAATGATAAAGTATATCGAATTGCTGATTTTCCGCAAACTGATTTTAAAAATGAAAATTTATTTTTAGTGGTAGATAGAATTGTTACTAAAAATGATGAAGATTTTTACAACAGGTTGGCAGATGCCATACAAACTGCCTTTTTTGAAGGAAAAGGAATTTGTTTTATTCAAAATTTAACGGATGATAAAGTTGCTGAATTTAGCAATAAGTTCGATTTAGATGGCATGGCTTTCTTAGAACCCAACACACATTTATTCAGTTTTAACAATCCTTATGGCGCTTGCCCTACTTGCGAAGGTTATGGAAATGTAATTGGTATTGATGAAGATTTGGTAATACCAAATACAGGATTATCCATTTATGATGATGCTATATTTCCTTTCAGAACGCCTTCATATGTGCATTATAAAGAAGATTTAATTGCGGTTGCTTACAAATTTGATATTCCTATTCACAAACCTTGGTTTGAATTATCAGACCAACAAAAGGAATTGGTTTGGAATGGAAACAAATCTTTTAACGGAATTCATCATTTCTTTTCGGTTTTAGAAGAAAAAAGTTACAAAATCCAAAATCGTGTAATGTTATCTCGTTATCGTGGTAAAACAAAATGTACCACCTGTAATGGAAATCGTTTACGAGAAGAAACCAATTACGTAAAAATAAATGAAAAAACCATTTCTGATTTGGTTTCTTTACCATTAGATGAATTAGCGATTTTCTTTAAAAACATCACCCTAAATAAATACGAAGAGAAAATCGGTAAACGTTTACTTACAGAAATTAATAATCGTTTAAAATTTTTAACTGATGTTGGTCTTTCCTACTTAACTCTAAATAGAACGTCAAATACACTTTCTGGTGGTGAAAGTCAACGAATTAACTTAGCCACTTCTTTAGGAAGTTCTTTAGTAGGATCTATGTATATTTTAGATGAACCTAGCATTGGTTTGCATCCAAAAGACACAGAACGTTTAATTGGTGTTTTAAAAGATTTACGCGATTTAGGCAACACAGTTGTGGTTGTTGAACACGATGAAGATATTATGAAAGAAGCTGATTATATTATTGATATTGGTCCAGAAGCAGGAACCTTTGGTGGTAATGTAGTTGCTGAGGGTACGTACCAAGAAATTTTACAATCAGATTCGTTAACTGCCAAATATTTAAACGAAGATTTACAAATTAAAGTGCCAACAAAACGCAAAACTTCAAAAAATAGTATAGAAATTATTGGTGCTAGAGAACATAATTTACAAAATATTAATGTTACGTTTCCACTAAACAGTTTGTCTATAATTACGGGTGTTTCTGGTTCTGGAAAAAGTACGTTGGTAAAAAAGATTTTATATCCTGCATTGCAGAAAAAACTGAATGGTTATGGAGATAAAATTGGCCAACATACAGATATTAAAGGAAGTTTTAACACCTTAAAATCAGTCGAATTTATTGATCAAAATCCTATTGGACGTTCTTCACGTTCTAATCCTGTTACCTATATTAAGGCTTATGATGATATTCGTGCCTTATTTTCAAATCAAAAATTATCAAAAATAAGAAACTACAAACCCAAACATTTTTCTTTTAATGTAGAAGGTGGACGTTGTGAAGTTTGTAAAGGTGAAGGCGAAGTGACCATTGAAATGCAATTTATGGCAGATGTGCATTTAGAATGCGATACTTGCCAAGGTAAACGCTTTAAAAAGGAGGTTTTAGAAGTTAAGTTTGATGGAAAAACGATTGACGATATTCTAAATTTAACTATTGATGATGCTGTTGCGTTTTTTGCAGAAAATTTGGTTACCAAAATTGCAAATAAACTAAAACCTTTGCAAGATGTTGGTTTGGGGTATGTTACTTTAGGGCAATCTTCGTCTACACTTTCTGGTGGTGAGGCACAACGTATAAAATTAGCATCTTTTTTAGTGAAAGGAAATACTAAAGATAAAGCCTTATTTATTTTTGATGAACCTACAACTGGTTTACATTTTCATGATATTAAAAAGTTATTGGCTTCTTTTAATGCATTGATAGAAAAAGGACATTCCATCATAGTAATAGAACACAACATAGAATTAATTAAATGTGCAGATTATATTATTGATTTAGGTTTAGAAGGTGGCAAAAATGGCGGAAACTTAATTTTTCAAGGAACTCCAGAACAATTGGCTAAAAATACAGCATCCTATACTGCTAAGTATTTGGCAGAGAAGTTGAGTTAATAATACAACTTAATACAACACTTTTTAAAACTTTATAAATTTTAATTTACAACTATTACACTGCATTTCGGTTTTCAACAATCTTATATGCTTTTTAATTATGAAGTAAAATTTAGAAAAGAATTAAAAATTAGTTTGAAATTCCTGTAAAAGATGAACGCTAGTTGCTTTAATCGTTAAAATCTGTTAAGAACATCAGAATTATGTTAATAGTATATTAAAGTGGCATTTTAAGTGAAACGTTTTTAAGTAACAGACGTCTTTTAGATGTATAACATTTAACTTAACACACTTATTATGAGAAATTTAAAATCAATCATCGCTATTATTGCAATTAGTTTAGCAACCACTTTTTCAACACATGCAACTGAAAAAAACTATTCAAAAGTCACCCAACAACTTAGAACAGAACTGGTTTCTATGTTAGGAGACAAAGTTCAAGTTGAATTAAAAGAATCTACTTCTGGAGAAATTTCATTTATGGTCAACAATAAAAATGAAATTGTAATTATTTCTGTAGATTCCAATGTAACTGAATTCAATTCTTTAGTAAAAAGAAAATTGAATTATAAAAAAATAAACGTAAAAGGTGTTAAAAAACAAGAAATTTATATCATTCCTGTAAAAATTAACGCAGCATAAAAAACAACTGGTTGGTTAGTTGGTGCCCAATATTAGTGTAAAAACTAAGTTGGGCATTTTTTATTCGTATTGTTTCATTTCTGAATCATAAAATTCTCCTGCTTTGTCCATCAAATCTGCTAATTCAGTAGCAATATCTTCTTCATTTTCTCCGGTTAAATCTTCAAACCACTCAATTTCATCATCTTTAAGATTAATCATAAAACGTGGAAACTCGGTATGTAACACAAAAATATCTTCTGGATAATTGCTATTATCTGCCAATAAAAACTTTGGTAAATTCATTTTCTTATTATTTCTGCAAACTTACAAATATCTTTCTTTAACTATGTTTAAATGATGCATTTGATGTCCAGAAAATAAATATCCTAAAGCTCTAACCGATATTTTATTGCCAGATGCAAGCCCTATTCTTAATAAAGCATCATCAGAAAAACTCTTAAATAGCTGTAAAGTACTTTCTCTTAAAGTTTTCATTTCATCTAACAAATCATAATAATTTCTGCCATGTACTTCGCAATTATCAACAAAAACATCTTGATCAAAACCGGGTAAATTAGTGCCCTCATTTCTAGCAATACATAAAGCTCGATAACAAAAAACTCGTTCTGTATCTATAATGTGCTGAATCAATTCTTTCAATGTCCATTTACCTTCAGCGTAGGCAAAACTTCCTTTTTCTTTAGGTAATTTTCTCAACGTTTCTTCAAAATCTTTTTGAGAAGCTGTTAAATTTTCTAGTATCGATTTTTGATTTTGAGCAACAAGTTGCATGTATTGTTCAAAATAAGGCGAATATTCAGTTTTAGAGATCATATCAGTAGATTTATGTATGTTTGCTGTGCGAATTTAATCATTTCAGTTCTCAATTTATTCACTAAAAAAAAGAAACATTAAGAATGCTTTTTAGATTCTTTTCTTACCTTAAGTTTTTACTAACATCTACAAACAAACATGGAGTACATTCCCCTTTTGTTTTTGATTTTGTAACAAAAGCCTTATATAACAAAAAGTTGAAAAATATAGATTTTGATCACTATAAAGAACTCAAAGGCATGTCAAAAAAAAAGAGCAAATTACTCTCAAAAATCATTACTTATTATCAAATTGAAACGATAAACTTTGACAAAACAGCTTTTAAAGAAAAATCAAAAAACACCTTTAAAATATTATATATCAAAAATTTAAACAACATATCTACATCTTATTTTTCTAAATTAAATTCAAAACATATTATAATTATTGATGATATTAATGCTACAAAAAAACATCAATTAAAATGGTCAAAAATAATTCAAGATAATAAAGTTATAGTAACTATAAATTTGTTTTACTTCGGATTACTATTTTTTAGAAAAGAGCAAGCTAAAGAAAATTTTAAAATAAGAGTATAACTTATAAAACTGTTAAACTGTTAAATCTTGTTAAGGTTTATTTAAACAGTTTTCAATCTTCGTAACTTTGATGAATCAAATTTGAAACTCATTTAAATGAAAATATACACGAAAACAGGCGATAATGGTACAACAGGTTTATTTGGTGGTACACGAGTAAAAAAGTACAATTTACGTATTGAAAGTTATGGAACTGTAGATGAGTTGAACTCTTACATAGGCTTAATTAAAGATCAAGAAATTAGTAATGATATCAAAGCTTCATTACTAAAAATACAGAATGAACTATTTACTTTGGGTGCAATGTTGGCTACACCTCCAGAAAAAGAAACGTTAAAATCGGGGAAAGAGCGGTTAAACATTCCTAAAATTGATGACAATTCCATTTTATTTTTAGAAAATGAAATTGATGTAATGGATCAAGAACTTCCTCAGATGACACATTTTATTTTACCTGGTGGTCATCAAGCAGTGTCATTCTGTCACGTGGCAAGATGTGTTTGCAGACGTGCAGAACGTTTGTCTGTAGAATTAAATGACCAAGAAAACATTAATGATGACATTTTAAAATACCTAAACCGACTTTCTGACTACCTTTTTGTGTTGGCACGAAAATTGACCAAAGATTTGTTAATAGAGGAAGTTAAATGGATTCCCGAAAAAAAATAATAAGTTCTTTTTTTATCGATTTTGAAGTTATTTAATCATTTACAAATTACACAACATATTGGTTTTCAGTATCTAATAAAAATTAACAATAACTTCATTTTATATTTCTTAAAAAAGACTTGCATAATTCAGCAAAAAAATTATTTTTGCACAAAATTAAACGATAAGAAATGTATTGGACATTAGAATTAGCATCTTATTTAGCAGATGCACCTTGGCCAGCAACCAAAGACGAATTAATAGATTACGCCATTAGAACTGGAGCTCCTTTAGAAGTTGTAGAAAACTTACAGGATATCGAAGATGAAGGCGATGCTTATGATTCTATTATTGAAATTTGGCCAGATTATCCCACAGAAGATGATTACCTTTGGAATGAGGATGAATACTAAAAAAAACAATAAAATATAAAAAGTCTCTAAAGAGGCTTTTTTTTTGTTTTTCTTTTAATCAAAAAAAAATTAAAAGGTGCTAACTTCTATTTTTTTAATTTAAACAAAACACTAATAGTTACCTTAAGTAACTGAAAAATATATACATATATGGGCATATTAGATTCTGTAATAAAACTTTTTGTTGGTGATAAACAACAAAAAGACTTAAAAACACTACAACCAATTGTAGAAGATGTAAAAAAGTTTGAGGCTACTTTAGCGCAACTTTCTCACGATGAATTGCGTGCTAAAACGCAAGAATTCAAAGCTAAGATTAAGGCAGCTACTAAAGAATTAGATGATAAAATTTCAACGCTAGAACTAGAAGCCAAAGATGCTGATATAGATAGACAAGAAGATATTTATACAGAAATTGATGCCTTAAAAGACGAAGCGTATACCATTTCTGAAGCCAAACTTGCTGAAATAATGCCAGAAGCTTTTGCTGTTATTAAAGAAACTGCAAAACGTTTTGTAGAAAATGAAGAAATAGAAGTAACAGCAACACCTTTTGATAGAGAATTATCAGCAGAAAACGAACACATTTCTTTAGAAGATGATAAGGCTTATTGGGCAAATTCTTGGGATGCTGCTGGAAAACCTGTTACTTGGGACATGATTCATTATGATGTACAATTAATTGGTGGTTCTGTTTTACATCAAGGTAAGATTGCAGAAATGATGACTGGTGAAGGAAAAACACTAGTTTCAACTTTACCTGTGTACTTGAATGCTTTAACCGGAAATGGAGTTCACGTAGTTACCGTAAATGATTATTTAGCAAAACGTGATAGAGCTTGGATGGCGCCTATTTTCGAATTTCACGGTTTATCTACAGATTGTATCGATTTTCATCAACCGAATTCAGACGCACGTAGAAAAGCCTACAATGCAGACATTACTTATGGTACCAATAACGAATTTGGCTTCGATTATTTGCGTGATAATATGGCTAGCTCTAAAGACGATTTGGTACAAAGAGCGCCAAATTATGCTATAATAGATGAAGTAGATTCAGTTTTAATAGATGATGCAAGAACTCCGTTAATTATTTCTGGACCAGTTCCTCAAGGAGACAGACACGAATTTACAGAATTAAAACCTTTAGTTGCTGATTTAGTAGGCTTACAAAAAAAACATTTAGTTGGTGTTTTAGCAGAGGCTAAAAAATTAATTGCTGCTGGTGATGATAAAGAAGGTGGCAAATTATTATTAAGAGTGTACAGAGGTTTACCTAAAAACAAAGCCTTAATCAAATTTTTATCGCAAGAAGGTATCAAACAAATTTTGCAAAAGACAGAAAACTTTTACATGCAAGATAACAATAAGTTGATGCCAGAAGTTGATGAAGACTTATGGTTTGTGGTAGAAGAAAAAAACAATCAAATTGATTTGACAGATAAAGGTATCGCACATTTATCAGAAAAAACCAATAACGATACATTTTTTGTTTTACCAGATATTGGTGTAAAAATTGGTGAAATTGATAGTGCTGAAATAGATAAAGAAGAAAAAGCAGCGCAAAAAGAAGAGTTATATAAAGACTTTAGCATCAAAAGCGAACGTATTCATACCATGAATCAACTTTTAAAAGCCTATACTGTTTTTGAAAAAGATGTTGAATATGTAGTGATGGAAAATAAAGTGATGATTGTAGACGAACAAACGGGTCGTATTATGGACGGTCGTCGTTATTCTGATGGATTACATCAAGCTATTGAAGCCAAAGAAAATGTAAAAATTGAAGATGCTACACAAACTTTTGCTACAGTAACTTTACAGAATTACTTTAGAATGTATCGTAAACTTTCTGGTATGACAGGAACTGCGATTACTGAAGCTGGTGAATTATGGGAAATCTATAAATTAGATGTTGTAGAAATACCTACCAACAAACCAATTCAAAGAGACGATAAAGAAGATTTAGTATACAAAACAGCACGTGAAAAATACAATGCTGTAATTGAAGATGTTGTAAAATTAGTGGCACAAAACAGGCCTGTTTTAGTGGGTACAACTTCTGTAGAAATTTCAGAATTATTGGGTAGAATGTTGCAAATGCGTAAAATTCCTCATAATATTTTAAATGCAAAATTACACAAACGTGAAGCAGATGTTGTTGCTGAGGCTGGAAAACCAGGTGTAGTAACTATAGCAACCAATATGGCTGGTCGTGGAACAGATATTAAGTTAACTGATGAAGTAAAAGCTGCTGGTGGTTTAGCTATTGTGGGTACAGAAAGACATGATTCTAGACGTGTTGATAGACAACTTAGAGGTCGTGCAGGAAGACAAGGTGATGTTGGTTCCACACAATTTTATGTTGCCTTAGATGATAATTTAATGCGTTTATTTGGTTCTGATCGAATTGCAAAAATGATGGACAGAATGGGCTTAAAAGAAGGTGAAGTAATTCAGCATTCTATGATTACCAAATCTATTGAAAGAGCACAGAAAAAAGTTGAAGAAAATAACTTTGGGATTAGAAAGCGTTTGTTGGAGTATGATGATATTATGAATGCACAACGTGAGTTTGTTTACAAAAGAAGACGTAATGCTTTAGATGGTAAACGCTTACAAGTTGATATTGCAAATATGATTTATGATACTTGCGAGTCTATCATTAACAGTAATAAGGCAGTTAAAGATTTTCAGAATTTTGAGTTCGAATTGATTCGTTTTTCTTCTATGACTTCTCCTTTTTCTGAAGAAGAGTTCAATAAGATGTCAGAAAAAGAATTGGCAGACAAATTATATGATATTGTAACTGAACATTACAAAAGCAAAATTGAAAGAAACGCAGTTTTAGCCTATCCTGTTATTAAAGATGTTTTTGAAAATGAAGGCGATAGATATGAAAGAATTGTTGTTCCTTTTACAGACGGAATTAAATCTTTACAAGTTGTTACCAATTTAAAAGAGGCTTATGAAAGTGAAGGAAAATCTTTAATTACAGATTTTGAAAAGAACATTACTTTAGCTATAATTGATGAAAATTGGAAAGAGCATTTACGTAAAATGGATGAGTTAAAACAATCTGTACAAAATGCATCTTATGAACAAAAAGATCCTTTATTAATTTATAAGTTCGAAGCTTTTGAGTTGTTTAAGAGCACTGTAGATGATATTAATAAAGAAGTATTGTCGTTCTTATTTAAGGGCGAATTACCTCAACAATCGAATCAGATTTCAGAAGCTCGTCAACAAAAAAGAGAGCGTTTAAATACAAGTAAGGCAGACGTTCAAAACACCACTGAACAAGCTATTCAGAATTCTAGACAGCAAACTCAAGAACCTGTAGAAACTGTTGTGCGTGAACAACCAAAAATTGGTAGAAACGAACGTGTTACTATCAAAAATGTAATGAGTGGTGAAGAAAAAGTGGTAAAATATAAACAAGCGATTCCTTTAATTGAAAAAGGTGAGTTTGTTTTGGTAAATAAATAAATTTAATCAGTATCATCTTGTGAACAGTTGAAATATCTTAAAAGATTTATCCACAAGGTCGAAATGACAAAATTGAAAAAATAAAAAATCCGTTTAGAAATTTTCTAAACGGATTTTTTTTTATTGACTTAAATTACTTTATTCTTTTATAAATTTTGTGGTATAACTTAATTCATCAGTATATAATTTTATCAAATATAAACCACTAGATAAATCGTCAACATGTATTTGCTCTAATTTGGTATCGAATTTTAACATTCGTTTACCTAAAACAGAATACACTTCAATTTTAGTAAGTTGTTTTATGCTTGAGTTTATGTATAAAATATCTTTTACAGGATTAGGATACATCATAATGGAATTTGACAGCACATGATCTTGTGCACTTAATGTACAATTATCGCCAACAGTATAAGAGAAATACTTGGTTACCCCTAAACCACCTGCAAATGCAAATTTACATGCGTAACTTATGGTTTGCCCATTGGTTAAACCACTTACAGTTTGTGTGAATTTTTTTCCTCCAGCATTAGTCATTTGAACTTCCGAAAATGGAGATTGTTGCCATAAATAGGCAACCACACCAGTTTTATCAGTGTCTAACAACTCAAAAGTAATGGCTACACTGGTTCCGTTTGTAGTAAACTCGTAATTGTATCCAAGAGAGAATGAACCTTCTATGGCATCACTTGCAAAACCAGCACATTTAGTATTAGTGTTTGCAGTAGTTTTAGCGTTTAATACTATCGGATTATTTGTGGCAACGTTTCCTGATAAATCTTTTGCTTTAACATTAAATGTGTAATCTGTATCTGGTGATAATCCTGTAACTGTAAAAGTAGTCTGCTCACCTGAGTTTGCATTCACAGATTGTGAAGTATTATCAAAATCTATTTCATAAATCACCTTACCAGAATCATCTGTACCATTCAATACAATCTCTGCAGTAGTTGCAGTAATATTGCCTAGAGTTGCCGTAAAATTTTCTGGTGCTGTTGTATCTGAGGAACTTCCTGTACAGCTATCTCCTACTTTATAAGAAAAATATTTGGTTGCAGATAATCCACCTGAATATGCAAATTTACAAGCATAACTTATGGTTTCGCCAATTGTAAGTCCGCCCACTGTACTTTTAAAAACAAGACCCGATTCTTGATTCATTTGAGTTTCAGCAAAAGGAGATTGTTTCCATAAATAGGCAATTACCCCAGATTTATCGGTATCTAACAACTCAAATTGTACTTCTACAGAAGTTCCAATCGTTTCAAAAGTAACTCGATATCCTTGAGAAAAAGCGCCTTGTTGCGCTTCTGATGAAACCTCAGAACATTTCTTTTCTTCAGAAACCGTAATATTTACTGCAGTAGATGTCGTTTTTGCACCTAAATTATCTGTTGCTATTGCAGTAATTTGATGCGATCCAAGACTGGCTGCTGACCATACAAAACTAAATGGAGCTGAAGTATCTTCTCCTAACTTTGTTGCTCCATCAAAAAATTCTACAAGTGTAACTGTACCATCTAAATCACTAGCGGTCGTAGAAATTGTAATATCTGCACCTTCTTTAAAAGAGGAATTATTACCTGGAGATGTAATTGATATGGTTGGTTTAATATTCCCAGAACTTGAAACCAAAACTAGCACTTCGTCTGAAGCTTCATAAGCTCCATCACTTACCGTTAATTTACATTTATAAACACCTTCTACTAAATTAGAAATATTTGGTGATGCAGTTGTGTTATCATTAAAAGTGATGATTGTTGGTCCGTAAATTTGTTCCCAGTTATAAGTAATCGTTTCTCCTTCAGGATCGTTACTTGCAGAACCATCTAAACTCGCAGTTGTATTTGGTGTTATTACAGAAACGTTTGCTCCTGCATTTGCAACTGGTGGAACATAAGATAAAGGACTATTGTAAGAAAACGTCATTTTACCAATATTAAACTCACCACTTTCTATAAATAAACGCAGTATATTTTCACCTTTTCTTAATTCGATATTCGAAACATTATCTGTTTGCCAAACATCCCAATCTGAAGAATAAGGAACAAAAATATCTGGACTTACTTTTTTACCTTCTACTTCAAAATAGAAAGGGCCACCACCTGCCGAATTTCCAGAAGCATATCTATAACTTAAATCGTAATTCCCAGCAGTTTGAACATCAATTGTATATTCCATCCATTCTCCAGCTGAATTCCAACCTACAGTTGCTCCTTCTCCATTTACAGAAATTGCATCGATATTTTCATCGGTTCTAAAATCGCCATTATTACCTATAGAAGTATCAACATAACTAATGTTTTGTCCTATTCCTCCTTCAAATTTATCATAAAAACCAGCTTCCAAAACACCAGGAATTATTGTTGGATTTCCTAAATAAGGTACTTGTTCCCCTACTTGAACCTCTACAATATTGGTAACATTAAATTGATTGTTGATATAAATTTTAGCATAAAAACCGTGAACACCAAGCGTTAAATTATCTGCTTTAAACTCATAAGGTGCTGTTGTATCTTCACCTATAGCAACAGTTCCGTCAAAAAATTCAACTTTTGTAATGCCATTTCCTGTAATAGTTGCTGATAAATTTACGCTTCCATTAGGAAAAGCTTGCGTAAAATTAGAAGACAAAACTCCACTCACATCAACATCTCTACTTGTTTTCATTTGGTTTGCAGGCACTGTTAATTGGTATCCGTCAGAAAAAGTAACCACAATTTGAGCATCAGAATAATTATGAGCAACATAGGTTGTTTCACCATTTTGTTTAAACACGCCTGCAATTGGGTAATTTGCTGTAATTGTAGCATCGATAACACCCAAAGCATTTACGGAATGTAACCAATGATAGGTTTGTGCATCAGAAATACCAAACTTTAAATTACGTTCAGGATAGGCATTGTATAAGTTTACAGCCTCTTGAGGATTAGTCATTGATAAATATTTCCAATAAGTATCGTGCCATAAATTATCGTTATCTTCTTTACTTAATACTCCTGTATTTTGAGAAATTTCTGTCCACAGTTTTTGTGCATATTGTTGATTATGGCCCAAATAGAAAGAACCACCGTGAATTGGATACATTTCTATACCATAAGACGCTGCAATATCTGCTGTCCAAAATGTACCATTATCATAAGAATTTCCCCAAACCCTAGAAACCAAACTGTATTGCTGTTCTGCTCTAAAATTACGTTCATAAACATCAAACCAATACTCTTCAATAGCAGTT
Source organism: Polaribacter sp. R77954 (assembly GCF_044595335.1). Lineage (GTDB taxonomy): Bacteria > Bacteroidota > Bacteroidia > Flavobacteriales > Flavobacteriaceae > Polaribacter. The sequence goes on from NZ_CP138992.1 coordinate 763,102, forward strand.
TGTTCTGTGGTATAAATGTAAATTCCTAAATCTCTAATTTCTTTATTATTGGTAATTGTTCCCCAATGAATTAAAGAGGATGCAAATTGCATACTTTCCGACGTTGATTCTTGGTCATTTCCTTGTGGGAAAGTTGCAAATCCGTTTGCCCAACTATGCCCTGCATAAGGACTAAAGTTTCTTAAAAAAGGGAATTTTGTATCATTTCTATCATCGGAAGCTGCATCACTAATTAAAGTATTTATCATTGGTCCCCAATTTGAAGCCCAACCAGGCTCGAATTGTTCCATAAAAGCAGCTGCGTGAATAAAATAGCCCCAGTGAAAATGGTGGTCGTTAATATTGGTATCTTGCCCATGACCTGAAGGGTAACCCAATAAAGCTGTCCAAGTATCATTATAATAAAACAAAAAAGCTCTTTCTCCAGATTCGTAGGTTAACCAATCTTCTAATCGTTCTTTTACGGTAGCAATCATTTTATCTCTTGCTTCTATATTACCAGTTTGATCTGCAATTCTTGCAGTTTGTATCAAACGATTCATTACTTGCCCTTCGTTGTAAGAATCGGTCCAAGTGTCTAAACCATCATTTTCTATTTGTGATATTTTAGCATCTAATTCTGATGGACTAAACCCAGCACTATAATTGGCTAAATACGGAATTGTAGGTAAAATACCTTTAAACGTATTTTCTACGGTAAAGCTATTTTCTGCTAACATTTTTAACGCTCCTCTAACAGAACTATACGTATATGCATTAGGCACTGGAGAACTAGACGTTAAATTGTACCATTGATGAGGCAATAAACCTAACAACATTTTATCGTCTGTACCTTCTTTAATAGCTGTAGTAACCGAAAATGTTGTGGTTACTTTAGAATTGCTTTCATTATAAGCCCAAGATGTAGTTGTATTTGTTGGAAAAACATAGGCATATTTCTTTAAATCTTGCGCCACACCAGTAACATTAGCAGTATTTTGTGGCAACATTGCCATAGACCAATAGGTTTTACCGTTTAAAGTGGATGTGTATGTATTTCCAGATTGCATCCAAGTACTACCAGAAGGTGCATAAAAAACAAAATCTTGACCATTTGATGCATTTTCTACTATTAAAAGTTCATTGTCTACAGAAGCATTACCTGAATTTACTTTAATCTCGACAATATCGTCTGCATCTTTTTCATAGTATAAAAATGGCATTCCAATACCAGAAGTCACTTTTAATTCATTATCGGCATCTTTCCAGTTCATTGTAACTGTCCAGTCTGAGTAATCAGAAACGGTTGCTCTATCTGTACTTAACCCAGTTAAACCAACTTCTATTGGTGCAGAATCTCCAATAACTCCCCAAGGAATATAGGTAACAATTAAACCTGTATTTGTGGTTTTCATTGTCATTGGATAATTGAATAAGTTATCTGCGTGATTTTCTTTAATCAACTTAGACCACCAATCATTTGTTGGAATTGGTTTGCCAACAGCATTACCAGTAAGTTGTGGTGACCCTGTTGGAAAACCATTTCTACCAGCACTATCTGCCCCTGGATAAGTATTTGTGTAACTTCCACTACCCACTTGTGTAGTTTGAGCAGAAATTGAGAACGCAAAAAATAATGCAAAAACTAAAAAAATTACCTTAGTTTCTATTTGATTTATAAATGTCATATTTTTATTTTTATTTTATAAGAAAGAATGATGAACAAATAATAATTAGACCACCTACTTTTTTATAAGCTTCATTGTTTGAACTCCTGATAAGGTTTTAACCTGAGCGTAATAAAATCCTATTTTTAAATTTGATCCATCAATAACAGTCACCTTATTATTTGGTGTTGATGAAAACACATTTTTTCCTTGCACATCAAATACCTTAACCGAAGTAATACTATCAACATCAGTTTGAATCGTCCAACTATTCTGTGAAGGATTAGGGAAAACCTTAAGGTTCAAAATTTCTAAATTCTTTACTCCAAGTGATGGTGCTTTCCAGAAATAAAGATTATCTAAATAAATATCATTTGAAAAACCATCTCCCCCAGTAAATTTCAGATGAATTGCTTTTGTAATATCTTCTGTTATGCCTTCAACAGGAATGTCTATACTTTGCCATTTGCCATCTCCATTAGGAATTGCATGGGCTATTTCTGTACCAGAACTGATAACAACTACGCTTGGTATTAACTCATTAACTGTCCAAACATCTATATGTAAAAACTCCATACCTGTTAAGTCTTGAATAGAATTAAACTCAATTCCTTGATGATTAAAGTTAGTATAAGCAAGTACTTCATTTCCAGAACCCGTAGGTTGAAACGCTATATTAGCAGAATTATAACCACTTTGTTGCCAATATGGATTGTAATTTGCCCCAGAAATATTAATATATGAATCACTAAAAATTGAAAGAACATCTGAGTTTTGACGAGTAGGTGGAACTGGTGCATCTATATGGGGAGCCCCAATAAAAAAGGATATTTTATATGTTTTTGTGTTGGTACCATCTTTAGATGTAACGACTACTGTTGCATCTCCAGGAATAGCCGTTGCTTGGGTAATTACTCTTGTAGCTGCAGCATCTGTAGTGGTTGCTAAAGTAACTTGAGGTACTTGTGTTGTGCCACCAGGTAAAGGCATTAAATAAGATTCTGAATTTTGCTTAAAGCCAGAAACGGAAGCTCCGTTTACTTGTAATGCACTTAACGTAGCATCTTTTGCAGCTGCTGTTGGGTTTTTATAAAAATATATATTATCAACATAAATGGCACTTGGTGAGCCATTTCCTCCGTTAAACATTAAGTGAACAGCTCTTGTAATATCGCCTGTAATACCAGCAACTGGAATATCTATACTTTGCCATTTACCATCTCCATTTGTCATGGAATGCGCAATTTCTGATCCTGAACTTAAAACCGCAACTGTTGGCACTACTTCTTTAACCGTCCAAATATCTAAATGTAAAAACTCCATACCCGTTAAATCCTGAACTGAATTCAATTCTATACCTTGATAAGTAAAGTTTGTATAAGCTAACACTGCATTTCCAGAACCTGTAGGTTGAAAATTAGTATTCGCAGAAGTAAAACCAACTTGTTGCCAATCTGGATTATAATTCACTCCTGATATATTGTTGTAAGCATCACTAAAAATTGAGATAACATCTAATGAATTTCTTGTAGGTGGTGTTGGCGCATTAATATGTGGTGCCCCAATAAAATAAGATACTTTATAGGTTTTTGTTGTTGAGCCATCTTTTGATGTTACAACAACAGTGGCATCACCTGGTATAGATGGTGCTTGTGTGATTACTTTTGTAGCTGCTGCATCTGTTGTTGTAGCTAAAGTAATTTGAGGCACTTGTGTTGTACCCCCAGGTAAAGCCATTTCGTAAAATTCAGAATTTGGAGAAAACCCTTCAACTGAAGTTCCATCAATTTCAAAAGCACTTAAGGTAGCATCTTTTCCTGTGCTTGTAGGTTTTTTATAGAAATAAATATTATCTAAATAAATTTCTGTTGTAAAACCATTACCTCCTGTAAATTTTAATTGTATTGCCTTTCTAATATCACCTGTAATACCAGCTACAGGAATTTCAATACTTTGCCATTCTCCATCTCCATTTGAAATTGAATGTGCAATTTCGGCTCCTGAACTTATTACAGTTATACTTGGAGTTACCCCAAAAACAGTCCAAATGTCTAAATGTAAAAACTCCATTGAAGTCAAGTCTTGAACAGAATTAAATTCAATTCCTTGATAATTAAAATTTGTATAGGCTAAAACTGCATTTCCAGATCCTGTTGGCTGAAAATTTGTATCTGCTGAGCTGTAACCATTCTGTTGCCAATATGGATTATAATTGGCGCCAGTTATATTATCATAAGCATCACTAAAAATTGATATTACATCTAAAGGCTCTCTGGCTGGAGGAGTAGGTGCATTTGTATTTGGTGCTCCAATATGATAAGATACTGTGTACGTTTTTGTAGTTGAACCATCTTGAGATGTAACTAAAACAGTGGCGTTACCAGGAATAGATGTACTTTGTGTGATTACTGTTGAAGCTGAATTGTCTGTTGGAGTTGCTAAAGTAATTTGAGGTATTTGTGTTGTTCCTCCTGGTAAAGCCATCAAATAGGTTTCTGTGTTTGGTGAAAAATCATCAATAGACGTACCATCTACTTCTAAGGCATTTAATGTAGCATCTTTTCCTGAAGCTGTTGGATTTTTATAAAAATAGATATTATCCAAATAAATAGCGGTTGAAAAACCAGTTCCGCCAGTAAATTTTAATTGAATTGCCTTGGTAATATCTCCAGTAATACCTGCTACAGGTATTTCGAAACTTTGCCACTTACCATCACTATTTTCAAGGGTATGTGGAATTTCAGCCCCAGAACTTATTACAGTTATACTTGGAATTACACCATCTACGGTCCAAATATCTAAATGTAAATATTCCATTGCTGTTAAATCTTGAACAGAATTAAATTCAATTCCCTGATAATTAAAATTTGTATAAGCCAAAACTGAGTTTCCTGATCCTAAAGGTTGAAAATCAGTATTTGCAGTAGTTAAACCACTTTGTTGCCAATCTGGATTATAATTTGCTCCAGTTATATTATCGTAAGCATCACTAAAAATTGATATTATATCTAAGGCTTTACGTTCTGGTGGAGTTGGAGCATTTGTTGTTGGCTGATCATTATTGTAACTTTTATTACTTGCACTTAAATGATTGATGCCAGTTGATAATAAAAATACACATAAAAGTATTTTTAATTTTTGTTTTTGTAGAAATTCACCCATTTTGTTTGTTTATAGTTATAGTAATTAGTAGATTATAAATCTAAGAATATCATAGTTATTAAGTTTAAAACAAAACTATATATGAACCATACACAAACATTAAAAAGCAGTAATTGTGTAAATTAACACCTTATTTTCCAATACAAAAACCATACAGGTGATAAATAATATATTTATTTCTACTACTAAAGTTAATAGTAAATAACAAAAAAAAGACATCTAAAAATAGATGTCTTTTTAAAGATGAAATTATAAAAAAAGTTACAAAGTCTTAATAGAACAACCTATTGCTCTCGTTTCTGTTTTCTCTATCTTTTTACCATCTAATAAAGCCTCTACAGCATTTTCTACATACTTTTCTGTAACCGCAGATGGGTTTCTAGAGCTATCGTCAATTGCTCCTATATATTGAACTTTCATATCCTTTTTAGTAACAATATAAACATGTGGAGTTTTACTCGCTCCGAATTTAGGATACACTTTTTGCCCTTCATCTAGCAAATAAGGAAATTCGAAACCTTTTTCTTTTGCTCTAACTTTCATTTTAGCCAAACTATCCTCTGGTACTGCTTTTGGATCATTAGGATTGATAGCAATTACAGGGAAACCCTCGTCTTCATAAATATCATTTAAAGCAATAATTCTATCTTCATTGGCCACTGAATAAGGACAAGTATTGCAGGTAAAAATAATTATAAACCCTTTTGCATCGTCATAATCTGATAAAGAAACCATGGTATCATCAATGTTTTTTAGCCTAAAATCTTCGATCGTATCTCCAACTGCATACCCTTTTTCTGTTTTTAACGTGAATGCTGCAGTAGTCAACACAACAACTGCAAGTAATAAAATAGCTTTAATTGTTTTCATAATTTTAAGGATTTAAAAATGTTTTTAATTCGTTTTCTAATGTTTCATAATCGAAAGATTGCTCATAAAACTTTCTTTTATTTTTGTTATAAATAATGGTAGCAGGCAAAGCACCACTCCAACTTTTATCAATAGCTTGTATCCAATAATTTTCATTTACATCATCAAAATGCACCACTTTAGAAGCTATTTTTTTTCTTTGGATAAATGGAATTAGTTTTTTTTCAACTTGTTTAGGAAAATCTAAACTCACCAATAAAACCTCTACATTCTTATTAGAATATTGTTTATTTATCTTCTCAAAATAAGGCAATTCTTTTACACATGGTGCACACCAAGTTGCCCAAAAGTTAATTACATATGTTTTTTCATCTTCTTTTTCTAAAAAAGGTTTCAATTGCTTGTAATTATAGGTTGGTACAGAAATATTTTTTTCTGATTTATCTGTAATGTTGGTTGCATTCGTTTTAGAAGCCTCTTTTTTACAAGATAAAATCAACATAAAAAATGCGATTATAAAAACTGATTTTTTCATATTATAAAATTACATTAATTTAAAATGATGTAAAACATAATTAACGCATTATTAACAAAAAAGTTCTCTTAAACTACATTAAGAGAACTTATTTTTAAAAATTGATTATCAATGTATTAATCAAAAATATCATTCAATACTTTTGCTAAACGAATTCCGCTTTTTTGTAACTGAGTTCTTACAATTCCAAAATAATCAAATGAGTATCGATAACGTAAATTTTCGCCAACTTTTACAGAACTATATACCTTTTTGGTAGTTTTGTGAACTTCATTTACCCAATCTATAACAGAGCCTTTTTGCAAAGCTTCAATCTGTTTTTTAGATAAATGTTCTGCATTGTCTGCTAAATCTGTATAACTCATCTTATAATCATCTATCATTTTACTGTCCCAAACACTGTGTAAATTAGTTCCTTTTCCAAACCATTGCACCTGCACATCGTTACCACCTTTGTCTTCTTTACGCCCAACATGCATAGGTTGATGTAAATCGCCTATAAAATGTACCAATAACTTTAAATGAAATGCTTTTTCTTCAACAGAACTGGTTTGATCTTTTAACACTTTTACACAAGTATCAATTCCTGTTACTAAATCTCCTTTCGGATTTTTTTCAGCCTCTTCATAAGTTTCATCTAAATCCATATTCACATAATGCCAAGAATAATATTTACTATAAGCACTATCTGATTTTATTTCATCTGCAAATGTTGATACAAAAGCTAAACTTTGCCCATTTAATAGTTTATCTATCTTCTTTTTGGCTCTTTTAGTTAAATGCTTTTCAGCTATTTTACCAGTAACTCTATGCCCATTCTTACCCCAAAAATCAATCTTGTTATTAGTAGGATTTAAAAGAAAAAAGAGAGGTGCAAACATTAATATTTTTAGTTTCATCTGTTTTGTTTTTGTTTTATTGTATTGCAAAACTATAAAATAATTGCTCAGAAATTTTGGAAAATCATAAAAAAATAATATATCTTTGTGATATCATTTTAATATCATTTTAAATTCAAGTCAAATGAAATCAGAAAAAATTATTAAACCAGCTAATGGTTACTTAATGTTAGTAATTGTTTTAGCGGCATTTGTTGGAAGCATTCTAATATCTATCCAACAAGAAAATTCAATGTATATCATTATTAGTGCACTTAGTTTTATTGGTTTTTTTGGTTTTATTTTAGTAAACCCAAATACCTCTAAAGTAATTTTACTGTTTGGTAAATATGTAGGTACCATAAAAGCGAATGGTTTATACTGGGCAAATCCGTTTTACACCAAAAAGAAAATATCGTTAAGAGCGAGTAATTTTGATAGTGAGCGTTTAAAAGTAAACGATAAATTAGGGAATCCTGTAATGATTTCTACCATTTTAGTTTGGCGAGTTACCAACACTTATAAAGCTGCTTTTGATGTAGATAATTACGAAAATTTTGTACGCGTGCAAACAGATGCTGCTGTGCGTAAATTGGCAAGTATGTACCCATATGATAACTTTGCTGATGAAGGTGTAGATGAAGATATTACTTTACGATCTAGCGTAAATGAAGTTTCTGAGGCGTTAGAAAAAGAGTTGGAAGAACGTTTGGCAATTGCTGGAATAGAAGTTTTAGAAGCTAGAATTGGTTATTTGGCTTATGCTCAAGAAATTGCTTCTGCAATGTTAAAAAGACAGCAAGCAACTGCAATTGTTGCTGCAAGACATAAAATTGTGCAAGGAGCTGTAGAAATGGTAGAAATGGCTTTAGATGAGTTAAATAAAAAAGATATTGTTGAGTTAGATGAAGAGCGTAAAGCTGCTATGGTTAGTAATTTATTAGTAATTCTTTGTGGAGATAAAGAAGCGTCTCCTGTTGTAAATGCAGGAACTTTGAGTCACTAGTTAGTTGTTAGTTGTTAGCAAAAAAATAAGTTCAAAATTAATTATAGAAATGAAAGAGTATAAAGTAGTAACCCTTAAATTGGGATTAAGAAATAGAGACAAAAAACTAGAAGATATACTCAACTAATATGCCAGAGAAGGTTGGTTTTATAAAAACATACCTCATGGTTGGAATTCAATGATTCTAGAAAGAGACAAAAACAGATAATGAAAGTTTTTAAAGAAGAGCAACGTTTTACTCAATTATGGCTTATTGTTTTAATAGCCCTAAGCATTATGGTGCCAATTGGCATTATGGTAAAAGAATTTTCAAAAGAAAATACAAGCTTAACAACAAATCAATTTGTATTAACTTTGTTAGGTATTTTAGCTTCTGCACTTTTTATTTTCACTTTTAAATTAACCACAAGAATTGATGAAAAAGGAATTTACTATCAATTTTTTCCTTTTCATTTTAAATTAAAGTTGATTTCTTGGAGTATGGTTTCTAAAGCTTATGTTCGCATTTACGATCCTATAGGAGAATATGGTGGTTGGGGTTTAAAAGGTGGTGCTCTTTGGAACAAAAACAAAGGGAAAGCCATAAACGTTTCTGGTGATATTGGCATTCAATTAGAACTCAAAACAGGAAAAAAATTATTAATTGGTACTCAAAAAAAAGAAGAAGCCAATAGGGTTTTAGAGACATATAAATCTAAGATAGAAAAACGATGATACGTATTTTAAGTTACTTAATAATAACCATTTTTACAATTACTTATAGTTTAGCGCAAGTAAAAACCGAAGAAATATCCATAAACAATCAAGCTATTCAATTGCCAGGAACGTTATCCTACACTCAAGAAAAGTCGCCTTTAATCATCTGGGTTCACGGTTCTGGTGGCGTTGATAGAAATGGTAATCAACCACAATATATTAAACAATTTAGAGAAGCTATCAACAAAAATAATATTGCTTTTTTTAGTTATGATAAAAGAACTGCTAATCCTAAAAATGTAGCTTTCTTAAAAGAAGATGGTGTTTTAATTATCGACTTTATAAATGATGTAAAAGAAGTTGTAAATCATTTTAAAAATGATGATCGTTTTACGCAAATCATTTTAGTAGGTCATAGCCAAGGTTCTCTAATAGCAATGTTGGCCTTAGAAAATGTAGACAAATATATTTCTATTGCTGGTGCAGGAGAAACAATTGATAAAACATTGGTAAGACAAATTACAAAACAAAGCCCAATTTATGGAGCAATTACAGCAAAGTATTTGAAAGAATTAACAGAAACAGGTACAATTAAAGAAGTAGACCCTAATTTAATGTCACTTTTTGCACCTCAAAACCAACCTTTTTTAAGTTCATGGATAGCTTTAAATCCTGTTGAAGAAATCAAAAAAGTAACTATTCCAACATTATTAATTAATGGCGATAAAGATTTGCAAGTACAAGTTTTAGATGCAGAAAATCTTAAAAAAGGAAAACCTAATGCAAAATTGGTGATTATTAAAAACATGAATCATCTTTTAAAACATATTGAGAAAGAAGAAGATAATCTAAAATCTTATGCTTCTCCAGATTTTGCGCTATCTCAAGAAATTATTAATACAATTACAACTTTTGTACTAAAGTCTAACAACTAAAGACAAACGTATAAACTATGGCTAAAAAGAAAGCTTTCGCATTGCGAATAAATGAAGATATGATTAAAGCTATTGAAAAATGGGCTGCTGATGAATTCCGCTCTACAAACGGACAAATAGAATGGATGTTAATGCAGGCTTTAAAAGAAGCAAAACGCGAACCTAAAAAGAAAGAAGAATAATCTTTACAGTTTTAAAAGCGGTTTAAACCCCTTATATAAAACAAATCTGTTAAAATAAACGCTCAATTTTTATTGAGCGTTTTCTATTTTGTATATTGTTGGCTGTAATTCAAATCTTCAAATTAAACATAATGAAAAAATTATTTACACTACTTTTTTTATGCACTACTACCCTACTCTTTTCGCAAGAGTTTTCTATGGATTTAATAAAAAACATGAAACCTAGAAACATTGGTCCTGGAGGAATGTCTGGGCGTGTAACTTCTATTGATGTTGTAGAGTCCAATCCAGAAATAATGTACGTTGGTACTGCTTCTGGAGGAATCTGGAAATCTACTTCTGGAGGTATAAAATGGGAACCCATTTTCGAAAAAGAACTCACAGCTTCTATTGGCGCTGTTGCCATTCAACAATCTAACCCAAGTGTAATTTGGGCAGGAACTGGAGAAGGTAACCCAAGAAACAGTTTAAATGGTGGTTTTGGTATTTACAAATCTTTAGATGCTGGGAAAACTTGGCAAGCTATGGGTTTAGAAAAAACACGTCATATTCATAGAGTTATCATTCACCCAACAAATCCAGATATTGTTTATGTAGGTGCTATTGGAAGTCCTTGGGGAGAACACAAAGAAAGAGGTGTTTATAAAACAACTGATGGAGGAAAAACTTGGAAACAGATTTTATATAACAATGAAAAAACAGGTGCTGCAGATTTGATTATGGATCCAACAAATCCAAATAAAATCATTGCTGCAATGTGGGAACACAAACGTGATCCGTGGTTTTTTAATTCTGGTGGAAAAGGTTCTGGATTATACATTACACACGATGGAGGAGAAAACTGGAAAAAAATTACTGAAAAAGAAGGTTTCCCAAAAGGAGATTTAGGTAGAATTGGTGTGGCAATTGCACCAAGTGAACCGAATACAATTTATGCTTTGGTAGAAGCCAAAAAGAATGCTTTATATAAAAGTACAGATGGTGGTTTTAAATGGAAAAAAATAAATGACAAACCCGGAATTGGAAATCGTCCTTTTTACTATTCAGAAATCTATGTAGATCCTCAGAACGAAAACAGAGTGTATACCGTTTTTACCTATGTAAATGTTTCTCAAGATGGAGGGAAAAACTTCTCTCAATTAATGCCAGCTTATGGAGTTGATAATGGAGTACATCCAGATCATCACGCTTGGTGGATTCATCCAAAGAATGGTAAATTTATGATTGATGGAAATGATGGTGGATTAAATATTACCAAAGATGGTGGAAAAAACTGGAGATTTATTGGCAATATTCCTGTTGCTCAATTTTATCACATAAATGTGGATAATGAATTTCCTTATAACGTATATGGAGGAATGCAAGACAATGGTTCTTGGAGAGGGCCAGCTTATGTTTGGAAAGCACAAGGAATTAGAAATAGTTACTGGCAAGAAATATCTTTTGGTGATGGTTTTGATGTTGTACCAGATAAAGACGATTCTAGGTATGGATGGTCTATGAGTCAGCAAGGTTCTGTGGTTCGTTATGATTATCAAACAGGTAATAATTATTCTGTAAAACCAACACATAAAGACCCGAATGTAAAACTGCGTTTCAATTGGAATGCTGCCATAAATATGGATCCTTTTGATAATAATACGCTGTATTTTGGAAGTCAGTTTGTGCATAAATCTACAGACAAAGGGTTGACTTGGGAAGTGATTTCACCTGATTTATCCACCAACGATCCAGAAAAATTAAAACAAGCAGAAAGTGGTGGTTTAACTATGGATGCAACTGGTGCCGAAAATCATTGTACAGTTTTAGTAATAGAACCAACTGTTTTAGAAAAAGACGTTTTATGGGCTGCTACTGATGATGGTCAAGTACACATCACCAAAAACGGTGGAGAAACTTGGACAAACGTTGCAAAAAACATCAAAGATTTACCAGCAAATAGTTGGATTACGCAAATTAAAGCCTCTAACAAAAATAAAGGCGAAGCTTTGTTAATTGCGAATGATTACAGACGTTTTAATTATACACCTTACGCTTATAGAACTAAAAACTATGGAAAAACTTGGGAACGTATTGTAGATGAAAATGATGTACAATCTTATACTTTATGTATTATTGAAGATCCTGAAAATGCAAATTTATTATTTTTAGGTACAGATGATGGTTTATATATTTCTATGGATGCTGGAAACAAATGGACAAAATGGACCAATGGTTTCCCAACTGTGCCTGTAAAAGATTTGGTAATTCACCCGAGAGAAAACGATTTAATCATTGGTACTTTTGGACGTGCAGCTTGGGTTTTAGACGATATCAGACCTTTAAGAGCGATGGCTAAAGGCAATGTAACCTCAAAGAAATTGGCATTATTTTCACCTCCCACAGCATATCAAGCAGCAACACAACAACCAACAGGCAGCAGATTTGGCGCAGATGCTTTGTATCAAGGAGAAAATAGAAATGGTGGTGCTAGTATTTCTTATTTCATTACAAGGGACTTAAGTCCTTTGAAAACGATAGAAAAGAAGTCGAAAAAATCTAAAAAGAATGATGAGGCCCTAAAACAAGTTCAAAGTGACAAAAAAGTAAAATATGATTCTATTAAATTAGAAATTTTTGATGGTGATAGACAAATTAGAACTTTAAAATTTAAAGCTCCAAAAGAAAGTGGTATTCATAAAACCACCTGGTATTTGAGAGAAAAAGGTGTTGATAGACCATCAAGAAGAATTCGAAAATCAACAAGAGAACCTGGTGGTGTTACTGTAAAACCTGGCACATATCGTTTAAAAATGACCTTTGGTGATGCAGTTGCTGAACAAACCATAAAGGTTGAATTCGACCCAAGATTACAAATTTCTGATGCAGCCATCAATCAAAAATATGAGGCTAGTAAAGAGCTTGAAAGCTATCAAGAAAAAATGGCAAATATTGTAAAACAATTGGTAGCAAGTAAAAATACAGCGAGTCAAATACAAAAAAAGCTTAAAACATCAGATGCTGAATTAAGTTCAGCGCAAAAAAAATATAAAGACGAAATAAAAGCATCAACAAAAATCATCAAAAAAATTGATACTTTAATGGCTTTATATTTGGGTACTATTGATAAAAGACAAGGTATTACTAGAAATCCAGAAATTACCGTAAGTCAGCGTTTTAGTCAAGCATCAAGGTACATTCGTTCACGTTTTGGAGAACAAACTGAAACCGAAAAGGTGTTAATGAATCAATTTAAAGAAGAGTTCAAAAAAGCGATTTCAGCTACCAATACTTTCTTTAATAACGATTGGATTGAATACAAAAAATCAGTAGAAAACATTCAAATTTCACCTTTTAAAGAAACTAAAATTTATTCTGCGAATTAATTATATGAAGCAAATTATAGTATTTTTGAGCTTGATTTTTATCTTTTTTAAAAGTCAAGCTCAAACTTCTTCTGAAAATAAATTAGGAACGTGGTATATGTACAATGGCTCGCATAAACTGTCAGAAAAATACTCCTTAAAAACGAGCTTTCACGTTCGATATTTCGAATTTATCACTGAGTATCAACAAGAAATTTATAGACTTGGCCTGAATTATAAAATCAATCCAAATTTTAATTTTACCTTAGGAAGCGTATATTCTATTACAGATAGTTCTTACAAAACAGACGCACCTGACTTGTATGAGTATCGATTTTATCAAGATTTAAACCTCAAAGACAATTGGGGAAATTTTGGTATAAAACACAGAGTAAGACTCGCACAACGCTTTAGAAGAAAAAATTTTGAAAATAAAACCACCCATAGAATTCGATATGGATTATTTTTAAGCTATCCTATTTCGCAAAAATTAACTACTTACGGTTTTAATGAAATTTTTATAAAATTTGCTACAAAAGCGTTTGGGCAAAACAGAACTGGTTTTGGATTTTTACAGAAGCTTACTAAACAAATAAAATTGAAACTTGGTTATATGCATACCCAGTTTAGTAACTCAAAATCGCATAGATTACAACTAGGCATCATTTTAAATACAAATCATATTAGAAATATATAAATGAATATCTCAGAAATAAACAACGACATTCCATTATTTGCCAATGACACTATTATTTTTGGTGTTTTGTGCGTACTATTGGCAGGTATTTTTTATACATCAACCTTAAAATCTTATCAAAAATTCTATAAAATTGTACCAGCACTTTTATTATGCTATTTTATTCCTTCAATATTTAGTTCACTAGGCATTATTGCAGATAAATGGATAGATGTTGATGCCACAATTACACATCTAAATTCATTGTATAATAATCTTACTAATGTTACAGATTTAAACTCTTTAAAAAAATACATTGCAACAAATAATATTGATAGTGCTGTGTATTCTAAATTTACAGGAAGCAGCAAATTATACTATGTTTCTTCTCGGTTTTTACTTCCAGCTTCACTAGTTTTACTCACTCTAAGTATCGATTTAAAGGGCGTTTTAAAGTTAGGACCAAAAGCATTAATTATGTTTTTAACAGCAACCATAGGAGTTATGATTGGTGGGCCAATTGCAATTTTATTTTTTAAATATGTGGCTCCAGATATTTTAGTACAAGTAGAAGGTACTGAACTTTGGAAAGGACTATCTACAGTTGCAGGAAGCTGGATTGGTGGTGGTGCAAACCAATTAGCGATGAAAGAACAATGGGAAGTTTCTGATAGTTTATTTAGCATAATGGCTGTTGTAGATGTTTTAGTAGCAGAAGTGTGGATGGCATTTTTATTAATAGGAGTTGCAAAATCTGATGCTATTGATCGTTGGTTTAAAGCTGATAATTCTTCTATCACTACTTTAAAAAACAAGATGGAAAAATTTACTTTAGAAACAGCTCGCATTCCTTCTTTTAATGATTTAATTATTTTATTAGGGATTGCATTTGGTGTGACTTCCATTGGGCATATTGTTGGTGATAATTTAGGAAGTTATATCGCTAATAATGTTCCTTTTTTAGTTGATTTTGGTTTGGGAAGTTCTTTTTTCTGGTTGATAATTTCTGCCACAACCATTGGTATTTTCTTATCGTTTACTAAAGCAAAAAATTATGAAGGTGCAGGCGCTAGTAAAATAGGTACCGTTTTTATTTACATTTTGGTAGCTTCAATTGGAATGAAAATGAACCTAAACGCCATTGTAGAAAATATAAGTTTGTTTGCCATTGGCTTTGTGTGGATGATTATTCACGTGGGATTATTATTTTTAGTAGCTAAAATTATAAAAGCACCTTATTTCTTTTTAGCTGTGGGCTCTAAAGCTAATATTGGTGGTGCAGCCTCTGCCCCAGTTGTTGCAGGTGCATTTCATCCATCTTTAGCTCCTGTTGGGGTTTTATTAGCAGTTTTAGGTTACGCATTAGGAACTTATGGTGCTTTCTTTTGTGCACTAATGATGAAATGGGTAAGTTAATTTTAAACTTTTTTTAGACTTTATCTTAATAAAGATGCATATTTGCATTCTTAATTTTAATAAAAAAAATGAAAAATATAATCACAATTTTAGCACTTTCTATCCTTCTATATTCATGTTCTTCAAAAAAAGATGGAAACATGATTGTTCAGGGTCAAATTAAAGGCTTAAAAAAAGGAAAATTATACCTACAAAAAATGAAAGATACTGTTTTAGTTTCTGTAGATTCTATTTCTTTGTTAGGTGATAACACTTTTAGATTGACGGATCAGGTAGACTCGCCTGTATTGTATTATTTAACTTTTGATGGAAACACTACCGATAAAAGAATTTTATTTTTTGGAGAGCAAGGTACCATCACTATTAATGATAATGTTGCGCAATTTGGATTCAATCCAGAGATTAATGGTTCTAAAAATCAAAAAATATTAGAGCAATATAATATGATGAGCAGAAAATTTCAAAATCAACGGTTAGAATTTATCAAAAAAGATTTTGATGCTAAAAGAGAAAAGAATCAAGATTTGATAACGCAATTAGAAAAAGATTATCAAAGGTTAGTGAAAAGAAGAGTTTTGTATACTACAAATTTTGCCCTCAATCATGCTGATTCTGAAGTTGCGCCTTACATTGGTTTAACAGAGATGTATGATGCTAGCTTACAAATGTTAGATACTGTAAATAAATCGCTTACTCCTAAGATAAAAGATTCTGAGTATGGTAAACGTTTTCAAGAGTATTTAAACAACATAAAAGCTAACGAAAATAAGTAATTTACAATTTTTAAATAGCAATTACCCTTTATTATATACATAAAAAATCCGAACATTGCTGTTCGGATTTTTGTTTTAATTGAGTTAATAAAATCTATTGTTTGATAAATTTTGCAGTACCTGCAGTACCATTAACATCGTATTTTACTAAGTAAATTCCAGAAGTTAAATTAGAAATATCTAAAGAAGCATTTGTTTTATTTACATTAACGCTCATTACTCTTTTACCTAATACATTAAAAACATCAGCTCTTTGAATAGTTTCTTTGGCAGAAATGTTTAATCTATCTGAAGCAGGGTTTGGATACATAGAGAAACCTAATAAGGCATTGTTTTCTACGCTTGCAGTTGCTGCTCTGTATGCATATAAGTTATCATACCAAACAGAATTTGCCATATTACTTGTAATACCAAATTCTTTAAAACCATCAAAACCTGCTAAATCTACAGCTACATCTACGCTTATCCATTTTCCAGCCTCCAAAGCTGGAGTAGTTCCAATATTAAGAAGAACTTCTTTAGCAGCTCCTCCTGGTTGTTGAACAAACTTTAAATTGAAAACAGAAGGTGTTACATCATATCCTGCTTCAATATAAATATCAACATGTAAATGTGTAAAAGCAGAAGCATCTATTCCATTATCTAAAACAATACCTTGACATCCATTTCCTTTGTAAGCGATGGTTGGGTTATTATCAATCATAACCTCTTCTATTGAATTAGAACCACACCAGCCAGCATCAAAATTAGCTGCAACATCAGTATAAGCGTCACTATATAATGAAATTACATCCCAAGCGTTTCTTGTTGGCGGCGTTGGAGCTGCTGTTGTTGGAGCTTCACCTGAATTATCAACTGGTTCTGTAGATAAACCTTTAAGGTTTTTTATATAAAAAACTCTACCATCTGGAGTACCATAAGCGTTAGCACCAGTATCCCAATTGATATGTAATGCAAAATCAGCATAATCTCCATTTGCTGGTACTTTACCATCCAAGCTTTGATCAAATGTAAACGTTAAAGTTTCCCACCCTGATCCAGTATGGTCCACAGAAGTAACTGAATCTGGAGCTCCATCAACACCTCCTTGTGCTTTTGGTGCGATTGTAATTGCTGTCGTTGAGTAAACATCTAATTGCATTGACAACTGGGTTGCGGCTGTTAATGTATAATTGCTTGTTAAAACAACATTTATACCTTGCCAAACTTCACCTGAACCATCAGTACTTGTTATTTTAACTACTTGAGTTGAAGCATCTGTAGGATCAGCGTCATAAGCTGCAGTTGTACCTCCAAAAGCATCTTCATATCCAGTACCATTAAATGATTCTAATAAATCATAAGTTGCAGGAGTTGCTGCAGCTAAACCTTTTAAATTTTTAATATAAAAAATCCTACCATCTGGTGCTCCAAACGCATTTCCAGCAGTATCCCAATTGATGTGAAGTGCAAAATCATTGTAATCACCATTAGCTGGAACTTTTCCATCCAAGCTTTTGTCGAAAGTAAAAGTTAAAGTTTCCCAACCGCTTCCTGTGTGATCTACAGAAGTAACTGAATCAGGAGCTCCTGACATACCACCTTGTGCTTTTGGTGCAATTGTTATCGCTGAAGTAGAATAAACATCTAATTGCATAGTTAGCTGTGTAGCAGAAGTTAATGTATAATTGCTCGTTAATGAAACATTTATACCTTGCCAAACTTCACCTGAACCATCAGTACTTGTTATTTTAACTACTTGAGTTGAAGCATCTGTAGGATCAGCGTCATAAGCTGCAGTTGTACCTCCAAAAGCATCTTCATATCCAGTACCATTAAATGATTCTAATAAATCATAAGTTTGTGAAAACCCTATTGATGTTATCAAAAGGGCAAATAATAATGTAATTTTTTTCATAATTGTTATATATTTAAAACGTTATACTACAATATTAACTCAATTGTGTACAATATTACCATTTAACACCACTACAAAAAACATACACAACTATTTATTTATAAAAAATTAACAAACCCTACACTACCAAAGGGTTTTAGGCAGTAAAAAACGATATTAAATTATTGAGAAAAATAGCTTTGTATTGGTAATGTATAGTACAAAAACAGTTTTGTATAGCCTCATTATTTAACAAATATCGGTTTGTAACAAAAAAAACTCTATAAATAAATAATTCATAGAGTTTTTTAAATAATATTATTGTAGCAATAATTTTATAACATAAAATTTATCAAAATTTTAAATTTTCATTCTTATCCCAAAGCCCCCAGTAAGCACCAACCACACCTTCTGCTCCAACTTTCCAAGATTCATCAAAAGATGAGAAATAGAAAATTTCTATATTATCTTTGTTGGTCCATGCCATTGCATTGATAAAATATTTCATGGCGTTTTCATTGTTAGAATGTGCAGCACCCAAACTTTCGCCTTGACTTGGCCATCCTGTTTCTGTAATAATAACTTTTTTACCTTTTGCAGCTTCTGTAGCTACATCAAACATTTTTTTCATGTGGTTTAATGAGTAATTTATTTCACACCCTTCCCAATAAGGATAGCAATTTGCTAAAATAACATCACAAGCCTCAGTTATTTTAGGTCTGTGTGCAAATTCGTAATAAGCATCTACATAACCTACAGGAATATTCATACCTTTTAAAGCCTCTTTAACTCTGTTGATATAAACTAACAATTCTTTTTCAGTTAAATCTTTACGATACATTACTTCATTACCTACAGCAGCTATATCTACACAACCTTCTTTAGCTAATTGAATTAATCCCTCAATTTCTTCTTCATTTTTATCTAAATCATCACCTAACCAAGCACCTACTAAGTTTTTAATTCCGTGTTTTTTTGCTATTCTTGGTATGTTTTCGTTTCCTTCTGTACAAGAAAAAGAACGAATCCATTGTGTGTGTGGTTTTAATAATTTTACTCTTCTTTCAACTTGTTTTTCAGTAATGGTATCTCCTGGTTCTTGCCCATCTTCATACATACTAAAACAAATTCCATGCATGCCTGCATTTAAAGTGTCTCTCCAAACTTTTACTAAATCCTCATTGGATTCATATTTACTAAAATCAACACCAGCAGTTTCTGAATAGTTTGCTTTTAGTTTAAAATGATGATCTTCTCTATATGACATTTTTTTAATTTTAAATTTTATTATAATTCCCCTCTTCGTTCTATTAAAGTCTCTTTTATTTCTTTTGCTCTGCTTTCACTTAAACTATACGTCCACATTACCCAAACTGCTAGTGCTGCTGTCCCAGCAGGAACTATAATGTCTGCAATTCTTAAATTATTCATGGTTTCTAGAGACTGTTCTGTTACGTTTGGATCAAAACCAACAATACTTAAAATAAGCCCACCTAATACTAGTGCCATAGATTGACCTATTTTTACCATCAACCAATAAATAGCACCAAAAGTACCTTCTTTTCTTGGCATTCCATTTTCTAGTTCATCTAAATCACAAACATCTGCAGTCATACTCATCATTAAGGTAAATAAACCTCCCATACCAAAAGCAAAAAACGGAATTGGTAAAAATATTAACCACGGCACTTCACTACCAGGATCTATACTAAACCAAGACATACCTACACTATCTAAAAATGGATTTATTGTACTAAATATAGAACTTACTCCAGCATTTAAAGTTTCGCCAAAACTTGTTTGATTAAATGTACTATTTAAATCTTTATCAAAGCCCCACCATTTTAAAATATAACCTATAATAGATATTATTGTAGAAATAATAAAAGCTTGACGTTTACCCCATTTACTAGCCATTTTACTAATAATTGGAATTACTATAAAAGCGGTAATCATTGCATTAATTGTATTAAACCAAGCTGGCCAAGTACCTGCCAGTTCGTAACTACCACTATACATGTAAAAAACAATAATAAAAACACCAAAAGCTGCCACTAACTGAAAACCATTAAATACTAAAAACGTTGCACCACACAACTTCATAAATGGTTTGTTTTTAGAGACTTGCTTAATACCTTCCCATAAATCAGTCATATTAGATGCTAAAGACTTAAAATTGATTTCTTTTCTGTTTTCCATATGAGCAGAGTCTATTCCTTTACAAAACAATGCTGGTAAAACACCAAAAACAACGCATAAACCACCAACTATGAGTGCCATTGTTCTAACACCTTCTGTTTGAGTATTGAAGGTATTTGAATCTGGAATAATAACATATAACCAAGGTACAATCATCCAAGCAATTTGGCCCATAGTATTAGAAAAAGCCATTATTTTTGTGCGCTCATTATAGTCTGATGTCATTTCATAACCTAAACCTACTAATGGAGTAGCAAACATTGTATTACCAATTAAAAACAATAACTGTAATACCATTACATGCCATATAATATAAGTTTGTGAAGCATCATCATCTATTTGCCACATTAAAAAGAAAAGAACACCACTTATAATTGCACCTATAAATATGTAAGGTCTTCTACGACCCCATTTCGATTTTGTATTGTCGGAAATAAAACCCATTATTGGGTCTGTTAAAGAATCAAATATTCTTGGCAAACCACCTAAAAGGCCTGCCCATAAAGGATCGACACCCCAAGCAGTAAGTAAAAAAAACTGAATAAAAACTCCAAGTGTGCCTGGTAAAATATTTAATATAAAATGACCTGCACCAAATGCAGATTTTTGACCAAATGGGACTTTGCCTCTTGAAGGAGTCGTAGATTGTGTTGACATTTATTGTTTGTTTATAGTTAGTTTAATTTACACTAGGAATAACAATGGTTTGTATTGCTTGACCTTGAATTCTTAAATTGACGCTTTTTGTATTCAATATTAATTGAATATTTTTAGCATTTTCTTTTTCATTAAAAAGCACTACTGCAATAGAACCGTCTGTATTTTCTGCAGCAGTTATCATAATATCTTCATCTTGATGTTTAACCTCAATCACTTTAGCTTCTGGTCTTATAAACTTGCTAAAATGAGCCATTGTGTAATATAAAGGTGTAAAATATACTTCATCTGTTTCAGGATTTACAATAACTGGGGCAATACACCAGTTTTTAAACCAATTTGGTCCTCCTTTGGTGTCTAAGACCATATTCCAATCTACCCAACCATCAACATAATTATTTAAACAACCAATAATATCTCTAGCATATCTATTTACAGGTGCATATTTTGGATGCATAGGTTTGTCTTTTTCTGGAGCCCAAGTATATCCCCAATCTGTTGCTTCTTTTTTCCAATACCAAGCATCATCTTTCCAAACAGGAACCTGAGCATCTATACAAGCTTCTGACTGAATTAAATATTTATTTGGTGCTTTTTGATGTGCATATTGCAATTCTTCTGGAAAATAATGAAAAGTACTTGCATACCAGTGAATAGCTGTTCCATCAAAATATTTAGAAGTCTCAGCGTTTTTATACTGCGAGTCTACCCATTCATTTAAATGTTCTCTGTTTTGATCGTAACCTAAAATCTTTACTTCTGGGTAATCTGCTCTTAGTTTTGGTCCTAAATGATTTACAACAAAATTGGTCATTTCATCTGGGGTATAATGCATACTCTCCCAATTATTACCATTACCTAGTGGTTCATTTTCTACAGTGAAACCCCAAATATCAATGCCTTCATTTTTATATGCAGTTACATATTTAGAGAAAAATAGTGCCCAAGTATCGTAGAATTCAGGTAACAATTTACCACCAACCCATTTTTTATTGTCTTTCATCCAAGGTGAGGCTGTCCAAGGTGAGGTTAAGATTTTAAAACCATCTTTAGAAACCGCCATTGCATCTTTTATCATTGGAATTATATCATCTTTGTCTTCTTCAATTGTAAAGTGTTTTAGTTCTTTATCACCTTCAACTGGTGCATATGAATATTGGCTTAGCGAAAAATCGCAAGAATTCATATGTGTTCTTGTTAAGGAATATTTTGCCCCACTTTCGCCAAAATAAGCTTCAATAATTGAATCTCTATTTTTTTTACTTAACTGATTTAATAAATATGCAGTTGATTCTGTAAAAGACCCTCCAAAGCCAGTAATGGTTTGTTTTTTCTGATTTGGTAATAAAGTTACTTGAACGGATTGATCTTGATTTTTATCCGAAGAATAATTATTTATTTTGGTTAAATTATTTCCGCTAGCGGATGTTTCATAAATGTCTATAACTAATTGTTCTTCTTTAGGAGTACAACTTATAATCATAATTGATAAAATTAAATAGGATAAGTAGTTCGTTGTTTTCATAATTCTTTTTTATCTTGGATAATCTGTATTCGGAACCAACACTGTTTTTAACAATGCTTCTTTATCGCCATTAAACGTTTTGGTGATGGTTTTACCTCCTCTTGTTAATCCTTTAAAAGTGCCATTATCTACCAAATCCCAAATTGGGTATTTTGCTTCGCCTTTTAAATTGATTAAACCAAAATGATTTTCTGAACCTAAAGGATTGCCTGCATCTTTCCATTGCTCATCAAAAGCCTCGAAATAAAAACAAGAAATACCTGCTTTATTTGTCCAATCTCTTAAATGCTTATAATACAACCCTTGTTTATACTGGTCTGTAGCTCTAGAGCCATTTACCCCATAATGTCCAGAAGATATTGTAGCCCAACCTGTTTCGCCTATATGAATGGTTTTGGTACTATCTATACTATGCACGTATTTTTTTACATCATTGTAATGCATTTTTGCAAAATTTAAAGCACGTAACATGGCTTTGTCTACTTTTTCTAAATCTGATAAATTATTTTCATCTTCTGGAACTTTCCAAAAACCAGGATTGTAGTGAGAATTGTGGTAGGCATAGGTATGCATAGAAACATAATCTACAGCTTTAATTAAATCTTCTAAATCTTTTACTTTATATACATCTTCTCCACCACCCCAAGAAGCAAAATCATCTGAACTAGTAATCCATAACTCTTTAGATAATTTACCTTCTTTTTTTAAGTTTTGTAAATGATTTACCCATTTTAAAATTACATTGGGTTGTACAAAGTAGCTTGTTGCCCATTTTACCATGGCTTCATTACCCACTGCAATTACCTTTACAATATCTGGATATTGATTTGCTAAGGCTACTGCCCTTGCAATTTCTCCTTCGTTTTGCGGACTTTCTACATTATGATCTGGTGCTTTATCTGTCCATGCATTTAAACAATCTATCCAAGCCCCTAACATTACGTACATTTCAAAATTAGCATCTTCTTTTTTTAGCTCAGAAATGGCTTTTAAAATATTTGATGCGTGTGGCAATTTTGGTTGCACATTATAGGTTCTTAAAATGCGAATACCCATGGCATGCATTATTTTTAAATCTTCTTTTAACTGAGGAATCG
This sequence comes from Polaribacter sp. R77954, assembly GCF_044595335.1. Taxonomy (GTDB): domain Bacteria; phylum Bacteroidota; class Bacteroidia; order Flavobacteriales; family Flavobacteriaceae; genus Polaribacter. Next base: position 786,575 of record NZ_CP138992.1, read on the forward strand.
TGGGTTGTTTTTCCCTAGAATTCTCTCTATATCCTCCGTAAGAAATTGCTAAATAATTTGGATTACCCAAAATGTCTGCAGCTGTTAATTCTTTCTTTGTTTTCAAAACTGTATCTTCTTTTTTTTCTGATTTTACACATGATATCATAGAAACTAAGCAAACAACATAAAGAAATGATTGAAATTTATTTTTCATTTTTTTGTCTTATTTTATGATAAAATCTAATTTATTTTAAAACGATTCTATAGTTAATATTGTAATCCGTAACCTATTTTATATAAAGGTGTTATACTGTTATCCCAAAAATTGGGGCCATATTTACCTTTAAAATCTTCTATTGATTTTGGCCAAGAATGTGGTAATTTTCCTTTAAAATTATAATCGCCAAATAACACTTCTGCAACCCCATCACCTTCTGAACCTAACAACCAAGCTGCTACAAAAGCATCTGATTGATTAATTTGATTGGTAACTACCAAAGGCCTACCCGAAACTAAAACCACTACAGTTTTTATACCTTTTTCTTGGTAGGTTTTTATGTATTTTTGATGCTCTTCTTTGAGCGTTAATTCGAGCTGATTAGATTCGTGACCAATATCACCAAAAAACTCTGCATACGGATTTTCACCCACAACAATAATGGCAACATCTGCATCAAAATGATTTCCTGTTGCATCTTGGTCAAAAACAACATCACTTTTAGCGTGTTTTTTAATTCCGTCTAAAATAGTAGTAGCCCCTTTATAATTGCCTTTTGTTCCTTGCCAATTAATAGTCCAACCACCAGATTGTAAACCAGATGAATTGGCGTGTTCACCCACCACTACTATTTTTTTTGTTTCTTTTGATAAAGGAAGCGTTTTTTGTTGATTCTTTAACAATACTAAAGATTCTCTTACAGCTTGCTTTGCTACTTTACGATGCGCTGCTATACCAATTTTATCAACTAATGTTGGATCAGGAAAAGGATTATCAAATAAACCTAATCGAAATTTTTGACGCAAAATTCTTCGAACAGCATCATCAATTCTAGACATAGAAACAGCACTATCTTTAACGCCAGCCATTAATCCTTCTTGAAAATTGTTTAAATCTCCATCAACAGCCATAATTACATCTATACCTGCATTAATAACATCGATTCCATTAAAGCGCGAATAAGCTTTCCAGTCTGAAACTAAAATTCCGTTGAATTGCATGCCAACTTTTAAAGTATCTGTTAACAATGCTTTGTGATTGTGCATTGAAGTTTCTGTAATAGCGTTAAAAGAAGCCATTACAGCACCTACTTTTTCTTGAACAGCAACTTTGTAAGGAGCTAACAATAGTTTTTCGATTTCTTGAGCATTTAAGGAAGTATTGCCCCCTTCTACACCAAAATCTGTTGCGCCATCGCCTACAAAATGTTTTGCAGTTGCCATTACCGTTTTTGAATCGGATAAATTTCCTTGATGCCCTTTTACAGAAGCTTTGGTAAGTTTTTCAGTTAATGCTGTACTTTCTGAAAACGCCTCGTACACTCTGCCCCATTTTTCATTAAACGGAATTGCTATACAAGGTGAAAACACCCAATTAAAACCTGTGGCTTGACTTTCTAAAGCTGTAATTCTTGCTGCCTCTTCAACCAATTTTTCGTTAGCTGTGGCACCTAAACCAATATTATGAGGAAAAATAGTTGCCCCTTCATACGTGTTTTGCCCATGAACAGCATCAACTGCAAAAAGCAAAGGAATACCTAACCTTGTAGAAAGCGCCTTTTTTTGCAATGCCATAAATCTTTTTTGCCAATCTATAGCTGTTTCTCCTGGTGTTGGGCCTTGGGTATGAATTATTGATCCAATGAATTTTTCAGTAACATGTGCATCAGCAGATTCTTCAAAATGTCTTATTTGCGACATTTGTCCGATTTTTTCTTCTAAAGTCATTTGCTTTAAAAGAGCTTCTACTTTTTGTTCTATTTGCATTTCTTTACTTAATTTCATTTCATTTGTACAGGAAATCCATATCAATAAAAAACAGTATGCACTGTATTTTAACCTGTTATTTTTCATCAATCTTATTTTATAATCGATACTTTTATGTGGTTAATTTCGTTGGTTCTGTTAAATAATTTATTGCTAGTTTCTTTGTTTAAAGACAGTTGGCTAAATCCTTCATTTTTGTCATTATTATATACCACTTCTACATACTCGATATCTGACTTTGAGTAAATTATTGGCACTTGGCAATAGGTAAAACACAATTCATTTATACCAATATTCAAAGATTTTGTGTTACCCTCTACATCAACATAATAAAATGTTTGAGCAGCATTTAAAAACTCAACTTCTTTTAATAATCTAGGATTAAAAACAATAGTACCATTTTTTACAAATACACCCAACTCACCAAATCTGCTTAACAAATCTTCTTTTACTTGACCTGTCATACCTGGTTGTTGTGCGCCTTTTGTTGCAGGTGTATGCGAGTATGCATCTGTTGGAAAAGCCCCATACAATTCTGGTGATTTATGTACACCAACACCTGCATTAATTTCGTAATAATGATCTAATAATCTACCAATTACAGCTTCGTCTTCTTTTTGATTAATTGCTAATAAACAATTTTCTTGAGTTGCTAATAAAAGTTTAGAAACCATGTGCCAGTAAATAGAACCCAAACCTTCGTAACCAAAGAAAGTACCTGAACGACCTGTAAACGATTTATGGTCAAAAATTTCTTCGAAAACCGCCAATACATAATCTGTATCTTTAGCTACTGCCTCTGCATAAACTTCAGATAAACTTGATAATGCTTCTTTAACACTATTGGCATTGTTGAAATTTCCATTAAAATGATAATTTCCTAAAACATCTTTTTCTATGATTGTACTATTACCATCAACAACTAATTGTTGTAATAATGTAGAATTCTCAACTTTTTCTGCTAAAATATTATTTTTATCTGTAAATCTTGGTAGGTTTTTATTTGGATATAAAATATAACTGTATTGATCTGGTCTAAACAAAGCAGATGCTTTTAAACCATCTAACAAATCTAAAGCCTGCTGAGGTGTTAAATACCCCGAACTTAATGCAGCTACTTGGCCTTCTAACATTTCTGATAGATAAGAAATAGAAACTTCGTCGTTATTTTTTATCGTCATTAAATTATATGCATGATACATATTGTCAGCACGTTTATTGGCTGTAATACTATGATCTAAATAATTTTTAGTGATTGCAAAAAAGTGTAATAAAGAAGTTTTTGTGATTTCTGATTTTTGAGTTGAAAAACCATTTTTATATACCAATGCTCTGTATTTACTTGCGGGTTGGCCTAAACCATCTAAAACTCTTTTTCTTTCGTTATCGGTAACATTTCTTGATAAAATTGTAGCATTATCATCTAGTGTTTTTACCATATTATTAAACAGAGCAGCTACTTCATCAGAAATATGAATATTGCTTACTTCTGTATTTTCAACTACATTTTCAAAGAAATTGATAAATCTTCTTAAATAATATAAAGTTACCATAGAAACTCCATTACCAACCAATGCGTTGTTGGCATCATTCCATTCTGGCCTTTGGGTATTTAACCAAATACCACCTTCTGGAATAAAATTGGCTACTTTGGCTAAAACTGTAACCAATAACTTTTCTATTAAGTTTACTTTGTAAGGATTATTGTTTTTATCGGTTAATAAAGCACCATCTGCACCAATTGAGGCTCTTCTTTCATCAATTTTTTCTTGTAATCTGTGATCAAAATCAATGGTATCTTTTGAATTTTTTAGAATATCAGCATACGATTTTATTTTATAAGGCACATTTGCATAAACAAAAATATCATCATTAAATAATTCTGCTAATTTAGATGGATAATGATTTTCTATAAATTCTAAAAACTTTAGCAAATAGATAATTTGGTGGTCTCCCCAATAGCCAATATAAGACCATGGGTCATTTTCTTCGATAACCTCCCAGTCAAAACCATCTTTGGTAACTCTGTAAGGATTATATCCTTCAAAAGTAGTGGCATTTAAAAATTTGTGAATCATACTCTCTATAAATTGAGGATATGAGTGCGCTAATGTTTCCCAATTTTGAAAAATATCTCTCCAATTGCCTTCATAATCTAAAATTTTAGAGCCATCAACCTCACTTTTTGTATTGATTGAAAACTTGTTCCAAGGTCTACTTGGGTCTCCATGTCTTCTACTAAATTTTAAAGGTAAATACTCTAGGCACAGTCTTTTAAAGTCTTTATTTGCATCATTATCTGCTAAATCTTTAATAAACTGTAAGGTAAATTTTTCTGGTAATGCCTTTAACTCTTCTTTTTTACTTGCAAATAATTGCTTATTGGCTTTTGACAAATAGGTGTTAAAGTCATCTTTTTCTATGGTATAATTGTCATCAAAAATACCACCTCTCATAATATTAAAAAGCGTATTTGAAAAATGTCTTGTGTTGATTAATGCATCATTTGATAATTGTAAACCATCTGAAGCTGCTGCAAGATTGATTAAATTTTTGGTTCCGTTTGAAATACTTTGCTCTAAAAGAGCAGCTACATCTGTATCACTTTTAATTAATTCAGAAATACGAGTTACGTCAGAAACAGTTTGATTTACATTAGCAACTTGTAACCAAGATTTTGTGCTATTACCAGCTAAACCAATAGTTGTAGTTAAAATGTAGGCTCCTTTTTCTGCTTTCATATCTACTTCTTGTTCAACAGGAAACCCTCTTCTAAAGTTATTTAATTGAAGAGAAGACAATAAATAAGTTGGATTTTCTAAACCTAAAGACCAAACTATATTTGCTTTTAAAGCCTCACTAGGTTCTGCTTTATCAACAATAATAGCACTTAACGCATAAATACCTAAACCAGAATCTGCCTCTAATTCACATTTTTTGTAAGCATCTACTAAATTACTACGAATACCCTGAATATCTGAGCCCACACCATAAGGTAATAAATCTTGAAAACCATCTAGTAACGAAATATTTAAATGATCATTAGCATTATTTATTAAGGACGCTTTTCTAACAAAACCATATTCGTCACTAGAATTCCATTCGTATTTAAACGTGATGTTTAGATCTTCATTAATTTCTTCAAAAACAATTTTGTTTCCGTAAATGTTTTTGTAGATATTTCTTTTAATCTTATAGATTCCTGCTTGTCTTTCAGAAAATGGCTCCCACAGATAATTTTGATCGTTTTTAGAGATTTTAAAGATTGATTTACAACCTGTGGTTTCTGCTAATTCAGTTATTTTATCATCTGTATAATATGGGAACAAAGAATATTCTGCATTTTTACGTCCTGCTGTTAAGCCTCCATTACTAGAGATAAACATCCAATGATTGGAATCTGAAACGATAGTCATAAAAAATGGACGCATTAAATGGCTGTTCGAAATTTTATAAAAAGTTTCGTTATTTAATTGTACTAATTCTCCTTTAATTTTAGGAGTTGGATTATTTCCCTTTTTTTTGTTAGATAAGGTTGTTTGTGTCATTATAAATTATACTAAAACATATCTAAGAGAGACATGAAAAACAATGTTTTTATTTTAAAATTCTATAGCTATTTGTTTAAACTTAAATGTAATTTTATAAAAATTGAAAATAAATTGGGAGGCTAATTTTTAAATCCCAATTTTAGTTATAAAGGTTTTTGCGTTATGTCATCAAAATAGTAAATATCACCATCGCAAGGTGTATTTCTATCAAAATAAATTACCATATTTTTAAAAGTTCCTGTATTTATATCAGAAAAATCGAAAGTTAATTCTTGCCATTGGCCTACTTCTGTAATACTTGCCACTCTTTCTATAAATGGGTTATTATTCGGAAAAGGATTTTCTTCTAACAATAATGTTACATCAGCAACTTGTGTTTGCGCTAATACTTTTATCTTAAAAATTTTATTGGTCATTGTTGTAAAATCTAAAGGTGTGTTTAATACATAGCCTACACCAGACCAAGTTTCACAACCTCCTGTTTTATTGTACAAGAAAACATTACAACTAGCATTTACAGCATCTAATACTGGATTATTGACTACTGCACCACTAATGTTACCAAAAGCACTAAAGCCTGAATTTCCAATTGTGTTTAAAAATGTCCAATTTAAATCTCCATTAGCAGGGTCAATATTTTCCTCTGTTTCATCTACACAACCATCAATTATAAATGTTGTATTGGTAGTACTTGTTTCGCCTTTATCATTTGATGCAGTTAGTGTAACTGTATAAGTACCGTTAAAATATCTTTTTTCTGGATTAATTAAATTAGAGGTAGTACCATCACCTAAATCCCATTTGTAAGAAGTGGCATTTTCTGAAATATTAATAAATGTTACTGTTTTGCCTTCTTTAACTTTTGTAAATCTTGCTAAAACTGCAGTACCTATTTCTCCTGGATTTGTGATACCATCTTCGTTATCTTCACAAGATGTTATCAGTAAAAGTGACACTATTAAAAGTGAAAAAATGCTTCTATTTTTGATGATTTTTTTCATGATTTTTCTTTTTTAATTATAAACTCTTACATAGTCTACTAACATTCTTTGAGGAAAGACAGTTGTTTCATCTGGTGCACCTGGCAAATTACCACCAACTGCAACATTTAAAATAATATGAAAAGGCCTATTAAACACCCATTCTGCGCCACCAGTTTCTTCATTTACATCTGCTGGGGTAATAGAATTGTATAAATCTCCGTCTACATACCAATTGATTCTATTTGGTGTCCATTCTAAACCAAAAACATGAAAACCACTATCAAATCTATCGTTTAAAATTTGGTATTCTTTAGTGATGGAATCTGCACCAGAATATTCAGGACCATGAATGGTACCAAAAACAGTAGTGGGTTCGTCTCCTAAATATTCCATAATATCAATTTCACCAATTTGAGGCCAGACTAAACTACCATTTGCATCATCTCCTAAAAGCCAAAATGCTGGAAAAATTCCTTTACCAGCTGGTAATTTTATTCTTGCTTCAAACCGTCCATACTGTTGATCTAGCTTACCTTTGGTAGTTATTCTTGCAGAAGTGTAAGATTTACCATTATAACTCTCTTCTTTAGCTGTAATAATTAGAACACCATCTTGTACTGTTACATTTTCTGATCTATCTGTATACGTCTGTAATTCATTATTACCCCAACCAGGAATTCCTTCTGCAGTTCCATCACCTGTTAAAAGGTTCCAATTTGTTGCATTTGGTGCACCATTAGAATCAAATTCGTCTGCCCAAACTAAATTGGTAAGTGTGGCCACTGTTTGTGTTTCGCTTGTTTCGCAAGCCATCAATAAAATAATTGATAAAATTGCGGAAACTTTAAATATTATATTTTTTACTTTCATTTTTTTAAAATTTTAGAAGCAATTTATTATTTATAGAAATAAACGTTATCAATTAGAAAAGAATCTAAACTTGTGGAAACAAAGCCAACTAAACCAATATTATTTATATTTGGTCTACCTGCTCCACCACCTCCAGTAGATCTTGTAAAAGCATTTAAGGGTATATCTACACCAACCCATTGGCCTTCGATTAATTGGTTACTTGGCACTAAATATCCGCCAGCTGTATCATCTGATCCTTGTAAACCGTCATCTGAATCATTGGCTCCAAAATCTATTAGCTCTACAATAAAGTTTTTTGCACCAGCACTGGTTAATTGAACATCTACATGTAAGTGCGTCATACTAGAAGCGTTTACAGTACCATTATAGCCCAAACCAACAAAGTTTAAATTTTCGTAACTAACGTATTGATTACCATTTGCAATTGGTGCTGATATTACTACATTATCATCATTAAAAGCTGCAAAATTAAGTCCGGTAACACTTGTATAAGAATCACTAAAAATAGAAATTACGTCTTCTTGAGGTTTTGTTGGTTCTGGTGCAGTAGCAAACTCACCTAAAGAATTTGCGGTAAATGAACCTTCTGCTGCAACAGCATTTAATGAAGCAGAAATTGTAGCTGTACCAGCATCTAAAACCTCTATATAAGGATTACCAGCAGCATCAAATTGTAAATTATCTGTATTGATAATACTTGTGTTTGATGAACTAAAATCAAAATAATTATAAGATGGGTTTACTGTAACCACCTCTCCAGTACCTAACTGGAAAGATTGTTTTAAGTCGTTTAAGAATATTTGAGATCCTGTAAAAACATCTTCAAAAACGTCTTGCCCGTTAAAAATCATTGGTCTTGCTTGCCCAATGTTTCCTAGTTTTTCGAATCTAATTTCATCTAACCAAAATGTCCAACCGATTTCATTACCATTTGGCACGTTATCAATAATATCTAAACCACCTGCAGCGAATAAAAACATGCCTTTTTCTTGTGTAAGTTTACTTGCATCAGGAATTGGAATAATGTATTTTTTCCAATCTGTAGTTAATTGGATATTAGAACGAGAAACAGGATATTTACCCTCTAAAAAATCTGTACCAAAACCAACCTGACCAATTGTACCTGTTGTAGATCCTTTGGCATAAAATGTTAAAGCATCATAAGATGTTAAATCTCTACCTTCTCCTCTATCTCTAAAAATACCGCCAATAAAACCTCCATTTGGATCGTTTGGTGCTGGTACTGCTATTTTTATAGAGCTACTGCCTTCATAGAAAATAGTTTCGTCTGTACCAAAACCCTCTGTATTTGCGCCTCCAGCAGGATCAAAAGAGATGAAAAACTCATCTGTTAAGCCTTGTGGAGCATCACCAAATATTTCTCCTGATGAATTAAATATCGGATCGATTGCATCTTCTGAAACCTCTCTTTCACAACTTGTTGTTAGTAAAATCAACCCTAAAAAGAATATGATTGTTGGATATATATATATTTTTGTTTTCATGTCTTTTTATTTTATTTACCGATGTTGATATGAATGTATGTTCTGATTTCCCACTCTGAACCATTTGGAAAACCAACAGGACTTAATCTAGTATCTGTAGCAAATGCGCTAGCAGTTTGATTAGGAGCATATCTTGGTGAAAACTCATTTAATGATCTCCAAGTTCCTCTAAGCCCTACTTTGGTATCAGGTAAAATTAACCAGTCTGGCTTGCCTACAGAAGTTGAAATATCTAACATTAATTGCATTGGAAACGTTAAGTTAAAATCTCTATGATAATCGAAAGGCCCCCAATCGTTTACTTTAACCATACCTGTAACTTTTAACTTATTGTAAATCATTCTTAAATCTGCACCACCTCTATAAATTAGTCTTTCACTATCTCCATTAGCCTGACCTGTACCATAATAAAGGTTGGTAATAAAACCAAAATCTGGATTAAGTTTAGATACAATTCTTGAATTTATTTCCCATAAATCTGCTGCTGGAGCTGATTTTGCAAAAGCAAATGAGGTACGATTTGCTAAGAAACCAATTGCAGCATCTTGTGTTGTTGGCAAACTACGATATACAAAACCTAAGTTCATTGCAAACTTTGCATCTTCTGCTCTATCATTATCAAACTCATACATGTATGTAGCTGGGGTTGGATCGAAAGTAAAAAGAATTTCACCAGCTGTCATTTCTCTGTTTCCAGCTCTAACTACAAAAGGATCATCAACAAAATTTCTTAAACTCCCTCTAGGATCTCCACCATCATTTGGCATTGCATCCACCAAAGGTTTTTGATACATGAAATTGGGAGCAATTTGAAATTTACCACCAAAATTATAAGCAATACCTGTTAAAAAGTTACTCATATTTCCACTTCCAGAATCTTTTAATTTCCAACCTGTAAATGTTAATGTAGGATCTGCGCCACCATTAGCTACTAACCCCATAACAGCACCTTGGGCATACCAATTAAAACCACCATTTGTATAAGTAATTTTAGCTTTACCACCCCAGTTGTCTTTAGATTGTATTTTATCATCTTTTAATTCGCCTCTTTCATTATAATCTTGATAAACTCTACCATTTAAAGGTTTACCACCCCAAATTGCACCTAATTGCACCCCAAAATTTTTCATTTTCTTTTCTACAGCAATTGTTGCTCTTTCTGTTGGTAAAGCAGGAATTACACCCGTTCTTAACTGAACTGGGTCTAAAACTCTATTTCCGTTTTCATCTACACCTGAGCCAGAAACAATATCTTTATGATAGATTGCAGAAAAATCATAACCTTTATAACTTTTTTGATATTTTAACAATACTGCTGGGTTTGCACCCCACCAAAGTTGAGGACCAAAAGCGGCTTTTAAGCCAGAAAAAGCGCCTTTACCATCTACTTCAACACCTAAAATTTCTCCATTATAGATGTCTAAATTAGGGCCATAATATGCTTCTGGATAAATGCCGAAGAAATCTCCTTCATATCCCCAGTGATAATGACCTGTTCTATAGAAACCTCTCATGTCAAAATCTTCTGCACTCCACTCAAATTCTGCATTATACACTCTTAACCTATTATTATCAGCGAGTGTTATTATACCACCTGGCGTATCTACCTGAATTGGTCTACCAACGTTTTCATAAAAAATATCATCAATAGGATTACCAGCTACATTTCCTAAAATATTAAAATTTACTTCTGCTTTAATATTTGCAGCAGGTTGCCCTTTTACACCAACGAAATAAGATTGCATATGATCAAAACCTAATCTATCTGGATAAGTATCTCCTGTACCATCTGCAAATTGAGGAGTTGTTAATAAAGAACCACCTGTATTGAAGGTTGTAAATTCTGCTCTAAGGTTACTTATTTCTAATTTTTTACCACTGCCCATAGCAGCCTTATCTCCTCTGGCCTTTAGCAGTGCATCCATTAAATTTATGTTTTTAAAATGGTTTTCTACAGATTCTTTTGTACTTGTAAATGTGTTTAATGAATGAGCTTGCTTTAATGCGTAATAAGATGCTCTAGGATACAAGGTGTATAAACCTCTTACATCTGTTGCACCTTTTGCAGCAATACCAAACCATTCTTCATTCATGTTTTTATCATTTTCTTTAGCTTGATCTTTACTATAACCATTACTTGCCCAAGAAGCTTTTGTATCATGCACATCTGCATTTTTTCTATCATTAAAACCTGCTTTAAACCAACCATCACTAGATTGAAAAGTAAAACCACCAATTGAATTTTGAGCTTTACCTAAACCATAGGCATTGGCATAAATCTCTTTCCAGTTGCTTACCATGTAATAGGCTTGCATTAACTGATCTTCTTTATTATCTCTTGCATTAAAAGCATCTGAACCAAATTCTGTAAATAATATTGGTTTGTTGAATTCTTTGGCAACTCTATCAAAAGCATCATAAAAGGAATCTCCACGATACATATTTGTACCATAAACATCTATATCTTTACATTCTTCTGCAACGATATCTAAGTACAGTAAATCTCCATTACAAATACCTATTGGATGATTTTTAACTACTGTTTTCATAGCAACAGTGGCATCATTAAACAATTTATACATTGCTCTTGCTTGTGCCCTTTTTGCAGGATCATCATCATTAATAATGATACCTTCATCGGTTTCTGCGCCTTCCCAAGTTAAATGGTAGTTGTTTTCATTACCTAACATAAAAAGTAAAAGACCTGGAGTATTTTCATACGTTTTTGCCATATTAACAGTGGCATTAATTAAATGCTTTCTTACTTTAGGGTCTGCATAATCAGTTTTTGCATACCAAACACCATCTATTGTTAATCCGTAAGCACCAAATTGATGATTTATCATGGTATAAATACCAAAGTTTTCATAAATATAAGTGATCCACTTTGGTGGCATACCAATATATGTTCTAATGGCGTTTACCCCCATATTTTGCCAAAGTGGCATTTCACCATCTAAACCAGCTTTAATAATTTCATCTGATTTTTCCCAAAATTTAGCATCCAATACATTGTAGCCAATGGGTACATAATCCCAATTGATACCATTAACAATTGTTGGCTTACCATCAATTATTAATTTCATACCATTAGCATCTTTCATTACAGACACTTTAGGTCCTTGAGCACAAAGACTAAATGTAAATAAGAAAAATAGTAATCTGAAAGCAGTGTTCTTCATAATTTTCTTTTTAAGTTAAGAATTTATTTTCATAAAATATCACAAAAATAAAATCGGTTAGATTATTTGAATTATTAACGAATTATAAATTTAAGGCATTTATTATATGATATTGTTAAAAAACACCTCAACAAAAAACATACATTTCGAAAAAACTTAGAATTTGGTATGAATTGGTTATATCTATTGACCTTAGATAAAAGGTTTATTGCATATTTATTTTGGTGTGTTGTAGTTTTGTATAGGTGTTTTATAAAATGATGTGGTAATACAATAAGGATAATAGCATGACTAAGATGAATACTAAAGAAATTTAACTTACATATTAATACTGTTAAATATTTGTAATAACAGAATTATGATAGTTTATTACTATTTGAGAAAAAGTATTCAGTAACATAACTTTTAAGAAAATGTGAAAAGAGACATTAAAAAAGGTCAGAAAAAAATTCTGACCTTTTTATAAATAGTACTCTAAGTTAATAAAGGTCTATTATATATTTTATTGAAATACTTTAATATAATCAATTTCCATAGCATCTTCTGTAAAAGCTGGATCGATATCACCACCTAAAGTACCACCCATTGCTACGTTTAAGATTAAAAAGAAATCTGCGTTGAATGGCAAAGAAGCATCATTTGACAATGTATGGTAAGCAACATCATCTACATAAAATACTATTTTAGAATCCGTCCACTCTACAGTATAGTTGTGAAACTCAGTTGTAGAAGTTGGTAAAGAAGTTGATTGAGAAGGCCCATTACCTGCAGAATTTCCAGGGTAATGTAGTGTACTTAACACCGTATTTTTATCCTGTCCTTTTTGTTCCATAATATCAATTTCTCCTGATGCAGGCCAACCCACTGTTGCAAAATTAGCTCCAAGCATCCAAATTGCAGGCCAAGTACCTTGGCTAGCAGGTAACTTTGCTCTTACTTCTACTCTACCATAGGTAAATTCATACAATCCTTGAGATTTTAATCTTGCAGAAGTATAGTTAGCACCATCCGCTTTTGCGATAATTTTTAAAGAACCATCTTCTACAATAACATTCTCTGCATTATTTGTATAAGTTTGTGCTTCGCCATTACCCCAACCATTATCTCCTGTACCAAGATCATAAGTCCATTTTGTGGCATCTGGAGCACCATCTGTGTTAAAATCATCTTCCCAAACTAAAGTGTTATACGTAAAACCTTCTGCTTGCTGGGTAGGTTTAGTAGATGTAAATTTATGATACCAAGCAAAACCTTCACCTGCTTGAATAACTCTAACAATAAGTTCTGTGTTAGTAATAGAAATAATATCGTAGGTTCCTGAACCTACTAACCATCCCATAAAACCACCATCAGAAATTTCAAAGGTTGTACCTCTATAAGGATTGTCGTTATAAGACCCCTCTAAAGCTGCTTTAGATGAAGATGGCCCGAAAGAAACATTTTTAACTCCAAACATTTTAGTAGCCACACTATCATCATGACATTGGTCTCCACCAACACCTAAATCTCCTGCATAAGTACCTGGTACAAAAGCTGGCCCAACAGTTTGCTCGAAAGTAATTCCGTTTGCAGTTCTGGTAAAAACAAATTCATTGTCGTACATACAAGATTTTTCTGCATCCCAAGCTTTAATTCCATTCCACCAAGCTTCATAAGCAAATTCGCCATTTCCATAATCATCTGTTACTGGCCCTAAACCTACATGAACATCTTTATCTGCTTGCCAATACCATTTTTTAGAATCGCCAACATTTGCACCACTTAGTAAGTTTTCGGCTTCTTCATCAGAAAAAGAACTAAAAACTTCTACTTCTGTTAATGCTGATGAAGATAAACCACCTGTACCATTTGCTTTTACCACAACCGAATACGTGTTTATCCCAACTTTTGAGAATCTTTTTGTTAATTCTCCTGATGGAGATTTTTCTCCAACACCATCAAAATAGAAAACGTAAGAAGAAGCATTCTGTGCATTTACAGTAAATTGTACAATACCACTACCATCTCCATAAGGATTGTTAGCATCTGCACCTGCAATATCTGCTGTAATCGTTATATTAGTTGGAGTAACAATTTCTCCAAATTGATAATTATTTTCTTGACACCCAACAAGGGCTAAAATCATAGAAAACAATACGATATAAATATTATTTATTTTTTTCATTTGTATATTTTATTTGAAGTGTTTAATATCATCTATATAAGCGATAACTGTATCGTTATTATTCTCTGAATTTACTTGAAGAACAACTCTATTAAAGTTAGTAATACTTAACGCATCTGTAACACCTAAAACTGTATCTGTTGCAAAATCGAAAGTAACCTCTTGCCAAGTATCTAAAGCAATAGTTTTGATAATTTCTGATTGTCTTTCCCAAGGATTAGGATCTGCATCTTGCAATTTTAAGGATATTTGATTGGGTTGGCTTCCGCTTACGCTAGAGGATGGTACATAAATTTTTAGTGAAAATTTAGATTTCGCATTCAAATCGTAATTTGGAGTAATATCAAAACGAACATTTGCATATTGCCCACCTGTATCGTTATATTCTAAAACCGTATCAGAGCCGTTTAAAGCATCTTTAAATGGATTTGCAAAATTATTATCCATTCCGCAATCATCTCCTGCCCAAGTTGTAATTGTTCCATTTCCTTCAAAATCATCATTTACAAACGGCTCTGTATCTACAACTTCTAAACCGTATGAAAAGTCATCAATATATGCAGTTACTGTATCATTATTATTTTCTGAATTAACCTGTAAAACTACTCTATTAAAGTCTGTTCTACTTAATGGATCTGCAGCACCTGCTGTAACATCTGTAGCAAAATCAAAAGAAACGGTTTGCCAAGTATCTAAAGCAATAGGTTTTATGATTTCTGTTTGCTGAGCCCAAGGTTCTGCAGCTGTACCATCTTGTAATTTTAAAGATATTTGATTTGGTTGGCTACCACTAACGCTAGAAGAAGGTACGTATATTTTTAATGAGAAAATACTGTTACCACCTGTTAAATCGAAACTAGAACCTTTTTCAAATCTAATATTTGCATATTGTCCTCCAGTATCATTATATTCTAAAACAGTATCAGAATCATTTAATGCGTCTTTAAAAGGATTTGCAAAATTATTATCCATTCCACAGTCGTCTCCAGCCCAAGAAGTTATATTTCCATTACCTTCAAAATCATCAGATAAAATTGGAGCGCCAGCAGGTGCTGGAGATTTCCAGAAATAAATGTTGTCTACAAACACGGTTCCTTCTCTTGGCCATGGACCTTCTGACTCGAATTTAAACTGACGTATTAGATCTAAGGTTAAACCTTGATCTGTATAGTCTGAAAGCGGAATGTTAATAGTTGTCCATTGATTTACTCTTAAATCTGAAGTAACTTGTACTTCATCTGTTTCATTGATGATAAATGTTTTTAATTTTGTTACATCTGGTGTCCAAACATCTATGTGTAAAAACTCCATATTTGAAACATCTTGTTTATTATCGTCAAACGCAATTCCTTGATAAGAAAGATTGGTGTACTGTAACATTTTATCACCATTTAAATCGTACTCACCAAAACTGCTTCCAAATTGACTTTGCCCCCAATCTGGTAATAAATTTGCATTAATATCAGTATAAACGCTTGAAAATATTGAAAGTACATCTTCTGCATTTCTTGTTGGTGGAATTGCAGCAGACTCAATTGGCGCTAAAATTTCTGTTACCTCAAAATCTGTTGTGTATTCTGTAGTTTGTATTGCACCACCTTTTGCAATTATTCTTACACTGTATGTACCTGCTTCTGCATATTGATAATTAATGGCATCACCAATATTAGCTGTAGCAACAGGTTGTGTAACATCTGCTTCACCTGAGTAAAACTCATAAGTAGCTGCAAAATCTGCAGTTGCAGAAATATTAACTTGTTTAGTAATTGCTGCGTCATTTTCTATAGTAACTACTAAGTTTTCTGGCGCTTTGAATGATACTACTAACTCTTGAGATAATTCTGTAACATCGCCTTTAGAATTGTATGCTGCTACTTTTATATTGTAGGTTCCTTCTGCATAAGTATGTTGTATATTCTTACCCATTTCTAAACCCTCTACCATAGGTGAAGAGTCTCCTAAGTCTATATCAAAAGCTACTGCACCCTCTGCAGTTGGGGTTATGGTTACTAACCCAGTATTGTCTTGAGTTACATTATAGGATGCTGCTACATTAGAAGGTACAGCAATATTGTCTAAGAAGTCTAAACTTCTTTCATCTTCTGTACAAGCACTAACAATTAGAAGTATTACTAATGCTCTGTATATTGTTTTAATTTTTTTCATATTTCTATAAAATTAATAGTTTTGGTTTTGTGACCAATTTCCTTGAGAAAATTGAATTTCTTCAAACGGAATAGGAAATACTTCATTTTTATTTGGTGTAAAACCAGGTATTTGGCTTCCCCTTCCTGTTCTTACTAAGTCAAAAAAGTGATGACCTTCTCCAACCAATTCTACTCTACGTTCTTTATAAATAGCAGCCGTTAAATTTGTTCCACTTGTAGTAATGTTATTATCAGCATTACCAAAAGCTCTTTCTCTTACCATATTTAAATATGTTCTGGCTAAAGCATCATTAGGACTTGACTTACGGTTGTTAGCTTCTGCAGCCATTAGTAATACATCTGCATATCGAATTGCTCTGTAATTATTTGGGTTAGTCAAGTTTTGATCTCCAGCTGCATTGGCACTTCTAGTTCTAGGTATGTATTTTCTGTTGAAATAGCCTGTATGCTCATAACCTGTTGTAAATTCTGCTCCTGTAGAAGCAGCCCAAGCATCAATATCTAATATGGCTACATCTTTTCTTAAGTCTCCTACTTCAAATTCATCTACTACTTCTTGAGTAGGCACATTAAAACTAAAACCTGGGGTAAAATCTGGCCCATTATAACCTCTTACACCTTGAAAACCAACTGCAACATTACCTTCACTACATTGTAAGCAATCAAAACCAGCACCTTCTACATCTGTATATTGAACTTCAAAAACAGAACCAGGTCCGTTTTCTCCTGCAAACTCAAAAATGTTGTTATAATCTGTTTCTAACATATAAGGCCCATTTTGAATTAAGTTTTCTAAAACAACTGAAGCTTCATCAAATTTATCTTGAAACAAATATACCTTACCTAACAATGCCTGTGCAGCACCTTTTGTAACTCTACCTGTTTGTGGAGCTGTATATGTTAAATTATCTATTGCCCACTCTAAATCTTGCTCTATTAAAGCATAAACTTCTGCTTTTGGTGATCTTGGAATTGTTTTCTCATCACCTAAAAAGAAACGACCTTCTGGTTTGATTGGAATATCTCCAAACCATTTTACCAATTCGAAATTATAATAAGCTCTTAAAAAATAAGCTTCTGCTACTAAGGCATCTTTACCCTCAAAATCTACATTATCTTTAAACTCGATAACATAAGCGGCTCTATTTACACCCCCAAACATCCAACTCCATAAGTTTTGCAATTGTGCGTTTACAGGAGTATGAATCATATCGTCTATTTGCTGATAACCTGGTACATCTGTTGCACTCTCACCACCACATAATGTATTATTTGACGCGATTTCGCCCATTAAAACATTTATAAATGTTGATTGTAAAGGATCATAAGCAGCAACTACAGCCTGATAATATTCTGCTTCTGAGTTAAAAAATGACTCAGAATCAATTGCAATTACTTTTGCATTGTCTATATATTCATCTGAACATGATGAAATTGTGACTAAAGCTATACATAGATAGATAGCTCTTTGAATAAATTTATTTATTTTTTTCATATCTATATCTTAAAATGTAACGTTTAAACCTAATAAAAACTGTTGTGCAGAAGGGTAATTACCATAATCTATACCAGCACCAATTGCCCCACCATTAATAGAAGGATCAAAACCAGTGTATTTAGTAAGTGTAAATAAATTGTTTATAGAAGTATAAATTCTAAATTTAGATAAACCTACTTTTTCTAAAACATCTGGTGATATATTGTAACCTATTTGTATGTTGTTCATTCTTAAAAAAGAAGCATCTTCTACATAAAAATCTGAGAACAATCTATTGTTTGTTGCATCATTTGTTAATCTTGGTACAGAATTACTTGTTCCTGAGCCTGTCCATCTATCTAAATAATATGTTGGTCTGTTTACATTTGGTAAAAAACGTTCAAAATTCCTAACCATATCTTTACCAATTTCAGCATACATATATGTTGAAAAATCCCAATTTTTATAGTTTGCAGAAATATTTAAACCCATTAAAAATTCTGCTTGTGGATTACCTATATTTACTCTATCGTCTAAATCTATGTTACCATCTCCGTTCATATCTTTATAACGAATATCACCAGGAGAAGTAGTAGTTGCACCTAAATCAGATTGAGAAGGATGCGCATCTACTTCTGCTTGAGTTTGGAAAATACCATCAGTAACTAAACCATAAAAATAACCAATTGGTTGCCCAACTTCCATTCTAGAAATTGCAGGATTACCTATTGCAAAAGAACCACCTTCTAAAAAAGCACCACCCTCTACATCAGTTACATTATTAGTAACATAAGTAACATTATAATTAATATTTACTCTAGCATTATCTGTTTGCAATGCTTTGTAACCAATTGCTAACTCACCACCAGTATTTTTAGAAGTACCAGCGTTTACTGTTGGGTTAGCACCACCTGGAGCACCAGTTCCTAAAATACCTGAAACAGGAAAACCTTGAATTAATAAATTGTCTCTACTCTCTTCGAAATAATCTGCAACAACAGTAAGCTTATCATCAAAGAAATTAATATCTAAACCAATGTCTAATTTTTCTGCAGTTTCCCATTGTGCTAATGGATTAGCTAAACCACCTTGTGCTCTACCATTTACTAAAGCACCATCAAAAACATAAGTAGCTTCTCCGTTTAATAAAGAACGGTATAAGTTATTACCAACATAATTACCTAAAGTACCATAACTAGCTCTTAATTTCATAAAACTTATGGTTTCATTATCTTCCATAAATTTTTCATCAGAAATTTTCCAACCAGAGGTTACCGACCAAAAATGATCTACTCTTAAGTCTTCATCGAAAGGAGATGCAGCATCTCTTCTTAATAAAGCAGAAAATAAGTATTTACCTTTATAATCGTATTGTAGTCTTGTAAAATAAGATACTAATCTAAAATCATCAAAACCACTATTTAAGCTTCTTTGAATATTTTGAGAATCAGTTAAATACAATTCTGCAAAATCAACTGAATTACTTGGCACATCAATACCAGTTGCATACAACCCATCAAAATAATCATTTTGCATACTTGTACCTAAGGTAAAGGCGAAATTATGATCTTCTTCAATAGACTTATTGTAAGTAGCAAAAATTTCGCCATTAACTCTTGTAGAAGTTGTTTTAAATTGATAAACAGAACTTTGAGGCACATTAAATACTTTACCTAAACCATAATCTTGTATAGGCGTAAAAGTTTTTCCTTTTTGGTTGAAAATTTTGTACCCTAATCTTGATGTAATACTAAGACCTTCTATAGGTTGATATTCTAACTTAAAGTTACCTTCTAAACCGCTTCCGTAAGTTTCGTTATACACATTAGTCAATTGGTTTAATGGGTTGATTAACTCAATCCCTAAAAAGTTATTGGTATCATCTTCTTCAACACCAAATGTTGGTGCATAATTTAAACCATTAAAAAGTACAGAACTCGGAATGCTTTCTGAATAAGAAGTAAAAAAGTTAGATATTAATGAAAACTTTAATTTTTCTGAAATATCAATTCCTAAATTTACTTTGATATTGTTTCTAATAAAGTTAGATTTTTCTTTTGCAATGATACCATCTTGCTCAATTCTATTTGCACTTACAAAATAACTTACGTTCTCTCCACCACCAGATACACTAATATTATGATTTTGCATAAAAGCCTGATTAAACAATTGATCTTGCCAATCTGTACCTTGCCCTAAATCTGCTACATTTGTAAACGGTATAGTTTGCCCACTTGCAGCATAAGCTTCATTTAAAACCAAAGCGTATTCTGTTGCATTTAAATAATCTAACCTTCTTGTAGTATTTTGTATACCTGTTTGAACATCGTACTTTACAGAAGGTGCTTTATTTTTCTTACCCGCTTTTGTGGTTACTAAAACAACACCATTTGCACCACGTATACCGTAAATAGCTGCTTGTGCATCTTTAAGAACAGTTATAGACTCAATATCACTTGGGTTGATACTATTTAAATCTCCTTGGTAACCATCTACAATTACTAAAGGTTGGTTATTGGTATTTGAACTTACCCCTCTAATTAAAATATTGGCAGAAGCCCCAGGTGCACCAGAAGATAAATTTACTGTAACCCCAGATGTTGTACCTTGTAAAGCAGTAGAAGCATCTGTTGGTTTTAAAGCCTCTAGTGTTTCTTCTCCTACTAAAGATACAGACCCTGTAACATCCTTTCGTTTTTGTTTACCATATCCAACAACTATAATTTCATCTAAAGCTTCTGTAGATTGTTCGAGACCAACATTTATGGTTTCTTTATCTACAACTACTTCTTTTTGCTTGTAACCTAAGTAATTAAATACTATGGTTTCTCCTTTTTGGACTTTTAAACTGTACAACCCATCAAAATCGGTTTCAGTACCTACTGTAGTTCCTTTAACAATAATACTAACTCCTGGTAGAAGTTCTCCTGAGGTTGCATCTTTAACAACACCTTTTACATTCATAGTTTGTGCATAAGCCAAAACTGAGCTGAAAGAAAAGAGTAATACTATGACAATTTTTCTCATTAATAAAGTTTTATTTATGTTTAACACAAAAATAACATCTAAAAATAACGAAAACCACAAAAATCACCTCAACAAAAAACATACATGACAAAAAAAACCTTAAAAGCCAATAAAATCAACAAACAGCAGTGTATTTAAAGATGATTAAAATAGCAGAAAATAAGTAGATGTTGTGTAAATGTATAGGTGATTTCTGCTATTTGTATAGTTTTATATCTCAATAATGTAGTTGGTTAAGTTGGCATCGTGTGGCAAACTCATCTTTTTTCTTAATCTGTAACGTTTTACTTCTACACTTCTTGGCGAAATATTTAATAGCGGAGCAATTTCTTTAGAGGATAAGTTTAACCTTAAATAGGCACATAACCTTAAATCATTAGGGGTTAATTCTGGATGTTTGGTTTTGATCTTTTTCAGAAAATTTTTGTCAGCATTATTAAATGCTTCTTGAAACAGTTTCCAATCATCTGTATTATTTAAGTTTTTATCAATAATTTTAATGACTTTAGTAACGCTACTTTTTCCATTTTCTGTTAATTCTGACTTTATGGTATTTAAGAATTCATTCTTTTTAATGATACTCATTGTAGAGGTAGCTAATTCTCTATTTTTACTTTCAATATCATTTCTTAGCTTATCATTATTTAGTTTAATAATTTTTTGAGAACTCTCTAGTTCTTTAAGTTCTATTTCTCTTTGTGCTTTTTCTAAAAGGTCTTCTCTTTGTTTTTTATAATATCTTTTAGATGCGATATGCAATGAATAAAAAATTATAATTACGATTAATAGGTATATAAAAATAAAAACATTAGATAAATACCATGCCTTAGAAATTTTAAATGAATATTCTGCAATATTTTGGCTTAATTTGTTATCAATAGAAGCTCTTACCTTAAATACATAATCTCCACTAGGTAAATTTTCAAAAAGCACCGAGTTCTTTTTATAAAGCTTGCTCCACTTTTCATTAAGCCCCTCTAGTTTGTACTGAAATTTGATAGATGATGTTTTGTTGTAATTAGAAACACTATAATCAAATTCGATATTATTTTGTTTTACATGAAATTCTGGTGCTGTATTTAAGCTTACTTTTCGTTGAACACCATCTGTTTTATTGTTTAAAACTCTATTTAAGTCTATTGTAAAATTATTAGGCGCTTTGATTTTATTTAAATCTACGATTAAATAGCCATCA
The DNA here is from genome assembly GCF_044595335.1 of Polaribacter sp. R77954. Lineage (GTDB taxonomy): Bacteria > Bacteroidota > Bacteroidia > Flavobacteriales > Flavobacteriaceae > Polaribacter. The sequence continues at coordinate 808,665 of NZ_CP138992.1, forward strand.
GAAGTACCAATTAAATATTCCTCTTCTTGAAGGTGAATTATATTTTCGTAACCAGATGCCCCAGTATGCAAGCCCCCTTTTATAGAAATTATCTCTAAATCTGGTTTATCACTTAGCTTACCTGGAGCAAAAAAGCGAATATCATCTTTGGTAAACGACCAAAGTTTATTGTTAGATGTATGATGAATTAATTTAGCAGATAAGAACTTATTTTTAGGCATTAATTTACTGTAAATAGTATCTAATTTAAAACTGTCTTTGGTTTCTAAATATTTATAAACTCCTTTTTTACAGGAATAAAAAATATTATTTTGATATTGAACTAAACTAGAATGAATCCCTTTTTCTACTGATTCATCTCTTACAGCTTTTGTTATGTTTCTAAAATCATTATCCACCTCTAACTTAAACACCCCTTTGTATTCATGATTTACAAATATTTTATGATCGTCTTTTAAAATAAAGTACCTACTAGAGTTAGAAAAACCTTTTATTTTGTTTCTTATTACCCAAGAGTTTTCTTTTTTAACTAAAATATATAAGCCATCATAGGCTCCCATAATAAGGGTGTTATTATCTATTTTTTTTACTCCCCAAGACCCCTCTCCACCTTTAATTAATGAGGCATCATTATTATTAACCACAAAAGTTCCTGAATTATGACTACAAAAAAGAGTATTATTAATTTCTTGTAAATCCCATACTTGACCTTGTGTATTTTTAACAAACTTAAAGCGTTCATTAGAATTTTTTCTTCTATAGTATAAACCTTGGTTTGTACCCAAATACAAATAATCATTATAAACAATTGATGCATATATAGTGCCCCAAAAGTTTTCTTTTTTAACAAATAACTTAAATGGCGACTTTAGGTTGATGGTGTTAATACCATTATCTAAACCCAACCATACGTTTTCGTCTACATCTTCAAAAATTGATAATACAGTATTATTACTTAACCCTAAACCTTGAGTAATTTCATAAAACACATCGCCATTTTTATTCAATTTTATAATTCCGTTAGAAATTGTACCTAAAATAATATTTCCATTTTTTAGCAGTTTGGCACTATAAATAGTTTTGTTTGATAAAAAACTATTTGCAGATATATTCCACTTTTTTACTGCGCCATCCTCTAAATAATAAAAACCATCTTTTTGTGTTAAAAAGTATAGTTTATTGTTCTTATAAAAAATAGCAACAATTAAATTTTCGGTAAGTGCTTTTTCTTTAGAAACCAATTTAGGTGCTCCGTTTTCTATCATAAAAACACCATGTTCTAAATCTTGATAATAAATAATATTATCTACTTTGGTTAATTTTGTAAGGTATTTTGAGGCCTCTATTATTTTATATGATTTTGTTTCTAAATTATACAGATAAATTCGTTGCAGAGATTTAAAAATCATCCACCCATCTAATTCAGATATTTCCCAAATTTGTTCATCTTCTAGCATTTGAATTTGGCTGTTTTGCACTAAAGAGGTAAACTCTAATGCACCAAATTCGTTTTTCTGCCAAAAACCAAAATCCATATAAAAACCTGTATATATTTTGTTTCCAAAACATTTTACAGAACGCATAATAGTTTCATTTGGTGTTGGATATAACTGCCAATCTGCACCATTAAACTCTAATAAACCATTATTATTTGCGATATATATAAACTTATTTGAAGCTTGAGAAATAGCCCAGTTTTGATTCTCAGCTCCATAATCTTCTGTTGAAAAGATATTTATTGGTGGTATCTCTTGCCCAAAACCAATATGTGCAGTAAAAAAACAAAGAATTGTAAATAAAAGTACTCTCATGAACGGTGGTGAACTTAAATTATTAGCTTACGAATTTAACAAAATATAACTCAACTAGCTGAGTTAAATTTATTTTAAAAAAACTTAGATTGAAAAAAACACAGTAAAATATATGAATTTAAGATATTTTATTAATTAACCTTAACAAAATTTTAAGACTTTAAAATAATTAGTTAACTTTACACTATTACATTTAAATGGTTTTGATTTAATGAACTTGATGAAGAAGTTAGGTAAGGCTAACATACTAATGTTGCTATTATGTGTACTAATTATTTTAATAGCAGAATATCTTTTTTTAACTGGTGATAAATTACATGGAATATTTTTGGGTCTTTGGGCCCCCACACTATTAGGCGTAATGATTTTCCTAAAAATAATTATGAATGACCGCAGATAATATAATTTTCTACTTTTCTATTTTTGTAGGTGTTTGCGTAATTGTTTGGGCTTATGTTATGATTAAAGAATTTAACAAAGTAAGCAAACGTTAATTTTTAAATCAACTCTTTTATTTTTAGTACAGTACTATTAATTTCTGCTTTTGTTGTATATTTTGAAAAAGAAAATCGTATAGATGTATAATCTGTATCATACTCATTTAAAATTTCAGCTAAAACATGAGAGCCTTTATTGCTACCACTTTGGCATGCAGAACCTCCAGAAACTGCTATACCAGCCATATCTAAACTAAACAAAAGCATATTATTTTTTATAGGAAAACGTACACTTAAAATAGTATAACTGCTTTTATCTAAATTAGATGAAAGGCCATTAAACTGAATATTATCTATGTTTTCTTGTAGTTTTAAAATAAAATACTGTTTTAAATTATTAATATATTCTTGGTCTTTATTTAAATTGGTATTGGCAATTGCTAAGGCTTTATCCATACCTAAAATGCTATGTACATTTTCTGTGCTAGACCTTGCACCTCTTTCTTGATCACCACCAAAAAACATGGGTAAAATGCCAAAGCCTTTTTTAAAGTAAGCAAAACCAACACCTTTGGGTCCATGAAATTTATGAGCACTTGCTACTATAAAATCAATGGGTGTTTTTTGTAAATCTAAGTGGTAATGACCAATGGCCTGCACAGTATCTGAATGCAACAATGCTTGGTATTTATTACAAAGGTTGCAAACTTCATTTACGGGCAAAATAGTACCTATTTCATTATTAATATACATTAAACTCACTAAAGTTTTATGGGTTGAGGCTGACAACAATTCCTCTAAATGCGCTAGATTTATACTGCCAAATTCATTAAGGTTTACAAAATCTAAAGTTATATTGTAAGTTTCTTTAAGATGATTACAAGCATGCAAAACTGCATGATGTTCTATTTTAGAAGTAATAATTCTTTTTACCCCTAAATTTAAAACTGCGTTGTTTAAAATTAAATTATCTGCTTCAGTTCCGCCAGCTGTAAACACAATTTCACTTGCTGTAACATTAAAATGTTGCGCTATATTTTTTCTTGCTGTTTCTACAGCAGATTTGGCTTTTCTACCAAATTGATGTGTTGATGACGGATTCCCATAGTTTTCTTGTATAGAAGTATGCATCACTTCTAGTACCTCTTCATCAATTTTTGTTGTTGCTGCATTATCTAAATAAATAGCTTTCATACTTTAAAAATACAATTAATTTGTGTTTTGATAAATATACACTTCTGTAGCTCCTAAACCATATTTTTTATAAGAGGCATCATAATATTTTACAGGATATTTATTTAGTAAACTAATCAATTCGCCTTTTAAAACTCCTTCTCCAACACCGTGGATAAACACAATTTTAGAAATTCTTTTGGCAATTGCAAATTCTACTTTTCTTTTTGCAGTATCTAACTGTAAGTTTAACATATCATAATTATCTAAACCTCTGGTTGACTTTATAAGCTGATTAATATGCAAATCTACCTCTAAAATCACTTCATTTTTGTCTTTCACAAAATGACTTTTCTTTGGTTTATGAGTGGCTATTTTTTCTTTTAAAATAGGATTATCTATATCTGTAAATTTACTTAGTTCGTGTTGTTCTTTATCAATCTTAACAAGCTCTGAAGGCAAAAAATTAAATATCATTCCATCTTCTGCTTTTATAGAAATCTCGTTACCATTAATGTTTACTACAACTCCTTTAATAACATCATCTAAAACAGCTACTTTATTTCCAATTTCTAAACGCATTCTTAACATTATATTAATTAACAAAAGTACAATTTTAGCCTAATTTTGTTGCAAAAAATAGTGATATGTTAAAAACTTCAAACACTTCTACCAAAACCTTCTTTGAAAATGCTTTTAAACAAAGCTTACCATCTGAAGATAGGGTAAAACGTTTGTTGAGAATTGCAGAAACTATTGCAGAAGAATACACCCTTCATAAAGTTGTAAACTTAAATTATATTTGTACTCATAACTCTAGAAGAAGTCAATTAGGGCAAGTTTGGAGCTTTTATGCTGCTAACTATTTTAACTTGAATATTAACTCATTTTCTGGAGGAACAGAGGTAACTGCATTTTATAGAAATACTGTAAAAACCTTACAGAAAGTAGGTTTTTTGTTTCATGTGGTAGATTTTTCTCATCAAAACCCAAAGTATCAAATTAGTTTTGAAGGTTCTAAAAACTCTATTTTTGGTTTTTCTAAATTATATGATCACCCAGAAAATAATGGTCCTTTTATGGCGATAACTACTTGTGATAGTGCTGATAAAAACTGCCCATTTATACCCTCTGCATCGCATCGTTTTCATTTACCTTTTGTAGATCCTAAATATTCTGATGGTTCTGATATTCAAGAAAAAACTTATCTAGCAACCAACAAACAAATTGCCGGAGAAATTTATTTTATATTTTTACAAGTACAAAAAAAACTTGCTTAATTTTTAAAGTTAGATTAATTCTAAAAATAACAATTATCAAAGAGTAGCCACCTTGTATTTCTTTTAAAATTTAAATCCATTTGAAATACAATTTCGTGCGAACTTAAATTACCACCAAGTACAGAAAATCTGTGATCGTAAGCATACCCTATTCTGTATTTTTTATTTAAAATAACTGTAAATAAACCACTTACTGAATTTTTATAGCGATAAGAGATGCCTGTTTCTAAAATTTGGTTGTATAAAAAACTTGCATTTACATCTATAGAAGATGGCTGGTTTACAGTATACCTAACCATAGTTGAAGGCCTAAATAATAATCTTTCTGACAACTTAAATAAAACACCTGATGACAAAAATATATTTGGATTTGTAGACAAACTAGTTTGATTCAAATTATCCTCTATATAAAACTGAGGAGATTCTAACAACTGAGGTACAGATAAACCTACATAAAACTTTTTGGTATAAAATAAACCTCCAAAACCTACATTTACAAAACTTCCTGTTGTTGATGGATAAACCTCTGTATCTGGTGTAATACCATCAAATAAATTGTTATTATAAAATAGTAAACCACCTTTTAAACCAAATGCTAGTCTACTATTTTGAGATAGTACAATAGTATAGGATGCATCTACATTTGTATTTGTAATTTCTGATAAACCAATTTTATCATGTACAATGGTGGTTCCTATTCCTAAACCTCTTCTTGTTCTACCATTAAGAGAAAATGTTTTTGTAGTAGGTGCCCCTTCTACTCCAACCCATTGTTGACGTGCTAAAACAGACATACTTAATTCTGCTCTATAACCTACAAAAGCAGGATTTACAATTTGCATGTTATACAAATATTGTGTGTAATGAGGTGGTTGTTGGCCATAGCTATTTAGGCTGATGAAGGCTATTACCAAACATAAAAAAATAAAATTCTTTGTCATAATAGATGCAATTTTCTTTTTCATTACCTGATTAATTGAATGAATTTGGTAATTGGTTTCTTAACTCCATCATTAAAATCTAAAATATAATAATACACTCCTGTAGGCGCAGGTTGCCCTTTGTAAGTTCCATTCCACCAAACAGGATTTAGATTGCCATTGTTACTGTAATTATACACTTCATTACCTTGACGATTGTAAATGTTAAGTTTAAAGTTTGGATAATCTTCAATACCCGAAATTTTAAAAACATCACTTTTACCATCACCATTTGGTGAAAATAAATTCGGGTAATCATTGTCTTTTATAAAACCAACTCCTTGAGGAGGAAACGTATTTGAAACCTCACTACTAAACACATTGGCTTGTAAAAAGAAGGTTTCTGTATCTTCATTCAATTTGTCTTCTAAAGTATTTATGTTTTGAGTGATGAGCTCTGTAAATGCAGGAATTATAGCTTGTTTGGATTTTGTTTCGTAGTCTAAATTAGCGTTTGCAGTATCATCAACAGTTTCTAAAGTCATATTTATAGGAAGATAATTTTGCATCAATTCATCATTATCATTTAAAAGACTGATGGTAAATTTCATAAAATTACCTTCCTCAACAGTTACACTATCAATTTGTATCAATGGTTTTGGGTCGATATCTAAAATTGTAGCTGTTTTGTTTAAATCTGATGTTCTTACATTTGATGTTTGTACTAGCCCAACCACATTTAAAGGTTCTTCATCTAATTCATTTAAATTATCTAATATAGATGTAATGTTAACAGAAACTGAAGTATTTGGGTTACTAGGATCTACAGTACCAGCTATAGTAAACACATCTGAAACTGTTGTATAATCATCTGGACTTATAGCTAAATTATCGCTAGTATTTATAAGTACTTCAATTGGTGTAGAAGATGCAATAGTTTGATTATTATTTGTATCAATTTCTATGGTATGAACCAAATCAACACCTTCATCTTCTGTAGAATCATTCATGGTAATGTCTGGTTTTTCATCATTATCTAATAAAGTCGCAATTCCACTAAACTCTGTGGTTAATGTATTGTTTGAAGTTACATTGCCTGTTAAGGTGAATAATTCTGTCAGTTCATAAATATTATCTTCTAAAGAAGTAACTGTAAATTGTGCTGTATTTGTAAAAGGTGGAACTGTAAAAACGGTATTTGAAAAATCGGAATAATCAAAAGGAGCTGTTGCAACATCATATACATTAGTAGTAATAGTACCATTAGAAGTTGAAAAATTGATATCTACAGGTGATGCACTTTCTATTAAAATTGAATTATTATTTTTGGTTACAAACAATATAGTAAACGTTACGTCTTGACCTTCTGTTACTGTAATATCATTGATAAGAATAACAATTGCTATGATTTCTCGCCAATCTCTTTCAGGATTATCTACATTATCTGCATTTGGAAAACTTTGTGGTGTTTGTCCATTCGTTTGATTTAATCTATTATCATCATTATCAAAAGCATCGTCTAAACCATCATTATCTATGTCGGAATTTGAAGGTATTATTTCTGCAGTTCCATCACTATTGGTATCCCAACCTTCTAGAACATCATCTCGAATATCATTATCTGAATTGATATCTATATAATCTGGAATTCCATCATTTTCTGTATCTACTGGTTGAATTCCATTTGGATATGATGCATCTATACCCCATTCAGAAATTGTTCCACTTAATGTTGTATAGTTATTTGTAGGTTGTGCTTCTATGTTATCTACAATTCCATCATCATCTGCATCAATGTCTAAAAAATTCGGATTCCCATTAGCATCTGTATTAGGCATATTATATGCTATTGAGGCTAACATAGAATCGTTAGTTTCTATGGTATTATCTAATCCATTAAACCCAACAGTATTATTGGTTCTTCCATTATTACTGGTATCTAAAGTGCCATTTCCAGCCTCAACAATATCTAAAATACCATCATTTTCACTATCCAAATCAAAGTGATTAGGCACACCATCATTATCAAAATCAAAAAGATCTACAATACCATCTGCATTTGCATCTGCACCAAAATCTGCATCTCTATAATTTGGGAAACCATCATTATCTGCATCACCTAAAGGATCAATACCATTATATTCTAAAACATCTGGTATGGTATCATTATCATCATCTATATCAACATCATCAGTAATGCCATCACTGTCAGTATCTGAGGATGCAACAACAGTAGCAGCATCAGAAGATGAAACAAATCTACCTAATGGATCTTCTGCTGAAAAAAACGAGGTATTATCTCCACTACAGGCCTCGTTAAAAACTACTGTATATTCTATGGTTATTTTTTCTCTAATTTTTAACAAACCAGAACTTCCATCAAATATATTGGTATCACTAACGCCATTAAATAAAGGATTTAATATAGGATTTGCTGTTGCAGATGAGCTAACAATTCTTGGTGTACTTACAGATATTATGTTGCCACCACAAACATTATTAACGTTTTCTTGCAGTTGCAAGTTATCTAGCTCTACAGCTTGACTGGTATTTTCTATGGTTGCTTGAAAAGTAATTTCTTCATGTTCTAGTATTCCATTAGGTTCTGGTATAGTTGATGTAATAACCTTATTAGTATTTGAAGATGCACTGAACAAAAAACGCATACCCACCAAAGAGCAATCGCAATATAAAGCTGATGAAACACTTGTTACTAAAGAGTTTAATACATAATAACGATCTAAGTGATTGCCTAAATTATCTGACCATGTAACAAAAGAAAATGCTTTTTTATTGTTTTGATCTGTTGCATCAAAACCATCTAAACCACTTTGCGTTTGCGATAAATTGGTTTGATTAAAAAAGCTATAACTGGTGCTATCTACAGGACCAATTAAATAAAATACTTCTAAAATTATGGTTTCTCCTGCTGGTAGTGTGTTATTTGCAGCTAAAAGCGTGGTTTCATTATCTCCATCAAAGTTAGAGTTTATTGCTACATTGGGGCCTGAAATTTGTGTAACACGTATTTCATTAAACGTTACTTTATTCTGAAAATCTCCTAAACCCATATTAAAATTAATATTTTGAGCTGTTGTAGGACCTTCATTTGTAATTACTACAGTATTTATATAGTCATAAGTACCATCAGAATTGATTACCCCTGGTGGATCTTGATTGCTATGAAATTCTGGCACATATAACCCTGCAGAAACTACAGCTTCTGTGGTATGAAAATCTGAAAGTGCTGTAGTATCTGAATTTCCTCCTTTTGTTGAGTTTACAGTTACTGTATTTGTAAAGTTAATTCCAGATCCTGAAGGTGTTGGGTTAGGTCTTCCATCACAAAAAGGATTTACAGTAACACAATAGCTAACAAATATAGATTGTCTTGGATATAATGTTAAGTTTGTTGCAGTTGCATTAAAAATTGCGTCTGAGCTAGCATTTCTAAAAGCTGAGTTTATTGTTGTTTCGTCAAAATCTAAAGGGTAAGGAGTATCTACATAGGTAATATCACTTCTGGTAAAAATACTTACATCAGCAACATTAATTACACATCCTGCACCAAAAGCAGCCTCCAAATTGTTGGTTATGTTAATATTTGTAATTAAACTTGTTTCGTGAAAATCTCTTGCATTACTGGTATTATTTAGCTCAAAACTATACTTTATTTTATATTCTCCATTGGCATTAAAACCCTGGTTACAACTCCCTAAATCTCTGACAACAAGTAAATTGTCTGTAAACTCTACCGTTAAAAGTAAGTCAGCAGCACTTGTAAATGTACCATTTGTTATTTGATAAGTAATGGTAGAAACATTACCTGTATAGTTGGCTCTTGGCACAAAAGTATAACTACCATCAGCTAAAATGGTAATACTTCCTTGTCCAAAATTTGCAGTTTCACCTACATTAAAAACGCTACCATTTACAAAGAATTGAGCTACAGTTATAGGTGCACCACCAGATTCTGTATCATTAACTAAAACTCCAGGAGCAGCTACTGAAAGGGTGGTATTGATATCTGCTGTATCATAATCTACTCTAGCTCTGGGCACCTGAGCTAATAAAGAATAAGATACAATTAATAGTAAAAATACTAGAATGGAGGATTTTTTTAGCATTGCAAATTTTTGGTTAAAAGTAATAAAAACTTAGAGTGCCTAAAAATTATATTTCTAAATTTTTATCATAAGGGATACTTTGTAAAATATGGTTAATTACATTAACACGTGCCTCTGTTTTTCTATTGGCACGAATAATTTTCCAGGGTGAAATTTTTGTGTTTGTTCTTTGAAACATAGCATTTTTATACTCTGTATACTGTTCCCATAAATCTTGTGCCTTTTCATCTAACTTGGTCATTTTCCATTGTTTTAAAGGATCACTTTTAATGTCTGCAAATCGTTTGGCTTGTTCTTTTTTAGAGATAGACATGTAGATTTTTACCAAATGAATGCCAGATTCTAGAATCATTCTTTCAAAATCGTTTACTTGATTCATAAAAATGTCATATTCTTTAGGTGTGCAAAAATCGTTTACAGGTTCTACAACAGCTCTGTTATACCAACTTCTGTCAAAAAAAACCATTTCTCCTGCTTTTGGTAATTGCTCTACATATCTTTGAAAATACCATTGCGATTTTTCATCTTCTGTGGGTTTTGGTAAAGCTACAATCCTCATAAAACGAGGGTTAATACGTTCTGTAACTCTACGAATTGCACCACCTTTACCTGCAGCATCTCTACCTTGAAAAACAACAATTATGCGTTCGTTATTTTTAATGGCCCAAGTTTGTAAACGAATTAATTCTACTTGTAATTCTTTAAGCTTTTTCTCGTAATTTACAAAGCGTAAGGCTCTATCTACATTTAAAGGTTCTTTAGATAATAATGCTAATAAACCTTTTTTTGAATTTAATTTTTTTAAATCTGATTTTGTTAATTTTTTCATAGCATTTAATCTATTTGATGAATGTTTGATCTGTAATAACGCATAACTACATTAGGATCTGGGTTTAAAACTACCTCTGCTTCTGATTTGTCTTCGTAATCAAATTTCGATAAAACATGCCTTATAGCTTCTAATCTTGCTACTTTTTTATCATTGGTTTTTATAATCATCCAAGGACTATAAGTGGTGTGAGTTTTAGAAAACATTTCTCTTTTGTAATAAGTATATTTATCCCACAAAATTTGCCCTTGCCTATCTACAGGACTAAATTTCCAGCGTTTTAAAGGATTCTCTTTTCGAGCATCAAAGCGTTTTGCTTGTTCATCTTTTGTAATTGATAACCAAAATTTAATAATTATCACACCATCTTCATACATCATATGTTCAAATTCTGGCACTTGTAATAAAAATTCTTCGTATTGTTTATCTGAACAAAACCCCATAACTGGTTCTACTACTGCTCTATTATACCAGCTTCTATCAAAAAAAACAATTTCGCCTGGGTTGGGTAACTCTTTAATATATCGTTGAAAGTACCATTGTCCTTTTTCTACTTCAGTAGGTTTGTTAAGTGCTACTAATCTTGTAGATCTTGGGTTTAAATGCTCCATAAACCTACGAATATTACCACCTTTTCCTGCTGCATCTCTGCCCTCAAAAATAATAGCTACCCTTTTGTTGTGGCTAGATATATAACGTTGTAGCTTTACAAGCTCAACTTGTAATGAACGAAGCTCATTGGTATAAGAAAGTGTATTACTTACGTTATCAAATGGAATGTTTTTTTGCTTTATTAGTGCTCTTAAATCATCACTATTTTGTAAACTCTCAAAATCGTCGGCTGTTAAAAATTCTTTGGTAGGCATATGTTATTTTTGATAGCTCTAAAATAAAACCTTTTTTATAATTTCCCTAAATATTTATCGTTTTAAATTCATTTGTATCTTTGTGGTCTATGAAATATGTATTGAGTTTTTGTTGCTGTTTTTTTGTTTTTAATTGTATATCTCAACAAAAATTTTCTAAAGAAATTAGTTTAGTTACCGATAATGATTTATATACTTCTGTTAATAGAGATCGCTATTACACTAGTGGTGTTTTTATAAATTACAGATACCTTACTAAACTTAAAAACAACAATTTAGAAAAAAGAATTGTTACCTGGAAAATTGGCCATAAAATGTACACCCCACACAAACCAATAGTAGAAATTTTAAGCCAACATGACAGACCTTTTGCTGCGTATTTATTTGGTAGTTTTGGTATAAAAAGAGTCTATAAAAAAAATAAAATCTTAAACACAAGCATACAAATAGGTGTTATTGGACCAAATGCACAAGGTTATGAAGTTCAAAACTTTATTCATAAAATGTATGGGTATAGAGAAGTTACTGGTTGGAAACATCAAATTAAAAACGCTTTTGGGTTAAATTTTGGTACTGAATATGTTTATTTTTTAGGAAAAGATGTAGCTAATGTATTGGATGCTTTTTGGGTAGTTTCCGGAAATTTAGGTACTGTACAAACAGATATAAGTAGTGGCTTTAATTTCAGGTTTAGTTTTACACCAATGCAAACATTAAAAAATTCTATTGCTTTTAACACACATTTAAATGATGATTCTACAAAATACACAAGAGGCATTGAATCGTTTTTTTACTTTAAACCAACTTTAAGGTATGCAATGTATGATGCTACTTTACAAGGTAGTTTTTTAAACACGGGTAGTGTTGTTACCAAAGAATTGGTTCCGTTTGTTTTTGATATGGAATTAGGGTTTAAATTCACTGCAAATAGATTTAACTTTGGTTATGTTTTTAATTACAACACCAGTAAATCTAAAGGATTAAGATACACTTATGGCAACAAATACGGAACCATAATTGCAAGTTATTCTTTAAATTAATTTAAAAAATAATCATCTTTAAACCCAATCAAATACAATTTTTCTTGCGCTCTTGTAATTGCAGTATACAACCATCTAAAATAAGCTTTAGACACACCATCTGGCAGATAAGGTTGCTCTATAAAAACAGTTTTCCATTGCCCACCTTGAGATTTATGACAAGTCATTGCATAAGAAAACTTTACTTGTAATGCGTTAAAGTATTTGTTTTTTTTGATGGCTAAAAATTGTTTGTATTTCGATTTTTCATCAGCATAATCTTCTTTTACGGCTTGGTATAATTTGTTAGATTCTTCGTAGGTTAAAGACGGACTTTCACTTGTTAACGTATCTAACAACAAAACCGTTTCAAAGGGTTGCATATCAGGATAATCAATCATTTTTAATAAAACTTCTGCAAATTTAAAACCATACAATTCTTTATTGTTATAAATCCGTAAAACTTGACAAATATCTCCGTTTGCAATAAAACCAGCATCAGAAGCATCTTTTAACCAATAATAGTTATTTTTAACAATCATAACATAATCTCCCGTAGAAATTTCATTTTCTTGACCGCGAATTTTCATTCGTATTTGTTGGTTATATTGATTTGCTCTTTTATTAGAGCGTACAATAAACGCAGTATCTTCTACACCATCATTATCATACGCTTCAACCAAAGCATCTTCAATATCATAGCCATCTTCTAGCCTTTTTATATCAGGAAAATCAACATCAAACTGAAAATTATCATTGTCGTTTTGCAAAATCAATCTTAATTGAGTAGCATTTGCTAAAATTCCAGAATTTTTATGTTGACGCATTACTTCATCCAGCTCAATTTCATCTACATTTTTATGATATTCGTAATTTAAAGTATCCGCCTCTAAAGCAGGACTGATTTCTAATTTTACTGGTGGCAATTGCGCTGTATCTCCAATAAAAATCAATTTACATTCATGACCCGAATATACATAAGAAATTAAATCATCTAGCAAAGAACCCGTTTCGAATAATTTTTGATTCTGTCTACTATCAGGTATCATAGAAGCTTCATCAACAATAAAAATAGTATTTCTGTGTTTATTAGTTTGCAAAACAAAATCTACCCCACCATTTGCCTGTTTTTTTGGAAAATATATTTTCTTGTGGATTGTAAAAGCGGGTCTTTTAGAATACAACGCAATTACTTTTGCAGCTCTACCTGTTGGCGCTAATAAAACAGCTCTTTTTTTTATGTACGATAATGCATTAACAAAAGTACTAATGCTTGTTGTTTTACCTGTACCTGCATAACCCTTTAATAAAAATAATGCATTTTTATCATCAGTAACACAAAAATTACTTAATAATTTTAATAATTGGCCTTGTTTTTGTGTAGGATTATGTGGAAACCTTTGGAGTAATAAATTATAGAAATCTTCAGTTTTTTTTACCATAAAAATTAATAATGAACAAAGATACATTTCTTTACAAAGAAAAATTTTTATCATTAAAAAAAAATTGTAGATTTGCGTTAACACTATTAAAAAACAAATTAAAATGAGTTTAATACTAATGATTGTAGGGGCTGTATTGTTAGCAGTTCTTATTGCTTATGTTATAGTTAAATATTTACCTTTAAAACTAAGGTGGTTACCATCTATAATACTGATGGCTTTAGCCGTTTATTTAGGGGTTAAAATTTACAACGGAATAATGCTACCTATTCTTTTTGCTCAAGAAAAAGTGGAAAGATATCAGCCAGTAATTAAAAGTTTAAAAATCATTAGAGACGCACAGGTTAAATATTACGATGTTACTGGTAAATATACTGACAACAAACAAGGATTAATACAATTTATAGATACTGCAAAATTAGCAATTACAGAAACTAAAACTGTTGTAAAAAGAGTAAACAAAGGTTCTACATGGTCACCACTTATGGTTGATGAAGAAGTTAGAGTTACAGATACAATTGGTTATGAGCCTGTTTTAAAGTATTTTAAAGAAAAAGATTATAAAACTATGTTTAAAGTACCAGGGGTTGAAGGTGCTGAATTTGAAATTGAAGTTGGTGAAGTAGAAAAAGTACCTGGTTTAATTGTACCAACGTTTAGAGCAAGAACATCAAAAACAGGAATTTTAAAAGGATTGAATAAATCTTTAGTAAAACAAGAATTAGAAGCTATAGAAACAGACCAAATTAAAGGAGAATATGTTTCTGTTGGTTCTTTAGAAGAAGTTAGTACAGGTGGTAACTGGCCTCCTTCTTATGATAAAAAAGGTGGTGTTGAAAAGTAATTCAACTACATTACAAAAAACAAAAAATATTACATTATCCATCCAATTTAGTTTGGGTGGATTTTCTTTTTGTATTTCAAATACAGACACTCAAAAAAAGGTGCTATTTAAGGATTATCCTTTTAAGAATCTCTTAAATACACCAGAAGAACTTTTAGAAAGTATTAAACCTATTTTTAATGAAGATGACAATTTACAGCTAGAATTTACTGAGGTAAATGTTATTCATCAAAATAGCTTATCTACAATTGTACCAGAAGCTTTTTTTAACGAAAACTTACTGAGCGCTTATTTAAACCATACTATAAAAACGCTTCGCACAGATTTTATTACTTTTGATGATATCCCAAAAATAACTGCAAAAAACGTTTACATTCCTTATGTAAACATTAATAACTTTTTGTTTCAAAACTTTGGCGAATTCAATTATCAACACCATAGTACTGTTTTAATTGATAAACTTTTGTCTATAAATACTTCTGACAAAAAAATGATGTATGTAAATATTTATAAAAACACTTTTGATATTGTTATCATACATAATAAGAAATTAGTTTTATCAAACTCATTTTCATATTTATCTAAAGAAGATTTTATTTATTACCTTCTATTTGTTGCAGAGCAAAACCAATTAGATACAAATCAATTTCAACTATATTTTTTAGGTGATGTTTCTAAAAAATCTGAGTTATATAGCATTACCTATAAATACATAAAAAACATACAGTTTTTAGAAAGCGACAACAGTATTTATAGAGATTTAAAACTACCAACCCATTCTAATTTTATATTGTTAGGCTAATGAGAATCATATCAGGAAAACTTAAAGGAAGACGTTTAAAAGCACCAAAAAACCTTCCTGTCCGCCCAACAACAGATATGGCCAAAGAAGGTTTATTTAATATTTTAAATAATCTTTATTACTTTGATAGTATATCTGTAATTGATTTGTTTGCTGGTACTGGTAACATTAGCTATGAATTTGCGTCTAGAGGCACTAAAAGTATTTATGCAATTGATGCCAACTACAATTGTATTAGATACATTTACAATACTGCAAAAGAGCTTAATTTAGACATAAACACTTATAAAAGTGATGTGTATAAGTTCTTAGATAAAACCTCTTTACAAGCAGATGTAATTTTTGCAGATCCTCCTTATGATTTTGATGTAGAAAAATTTATGAATATCGCAGATTCCGTTTTTACGAAAAACCTTTTAAAAGAAGATGGTGTTTTAATTATAGAACACTCTAAGCACACAGATTTATCTACCCATAAAAACCATAGTTATGATAAACGTTATGGAGGAAATGTGTTTAGTTTTTTTGAAAAAGAATCAGAAAATGAAAACTAAAGCAGCGAATTGATAATATCTACAATAGAAACATTTTCTGCTTCTGCTTTATAATTTTTAACAATTCTGTGCGATAAAATTGGTATAGCAACTGCTTTTACATCTTCTATATCTGGTGAGTACTTACCATGAATTGCTGCATGCGCTTTTGCCGCTAAAATTAGGTTTTGAGAGGCTCTTGGCCCTGCACCCCAATCTAAATAGCTTTTTACCATTGTTGTAGCTGCATTTGATTTTGGCCTTGTTTTACCCACCAAAGTTACTGCATATTTAATAACATTATCTGTAACAGGAATTCTACGAATAAGTTGTTGAATGGCAATAATATCATCTCCAGAAAGTATAGCATTTATATTTTGTGAAACACTACTGGTAGTACTTTTTACTACTGCTACTTCTTCTAAAAAAGTTGGATATTCTAAATTAATAGAAAACATGAATCTATCTAATTGCGCTTCTGGTAATGGGTAAGTACCTTCTTGCTCAATAGGGTTTTGTGTTGCCAAAACAAAAAATGGCAATTCTAATTTATAATGATTTCCAGAAACAGTTACAGAACGTTCTTGCATGGCTTCTAACAAAGCAGCTTGTGTTTTTGGTGGCGTTCTGTTAATTTCATCTGCCAAAATAATATTAGAAAAAATTGGGCCTTTAATAAATTTAAACTGTTTGTTTTGATCTAAAATTTCGCTTCCTAAAATATCCGAAGGCATTAAATCTGGCGTAAATTGAATTCTATTAAATTTTAAACCCAATACATTAGAAACTGTATTTACTAATAAGGTTTTTGCTAAACCAGGTACACCTATTAATAACGAATGTCCACCACAAAAAATAGATAATAACGTAAAATTTACAGCCTCTTGCTGACCAATAATTACTTTACCAATTTCAGATTGTAATGATTTGTACTTTACTACTAAATCATCAACAGCTTTTACGTCTGACATTATTTACCGGTTTCTTTTTTCCAATTTTTAACAAAATTACATTTTCTATGTTCTTCTGCCATTTTAATATAGGTATCTTGTATTTTTTCTTTCGCCCATTTATCAATGGTCTCTTCTTTCTTTTTTGTCAATGCTAATTCTTGTACTTTAACATAATCACTAACCAAATCTGCTATATGTGTATTGGTTCTGTCTCTCATTATGATAAATTTGTACATTTTTTCTCCATTTCTGTTTTCATCAAAGAATACATCTGTAAGTTCGCCTTTTTTAAGCTCTGCTACTCTGGCATATAAAGCAGGATCCATACCTGTTAAGTTAAATGTAGATTCGCCAGTGTACGGATTTACTATTAAGCCTGCACTATT
Source organism: Polaribacter sp. R77954 (assembly GCF_044595335.1). Classification (GTDB taxonomy): domain Bacteria; phylum Bacteroidota; class Bacteroidia; order Flavobacteriales; family Flavobacteriaceae; genus Polaribacter. Next base: position 826,087 of record NZ_CP138992.1, read on the forward strand.
TTTGGTTTCATCATCATCAGAATACTTTTCTACTGCAGCCTCAAATGTTATTTTACCTGTTTTAATATCTTCTGCAATTTGCTCGGCTTGCTTTCTTGTTTCGGCTAGTTTGCTATCAGGCACGTCTGGTTGCATTAAAATATGAGAAGCAACTCTCATATTACCTTTTACCTCATGTAATTGCATTAAATGATAACCAAATTCAGATTTAAAAGGTTTAGAAACTTGCCCCACATCTAAACTAAATGCCATTTCTTTAAATTCTTTGATGAATTGCGATTCTTTTGTTACCTCATACTTTCCTTCATTATTAGTAACACCAGGATCATCAGAATTGATGATAGCTTTCATTTTAAAACTTGCACCATCTTCAATTTCTTTTTTTAATTCGGTTAGTTTATCAACAATTCTTTTTATTTCTTCTTTTGTTGGTTTTGCTTTGATTACTATTTGCGCCAACTCAATTTCTGCAGAAAATTCTGGTAGTTCCTCTTTTTCTTTTAAGCCATTATAGAATAAACGAACTTCTTCTGGAGTTACATCAATTTTTTCAGTAATTTTTTGTTGTTCTTTTTCAATGAGTAAGTTTTCTTTTTGAACTGTAAATAATTCTTTCTTTAAATCATCTAAATCATTAAAACCATAAGCTTTTATAACTTTATCTACAGAACCATATTGCTGCGTAAAAAACTGCACACTACGATCTACTCTGTCATTAATTTCTGGGTCAGAAACAACAACACTATCAATAACAGCATGATGAGCTAATAATTTTTGTTGCATTAACTCTTCTAACATTTCACAATCAGAAATTTTTATTTTACCCTCAGAACGTAATTCTATTTCTTGTTTAAATTTATCGATATCAGAATCTAAAACAATATTTTTACCTATTACTACTGCTACCCCATCTATTTTTACTTGCGCAAAAGTATTGCTACTTATCAAACCAAATAAGGCTGCAAAAAGTGCGGTTTTAGTAAACTTTAAAATTGTTGTTTTTCGTTGCATCTTTTACTAATATTTTTTCTATGTCTCTAATTAATTCAATTTTACGTTTGTGTAAAATCATTTGTGTTATGGTTGGTTCTATATAGCTTAATGGTGCCACATCATTTCTAACCAAAACGTCTTTTATAGCGACCAAATATAAACCTAATGAATCTTGTTTTTGGAGATATTTTGTTTTTTTTAACAGATTTTCTTTAGAAATTGGGAGTTTTAACAAAACCTTATCTAATCTTGTCCAAATTGAGTCGTTAAACTGATGAAATTTAAAGCTTAATTGTTGCTTTTCTAGCGTTTCTAAATCATCAATATCATCAGATTTGAATAATTCAATTAACTCTTTTTTATTGATGATATTATTATCAAAATGAAGGTACTTAATTTTTAACAACTCTTCATTTAATCTAAAATTTTGTTTGTTTTTTTCATAAAAAGCTTCAATTTCTTCATCATTAATAAGGGTATCTAACTGTTGTTTTATGAGTCTTTCTTTATAGCTATTGATTAACAAACTTTCTTTATAATCTTTAATTAATGCGTTAATTTCTTCGAGATCTTTTTGTGAACTATTTGCTTCGGCTTTACTTAATAATAATTGTTTTATTGCCCAATCATTAATGTAACCATTTACCAACACAATACTATCTTCTTTAGAAATATTATTAGGTAGAATATCTTTTAAATCTTCTCTAAAAAGTTTTTCGGTATTTACTATGGCAACAATTTCTGATGAAGTACTTTCTTTTTCTTGCACCTCTAAATAATCACAAGAAGCAAGAAAAAAGATCAAAAGAAAAAGAACTGCAAAATAGTTGCGCATATTATTGATTGTAGTATTTAATTAACTTTTTTAGTTGTTTTTTATTTACCTCAATAGCGCTTTTATTTCTTAAATCTGTAATCCAGTTTTTCTCTAAATGATTTTGGTAGTCATTCATTACCTGACCTTTTACTTTCTTAAACTCTTTGTTATTGTATTTACTAATATTGGTTGTATAATACTTTTTTAAACCCAATGTATCTTTAGATGATTTATCCCAAATTTTTTGTTGCATTAACTCAAATAATAACAACCCATCTTTGTATTCTTGTAATGTATAGGCAAATTCTGGCTCTGTTTTTTCTAAATTTTCTTTATAATATGCTAAGATTTCTTGGTCTTTAAAATCTTCAAATAAATCAAAAACAGGTTTATTTTTTTTATTTTTTATATAATTTACAAAAACTTCTTGGGTAATTTCTTTATCATTAATTTTTAAAATTACAGATTGTAATGAATCTTTACTTAATGTTCGGATTTTTTTATGCTCAAAAATTTCTTTTGCTGTTTCGTTATCAGCAATAGTATATTGTTGTTTTAATTTGTTAATCACAGCCTTTTCAGATAATTGAGCTCTTGCCCCAGATTTTACTCTACTTTTTAGGTCTGCCTTAATATCATTAAAAGGAAGTACTGGATGTTTTTTTATCAATTGAACAATATGCCACCCAAAAGGACTTTGAAAGGGTTTAGAATACTCCCCTTCTTTATCTAAACTAAAAGCTACATCCTCAAAAGCTTTTACCATTACACCACTGCCAAACTTTCTTAGTTTACCTCCTTTAGATTTAGAACCAGTATCATTAGAAAATTTTCTTGCCAATGCTTTAAATTGCTCGTCTTTTTCTAACCTATTGTAAATAGAATCTATTAATTGTTTTGCATTTTTAGTTTCTTTGGTTAATAAAATATGTGCCACTTCAACCTCGCCTTTAGAAGGTCTTATTGCATCAACTTTTAAAATATGATATCCAAAACGAGTTCTGAAGGGCTTAGAAACTTCTCCTATTTTTGTATTGTAAGCAGCTTCTTCAAACGGATATACCATTTTAAATGCAGAAAAATAGCCTAAATTTCCTTGATTACCTTTTTTACCTCTTTTTTCATCATCTCTAGCTGAAGGATCCTCTGAAGTTTCTTCGGCTACTTTTTCAAAAGATTCTCCGTTAATAATTCTGTTTCTAATTTTAGTGATTTTTTGATAAGCCTCTAAAGTGTCTTTTGGCGTCGGAATTTTAGGAGTTCTAATTAAAATATGCTTTGCTTTAATTTCGTTTTTGGTTCTATAATACGCAGCTTTAACCAACTTGTTTACAAAAGCCGTATCTTGTAAATATGGAGCTGATAATTGATTTTTATAACCCTCCATTTCTTTTACGTAAGATGGCAAAGTATCTAAATGAATGCTATATGCTTCTTTAACTTTTAATTTGTAATTTATAAATAAATCTAAATTTTTTTGAACATCTTTAGCTTCATCATTATCAATAGCATCTAAGTTTTTTTCATAAACTCTTTTAAAATCTGCAACTGATGTATTTTCGCCATCAATAGTTAATAAAATTTTGTCTTTTTTTTGAGAAAAAACAACACTCGATAAACATAAAACTGTTAATAATACTAACTTCTTCATAAATTTATAATGATATAATTCCTTTAATTTTTTCAACTTTTTTATAATACCCAATTACCTCTTCTGCACTTTTTAATTTTAATACAATTGTAATACTAATGTATTTACCGGTTTTTGATTTTTTGGTTGTTATTACTGCACCTTTATTTTCAAAAACATCTTGTACTTCTTGCATTTGATTACCACTAGTAGGCACAATAAACTTGTACATATAATCTGCTGGAAAATTGGTTGTATCTTCTAGCTGACCTTTTAATTTAATATAAAAAGCACTTTTATCTTCCATAATTAGACATAATTTTTACAGATAACGAAACACAAAATTACATTAAAAATTAGTTTTATAGTACGAATCATTTATTTTTGTAAAAATTGCGAAACAATGAAAATCAAAATTAATCATTTTTAAGATAATATACTTGCAAAAAAAACAACAAAAAATCGTTTTAATTGGTGGTCCATCCACAGGAAAAACCAGTGTTTTAAACGCTTTAAAAGAAAAAAAATTATATTGTTTTGATGAAGTTTCTAGAGCAGTTACATTAAAAGCCCAAGAAAATGGTATTGAGCAACTTTTTTTAACAGCGCCTTTATTGTTTAGCGAAATGCTGTTAGAAGGTAGAGAAATGCAATATTTAGATGCTGAAAAACAAGAAGAAGCTGTTGTTTTTTTTGATAGAGGAATACCTGATGTTTTTGCGTATTTAAATTACTTTAAAACAGATTATCCTGATATATTTATTAAAAAAAGCAAACAATATACCTACGATTATATCTTTCATTTCTCTCCTTGGAAAGAAATACACACTACTGATAATGAGCGCTATGAAAGTTTTAAAGAAGCCAAAATTATTGACACTTTTTTAGTGGATGCTTATAAAAGTTTGGGGTATAAAATTACTACGATTCCTTTTGGTTCTGTTGATGAACGAGCCAACTTTATTATCAATTCGCTTGCTTGCGATTTATGATTGACATAAAGAAAATACTACAACACTATTGGGGTTATAATGATTTTAGGGAACCACAAGAACAAATAATTCGTTCAGTTTTAAATAAAAATGATGTAATTGCCTTACTGCCAACTGGAGGAGGAAAATCTATTTGTTTTCAAATACCTGTTTTAGCAAAAGAAGGGGTTTGTTTGGTAGTATCTCCGCTAATTGCACTAATGCAAGATCAAGTTGAAAACCTAAAAAAAAGAGGCATAAAAGCTACAATGATAAAATCTGGAGCTTCTTTAGAAGAAATTGTAGCGCTTTTTGATAACATTAAATTTGGTGGCTATAAATTTCTTTATATTTCTCCAGAACGCTTACAAACCTTATTAATTCAGCAAAAAATTAAAGAACTTAATATATCTTATATTGCTATTGATGAGGCACATTGTATTTCTGAATGGGGTCATGATTTTAGACCTACTTACAGAAAAATTAAGATTTTAAAAGAATTACAACCCAATATTAATTTTATAGCATTAACAGCTACTGCCAATAAAAAAGTATTAAGTGATATTGCTACAAATCTCGAATTAACATCTCCTAAATTTTTTAGTAAATCTTTTTTTAGACAAAATTTAGCTTATCAAGTTTTTACTGTTGAAGACAAATTATTAAGACTAAAACAGATTTTTACCAAAACAAAAAAACCAGCCATTGTTTATGTAAATTCTAGAAAAAAAACAAAAGAGATTGCAAACTTTCTAAACGCCAACCATTTTAAAAGTAGCTTTTATCATGGTGGTTTACCATTAAAAGAAAAAGAAACTGCATACCAAAACTGGATGTCTGAATATACACCAATTATGGTAGCAACGAATGCTTTTGGAATGGGAATAGATAAAGCTAATGTGGGTATTGTTGTGCATTTTGATTTGCCATATTCTTTAGAAAATTACATACAAGAATCTGGCAGAGCAGGTAGAAATGAAAAAAAATCTTTTGCTGTGTTATTAAAAAATGAGCACGATATTTCTGTTTACAAACAACAGTTAAAAAAATCATTACCTAGTATTATCGAGGTAAAAGAAATTCATAGAAAATTATATCAGTATTTTAGAATTGCAAACGGAGAATTGTCTGAAGAAATGCATCAATTTCAGGTTTCTGAATTTTCTAGAACTTATCATTTTTCAACAAGAAAAGTAACATCGATTATCCAAATTTTGTCTAATAATGGTGTTTTAGCAATTTCAAATACATTCAATCAAAAATCAACAATCCTTTTTAATACTAGCAGTAAAAAAGTACTTTCATACACCATAAATAAAAACTATACTAAAACCCTAATAAATTCTTTACTAAGAAGTTATTCTGGTTTATTTAAACAAGAAGTTCATATAGATGAGTTTTTACTAGCAAAAAAAACCAACACCACATCACAACAAGTAATTAGCACTCTAAAACAGTTACATCAAGATAAAATATTAGATTATAAACAAATACGTAGTGATGCCGAAATTCAGTTTTTAGTGCCAAGAGAAGATGATAGAACCATTAATTTATGCGCTAAAGAAATCAAACAATTTTTATATCAAAAACAAAAAAAATCAGACGATTTTTTGCACTATATTCAGAATAATTCGACCTGTAGAAGTATACAAATTTTGCATTATTTCGATGAAAAAACCAAACAAAAATGTGGCATTTGTGATGTATGTTTATCCGAAAAAAAAGAGAGAACAAAAACGATTTCTGATAAAATTGTAGATTTATTAACAGAAAAAAAAGCCCTTACATCTCAAGAAATAAATCAACATTTAAAAGCAAACGAAAAAGACATTTTAATACATTTGCGTTGGCTTTTATCTGAGCATAAAGTACAAATCAATCATCAAAACAAATACCAACTAAAAGATAAATTATGAAAAAAACACGTATCGTTTTTATGGGTACTCCAGATTTTGCAGTTACTATTTTAAAACATCTAGTGGATGATCATTACAACATTGTTGGTGTAATTACTGCACCTGATAAACCCTCTGGAAGAGGACGAAAATTAAATCAATCTGCAGTAAAAAAATATGCTTTATCTGAGAATTTAACTATTCTACAACCTAAAAATTTAAAGGATATTGGTTTTCAACAAGAACTACAAAATTTACAAGCAGATTTGCAAATTGTTGTTGCTTTTAGAATGTTACCCAAAACAGTTTGGCAAATGCCTAAATTAGGAACATTTAATTTGCATGCATCTTTATTGCCTGAATATAGAGGTGCAGCACCAATTCATTGGGCAATTATTAATGGTGAAACTAAAACAGGGGTAACTACTTTTTTTATTGACGATAAAATTGATACTGGAGCAATTATTCTACAAAAATCAATTACTATTGCTAACACCGAAACTGTAGGATCTTTACATGATAAATTGATGTTTTTAGGTGCAGATTTAGTGGCTAAAACCATAGATTTAATAGATAAAGGAGAAATTACTACTATAAAACAACCTAACTTAGAAGAAAAATCTGCTCCTAAACTACATACCGAAAATACTAAAATTGATTGGCAAGCTTCTTTAGATAATATTTATAATATGATTCGAGGTTTAAACCCATTTCCTACTGCTTGGACTACTATTAAAAATAATGACGATGAAATTTATACTAAAATTTACAGTGTAGATAAATTGCCAGAATCTCATGAGTATAAAATTGGAACAATCATTACTACTAAAAAAGAATTAAAAGTAGCCGTAAAAAATGGTTATATACGTATTAATGAAATAAAATTAGCTGGAAAGAAAAAAATGGATACCCAAAGTCTTTTAAATGGTTTTTCATTTTCAGAAAATGCAAAGATGCTATAACTCCCTTTATTTATAAGGTTTTCCAAAATTTTTAAAATAACAAAGTTACTTTATTAACAATTTAGCACTATTTATTAACAAAATAGTGTTTTTTTGAGGCGCTAATTGGTGCAAACCCTTAATACGTCTATATTTGTTAGGCTTATTAGCAAAAAAATATACAATTAATTTTTAAATTCTATTTATTATGAACAAGTCAGATTTAATTGACGCGATGGCTGCAGACGCAGGAATATCTAAAGTAGCAGCTAAAGCAGCATTAGAATCTTTTACAGACAACGTAACCTCTGCATTAAAAGGTGGTGGTAAAGTTGCTTTAGTTGGTTTTGGTACTTTCTCTGTGTCTCATAGAGCTGCAAGATCAGGAAGAAATCCACAAACAGGAGCTACTATAGAAATCGCTGCTAAAAATGTACCTAAGTTTAAAGCTGGTGCTGGATTAAGTGACGCTGTCAACTAATAACTACAGTATAATTTCTTACTAAACTCTCTTATTTAAGAGAGTTTTTTTTATTCCTATATTTTGTATATATTTACTTATGCCTTATTTAAAACCACTTAAAGGTAGGTTATTAATTGCTGAGCCTTCTATACTAAATGACAACTCTTTTAATAGAGCTATTATTTTGATAACAGAACACACTAAAAGTAGTTCTGTTGGTTTTATTTTAAACAGACCCCTTGAATATACATTACAAGATTTGATTCCTGAAATAGAATCTGATTTTAAAATTTACCAAGGAGGCCCTGTAGAACAAGATAATTTATATTTTGTGCATAAAGTACCTCACTTAATACCTGATAGCATTGCAATTGATAATGATATCTTTTGGGGAGGTAATTTTGACTCATTAAAAGAATTGTTAAACGCTGGCACCTTATCTAACACTGATATCCGTTTTTTCTTAGGATATTCTGGTTGGGGTAGCAATCAATTGGTAGATGAAGTAAATACAAACTCTTGGTTTATCTCTGAAAATGATATTGATGATATTTTTTGTAACAATAGTGATTCATTATGGCGTAATAAAATACTTCAAAAAGGCGGAGGCTATAAAATCTGGGCAAACGCCCCAAACGACATTCATTTAAATTAAACAAACGTTACTGCCAACACCTTTAAACTTTGCATTAATTTATTAGAGAAATTAGTTGTGAATTTTTTCTTTTTGTAATGAGTAACTGGCTGAACACCTATAATTGCATTGGTAATAAAAACCTCATCTGCCTTTTGAATCTCAAATGGAGAAATGTTGGTTTCCTCTAGAGTATAATCAGGGTTTTTAGTAATTACCTCTATTATTTTACCCCTTGCAACGCCTTTAATACAGCCTTCGGTTAATGCAGGTGTTTTTATCACATTTCCTTTTACTATAAAAATATTAGCATTTGTAACCTCTACCACTCCTTTATTTTCATTGATTAAAACACAATTATCTAGGTCATTTTCTTTTGCATAAATACTAGCTAATGTGTTTAGCATTCTATTATTAGTTTTTATGGTTGATAATAACCCTGAATAATTATAAAAATCTTTAAAAACATCAACTTTATATGTTTCTTTAGTGATATATGTATTTTGTTTAACGTCAATTAAATAATCAATTTTATTCGTTTTTGGGGTGTACAAACCACCATCTTTTCTATAAACATTTAATCTTACTCTAAACGAGTTTGCGTTATCATGTACAGCAATTGTTTTTAAAATTTCTTTTTCTAAATATTCAAGCGTAAAATTCATAGGAATTTTCATACGCAACATACGCATTGAAGCCATTAATCTGAAATAATGATCTTCCCAAAAAATAATTTTATTGTTGTTTACTTTTATGGTTTCAAAAACTCCATCACCATATTTAAACCCTCTATTTTCTATAGTAAGTTTTACATTTTTTTCGAACAACAATTCACCATTAAAATTTACCATTTGTATATTTTTTGTATTTGCAAAATTACAGTTTTTTGTTAGATTTTAAACATAAAAAAACTCAACTAAGCGTTGAGTTTTTTACTTATTTTACTTTAGTCTATGCACCAATTGTATGTCTAAGTTCGTCTATTTGATTTTCCCATAATTGTTTAGATTCTTCAACTTCATCTTCATCTTCGGCAAAATCTGTAACGATTAAAGATACATCTTTTGTTAGCGCATCAACTTGAATTCTTATTTCAAAATAACTTTCATCATCTTCACTCTCTAGCCATTTAAACCTAATTCTCTCGTCTGCTTTTTTGGTAATTAACTTTGCTTGCTCTTCAGTACCTTCCCACTCAAAAGTAAAAATTTTACCTCTTGAATTAACTTTATCAGCAAACCATTCTTGTAAATTAGAAGGTGATGATATATACTGATATAACATATTTGGGGAAGCGTGAATTGGTATTTCTAACTCGTATTGTACTTTATCCATTGGGTGTAACTTTGGATGACAATATAGGTATTAATTCTATTTAAAAAAAATTTTTAAACTCTACTTGCTAGTATGTAAAAATAAATTATATTTGCAGCCTCAAAACCTAATGGCGAGGTAGCTCAGTTGGTTAGAGCGCAGGATTCATAACCCTGAGGTCACGGGTTCAAATCCCGTCTTCGCTACAAAGCTTAAAACTAATGAAATCAACGAATTGTGTCTCACAATTCGTTTTTTTTATGCCTTCATTTTTCTTACTTTTACAAGGGGTACACGATAGAGTACACGATTTACCTATGAAATTGAATTATTCTGAACCAAAAATCTATACAGGTGGAGTAGATATTACTGCTTGGTCTAAGCTATCTGCAAAAGCAAAAAAAGAGGCATTATCAAAAAGGTGGTATATCTATTATTCCTTTCGAAATCCTGCTACAGGAAAATTAGTAAGACAAACCAACATTAAAGCCGGAGTTAACCTTTATAAAGACAAAAAAAGCAGGCTTCATATTTTACTTCAACTTAAAAAAAGTCTAGAATATATCTTAGCTAAAGGTTATAATCCTTATGAAGATAATACTTCTTTGGCTGATTTTATTGAGCAACTTCTTACTAATGATGGAAGCAAAAATGAACCTAAGCCAAAACAAAAAAATATTGAAAAATCAGTAATCTCGGAAAACAAAAAAGAAGAGAATAATACTCCCCTCCACCCTATCAAAGAATCTTTTGAACTCGGTTTAGAAATAAAGTCAAAAGTTTTAAAAGGAGTCTCTTACCAAAATTTTAGCAATAGAATAAACCGATTTAACAAATGGTTAATTGAACAAAAAATTGATATCAACAACGATATTTCTACAATAAACAAGAAACTTGTCATACAATATTTAAATACTGTATTACAAAATTCTAGTGCTAGAAATAGAAATAATACACGTACAGATATCAGTTCTTTATTTCAAACTTTAGAGGATAATGAAATCATAACAGACAATTTTGTTAAGAAAATTAATGTATTAAAATCAAATCCTGAACGAAACAAAACATATACCTCTACTGAACAAAAAGAAATTTTTAAATATCTAAAAGAAAAAGAGCCTGTATTACATTTGTTTGTTCAATTTGTCTCCTACAATTACTTACGACCTGTAGAAGTTTGCCGACTAAAAATTGGTGATATCGATTTAATTGACAAAAAAATATCAGTTAGAGCCAAAAATAAGGCTGTAAAAACCAAGATTATACCTAATATTTTAGTAACGCAACTGCCTGATATTTCTAAAATGGATAAAAACCATTATTTATTTACTCCAACCAAAATTGGAGGTGAATGGGAAACTAAAGAAAATAACAAACGTAATTACTTTTCGAAACAATTTAAAAAAGTAAAAGATCATTTTGGTTTAGGTAAAGAGTATGGCTTATACAGTTTTAGACACACCTTTATTACCAAATTATATAAAGAAATGGCAAAAACAGCTACACCTTTTGAGGTAAAAAGCAGATTAAAACTAATTACTGGACACGCAACAATGGATGCTTTAGAATTGTACTTAAGAGATATCGATGCTGTATTACCAGAGGATTACTCAAATTTATTAAAATGATAAAACAAAAATATTTTGGAATCTACACTTCTGATAAATCGAGCCATAATGAAGTTATTGAATTTCTAGTTGAAAACAATATTTTAATTCCTATAACACCTTTAAACTCTTTTGAAAAGTCAAATACTGCTGAAAAAGGTGGGGTTGAATTAGTTTTTAGGTTTGCTATTAAAGATAAATCCTATGATTTCACAGAAAAGTTCATCGACGAAATTTTTCTATTTATTAAAACCTTTATTACTGGATTAATAAACGCTAACCTTATTTTGTTCAATAGAGATTTTGATATATTGACTTACGGTTATTCTACTAAAAAAAAGAGAAAAGAAGCATTAAAAAAATTTGATCAAATTTTTTATGAGTTAATTGAGAAGAAAAAAATTGGTCTAGGCCAAAATTCAGATGGATATATTGGCTCAGAAAGTAGGTTTGAAGCATTAAAAAAAGAACAATTATCATTTAAAAATAAATTTAAGTTAGATTTGGGCATTGTACTAAACTACCTATTAGGAAATAAGGATTTTTTTAATCGAGAACTTCTTGATAATCATCCATTACTATTAGAAATATTTGAGTTTGAAAACAGTTTGAAAATTTTAATTGAATTAAACAGAAGATTTAAATTTGAAAACGATGATATTTTCACTCCAAAACCTAAATCAAAACTTATTTTTGAAGAATATTCAAACCAGTTTCATTCCTTGAAGCAAATTGAATTTATTGTAAACCAAATTGAATCAAATGAAAAAATAAATAGAGCCTTTATTATATCTCTTTTTGATTTTTTTAGTGGCAGTTTGAAAATTAAAACACCCTCAGCCAAACTCTTTGGAGAAATTATTAACGAACACTTTGGTTTTAATTTTAGTGAAATTGGATTGAATGGATCTGAAGGTGACAAGCATAGACAAAGAATCGAAACTTTTAAAAAAGATTGGGAGATTTTCACAAGTTAGAAGCTGATTTTTAACATTTCCCAAAAAACTAAAAATTCCCCATACTTTTCCCACAAATCCCCCAAACTCCTCCCCTTTTAAAATACGCATTGCATCACAATATTGCACCTAGTTAAATCTTGTTAATTAGGTAGTTATCTATTGATGTAAAATCACCTTACTTTTTAGCAAGCATTTATTTAACTATTAATGTTTTAAAAAAAAGTAAAATGGAAAAAACCATCAATTTTAGAATTTCAGAAGAAACAAAGTTAGAATTACAAGTTATTGCAGATGAAAGAGAAATTAAAGTATCTCATTTAATAAGAGCTATCATTACTGATTTTATAGAAGATTACTACGACGTTCCCGATCCAATTATTATGTACAGTCAAACACCTATAGAAGTTATTCTCGATGTTCCAAATAGTGATCATTTTAACCAATAAATCGATATGCTATGTTATCAGAAAAAATCGATTTGATTAAAAAGGATATTCATATCCACGAACAAAAATTAAACTCCAATCCTTTAGAAACAGGTTGTTTAATTGTAAAAGAAGCCAATACTTGGGTTAACGAAGCAAAAAATAGACCCATACCAAATATGTTATTTAGCGAACTTTGGTATGAAAATGAAGTCTGTATTTTATTTTCTGATACTAATTTAGGGAAATCAATTCTTGCTGTTCAAATAGCAGATAGTTTAAGCAAGGGAAAAAAAATATATGGTTTCAAATTAGAAGGTTCTGCTAGAAATGTATTGTATTTAGATTTTGAGTTATCCGATAAACAGTTTGAAAATAGATATTCTGATAATTTTACAAATCATTATCAATTCAATAAAAATTTTCTAAGAGCTGAGTTAAATACGGATTCAGGGTTACCAAAGGAATATAAGAATTTTGAAGAATACCTTTGTAATACTTTACCAGATAGCATCTCTAAACATAAAGCATCAATTTTAATTGTTGATAATCTCACCTATTTAAGCGGTGAAAATGAAAAAGCTAAAGATGCTTTGGTATTGATGAAAACGCTAAAACAAATCTCAAGAATACATCGTGTATCAATTTTAGTGTTGGCACATACTCCAAAAAGAGATGAAACTAAACCTATTACAAAAAATGACTTGGCAGGGAGTAAAATGTTAATGAATTTTTGTGATAGTTGTTTTACTATTGGTAAAAGTTCTCAAGACACCTCTTTAAGGTACATCAAGCAAATAAAGCAAAGAAATACAGAACACATTTATGATTCTGAGAATATTTTACTGTGCAGTATAACTAAAGAAACCAACTTTTTAAGGTTTTGTTTTGAAGAGTTTGATTCTGAAAAAAACCACCTACAAACTACTAACAATAAAAGCTCTGACGAAATAAATGATCAGATAAGAGTGCTTGTCGCTGAAGGTTTGACAAATGAGAAAATTGGAAGCAGGTTAGGGTATTCAGAATCAGGAATTAGAAGTAGAAGAAAAAAATTAAATCTTTAATATGGTTGCTTCTGATGTATATAATATAGCTAAAGCTCTTCCAAAAGAAGAGTTTACCAAGCTATACAATATGCTCAGAAATGATGTTAACAAAAACAACATAAAAGCAAAAAACAAGTTACCTGAATTTACTAAAGAAGATGCTTTACGCTATTTATTGGAAAACCATATTAAAAAAAATCGCACAAATCGCATTAAATAAATAGTACGAAAAATACGATTAGTGCGAATCTTATATTATGAAAAAAAATTATAAATACAGTTTAGATACGTCAAGTAAAAAGTTTGTCTGCTCAAATTGCAATAAAAAAACATTTGTAAAATTTATTGATAATGAAACCCAACAATACTTAAATCATATTGATGGCAGGTGTGATAGAGAAAGTAAATGTGGCTACTTTAAAAAACCATCAGGTAATACAATTTCTACTATTTGTAATACAAATTGTAATACAACTGTAATACAAACTACGTATCACAATCAAAATCTGCTGCAACGGTATGCAAACTGCAAACAACAAAGCAATTTTATAATTTATTTGCACAAACACTTTACGCAACAAGATGTATTACGTGTTGTAAAAAAGTATCACATTTGTACTACAAATTATTGGTATGGTGCCACCCTATTTTGGCAGATTGATGATTTAAATAGAATTAGAGGTGGAAAAATAATGAAATACAATAGTATTACAGGTAAAAGAGTTAAAGAACCTTTTAATCACGTTAGTTGGATGCATAAACAATTAAAATTACCCAATTTTGTATTACAACAATGTTTATTTGGCCTGCATCTTATAAATACAATTTCTAAAAGTGATACGATTTGTATCGTAGAATCTGAAAAAACCGCAATTATTATGAGTCTATTAATTCCTGATTTTTTGTGGTTGGCTACTGGCAGTAAAACAGGTTTTAAAGAGGAAATATTAGCCCCTGTTAGAAAATATAAAATTATAGCTTATCCAGATAAAACTGAGTTCAGTAAATGGAATGCAACTACCCAACTTTTAAATAAAAAAGGTTTTCAAATTGAATGCAGTCAACTTTTAGAAAATTTTGATATTGAAGATGGTGGAGATTTGGTGGATTTTTTAGTTTAAAAGCGAGTTGATTTTCATCAACTCGCTTATTTATAGTCACTCCTTTTTACTTAAGACTATTCAGGAAAACCTGTTCCTAAATTCTCAGGTCCAGAACCAGAAGAACCGCCAGAACCTGCAACAGCACTTTGGGCTTGACCTTTCATTGGTGTTAATATCATATAGGTACTTAATGATACAAATGCGGCATGCTTACCAAAAGTCCCAATTTTTTTTAGAGCCTCCTTTCTTGAAATATCCATCTCTTTATTACTCATTTCCAAATCTTTTTCGTTTTTTAAATTTTTCTCTTCTTTCATAATTGGGTGTTATTATTTTATAATTATTTTTTGACTTTTTATTTGGTTTTTAACCGATACTGAAATTAAATAAATACCATGTTCAATATTTTGAGGTAAATTTATTTTATTGGTATTTATGTCTAGGCTCTCATTCAAAATTTCTTGACCAATCATATTGCTAATTTTAACCACTTTATTTGTTTTAACACCCTCAATATGCAGCACGCGTTTGTTGACAAAAACATTTACGTTATCCAATTCTAAGGTTTCACTAGATAAGGCACTTGTAGTTTTAAAGTGAACAAAAAATCTATCCTTTGTAGTAGTTTCTTCACTAAAATCAGGTAAAAAAGGATTTTCTGTACTAACCATATAATCTTTTCTTAGCAATCTATCCTCAATTACAACATTAATACCTTCTGGCAGATTTACTGCACTTATGGCAAACTTTACATTCTCAATACTTGGCAAATTTAACCCTAGAGGAATAACACTATTTTCGATCTGCGTATTCGGTAAGGACTGAATACTGTAATTATCATTTGAACTATTATCGGCAAGATGGCTAAACAAATCAAAACTAGCCCCGTCAAAGTTTCTAATATCATATCCAGTATCAAAACCAAAAGTTGCGTTTGGGTAAAACTTAATTGCAGTTTTTACCTGATAATCATTATTTTCTAAAGCTAGTTCTACATACAAATCATTATTTTTAGCAAATGAAGTATTGCCTTCATTAGGTTTTAATGTTCTTTTATCTTCATTAAATTGAACATCAGTAACACCTGCTTTTAATTTTATAAAAAATCCTTGACCTGGTGTTAACGAACGACTGGAAATGTCTAACTCTGAAATTGGTATAAATTTATTTTGATTATTATCCCACATATAAATTCCTTTAAATCCATCATCTAGTGCGTCGTAATTTTGATTTAAAAAACTATTATCACCATTTTTATTTGCTGGATAATAGGTTGTAAAAGGATTTCCTATTGGATTCCACTGACCTGCAATTAATGTTTTACTAGCATTGGCCGTTGTTAAAGTTCCTGTAAAAGTTACAGAACCATCCGTGGCTCTCGACATGGAATAACTATCTCCTGCAATAAATGTTTCAGAAGGTGCTACATCGGTTGTATAATATTTCCACTTTTGTCCTGAACTCTCAGAATTATCATAATAGCCAATAGCATATTGATTTGGAGATAAACCTGTAGTTACTCTTATATCATTATCTGGTTCTACAGCAAACTCTTTAATCTTTTGACCAGTAACAGGTGGTGTAACCAAACTCCATTTATTGGCTTTTAAACCTCCTCTTTTATAAACTACATTACCTGTGGCTTCACCTGTAATAAATAACACAGAACTGTTATCATTTTCTGAATCCATAATAATAGATCCATTATTAACCATTGTTGTAATGGTTTTTAAAGAAAATGTAGGGTTTATTACAATAGTTCCTTCATTTACTAAAGATTTTATTTCTGAAATCTCATCACCAATTTGCAAAGTGGTACCTGGTGGAATACTTACATCATCTGTTTCTGAAGGTACAATACCATTTGCCCAGTTTTCTGGGTCGCTCCAACTGCCGTTATTTGTGGTTGGTGTAGTTTTTGCAGCGGTTGTAAAGGTTAAATAACTTCCTGAATAAGTAGATCCAGATTGTGTTTCAATATTTGCTCTAAATGTATATAACGTATTTGGTTCTAGACCGTCAACTACCGTAGAAAAATCTCCAGAATTTATGCTAGTACTCACAATAATATCAGAACCTTGCCCTGGAATGTCAAAAAATATCTTATCAATTGTTAATAAACTTTGGTTAGTAAATGAACCCGAAAGTGTTGCAGATTTGCTCTCTATTAGACTTGCGTCAATTGTTGTTACAATTGGTTCTGCAGGTAAATTTCTACTACGCACATCACTTCTATAACCATCAGCAAATGCTCTAAAATAATAAGTTGTAGAAGGTTCTAAACCTCCTATTGTTACAGAATATGGACTGCTTGAAAAACCACCATACTCATTTTCATAAACTTGATTACTCGGGTTATTATCTGTACCGTATGCTACACCCCATTGTCTACCACTATATCTACCTCGAGAAATTTGAGTTACCTCTACAGATACCTCTGCAGAGGAAGGTTTTGTAGTAATATCTGTTATGTCTACATCTAATATTGCTTGTTGTGTATGAATGGCTAAACTATTTAAAGTAATTACTGTGCTACCACTACCTCCTAGTAAAACCCCATTTCCAGCAGTATTTGTTACTTTACTATATTCAGCAAATAAGATACGGTTTAAAGTGTACAAACTAACATAATTTAAACTACCTATTGCAATATCAACATTACCTGAACCGCTGTCACTGAAACCATAAGTATTTGAATCACTAAAAGATATGCTAACCCCAAAATTATCACCTGGATTTTCGCCATCGATATCTTCACCTACCTGAGACCATACGCTATCTGATTCTTCAAATATTCTTACATGTCCTGCATTTATACCATTTCCGTCATTTCCTGTTGCACCTACAGCTAAGATATTAGTTCTACTAAGTTTAATCTCTATCCCAAAATTATCGCCTGCAGCTTCTCCATCAATATCATTACCTAATTGAGACCAAACACCATCTATCTCTTGATACACACGCACATGACCCGAGTCAATGCCATTTCCATCATTTCCGGGTGCCCCGATTGCCACTATTTTACCGGAACCAGATAATGAAATACTCGACCCAAAATTATCTCCTGCAGTTTCCCCATCGATATCTGCACCTAATTGAGACCAAACACCATCTATTTCTTGATACACACGCACATGACCCGAGTCAATACCATTTCCATCATTTCCTGGTGCTCCAATTGCCACTATTTTACCGTCATCAGATAATGAAACACTCGACCCAAAATTATCACCTGTAAATTCTCCTAAAATATCTGCTCCTAATTGAGACCAAACACCATCTACTTCCTGATATATACGAACATAACCCGAGTCAATTCCATTTCCATCATTTCCTGGTGCTCCTACTGCTAATCTTTTAGAAGAAGTCATATCAACACTAGCACCAAAATTATCTCCTGCTGCTTCACCTGTAAATGTTGCAAGTACTTCGTAATCTGAATTAATAAGTCGATCATAATAGACCTGTACATCCCCTGCATCTTCTCCATTACTGTCATTTTTAGTATTTCCAACAGCAAATAACCTTGTGGATTGACCACCTCTTGCTGAAGAAATACTAGTTTTTTGATCGGCACTTATATTTTGACTAGACCAGTAGGTACTTCTTAAAGAGGTACGAAAACTTGAAACCTCTGAATAACTTGTTCCTGATGAATTTGTTGCATAAGCCCTGTAATAATACAAGGAATATTCAGGTAAATCATTGATTATTGTTTTAAAAGTATCATCACCAGAATTATTAATCACCTTTATCACGTCACTACCGTCAATCTCTGGAGTTTTATTTAAATTTGAATATAAAATTCCTCGTTCGATATCTGAATTAACGCCATCCTCAGCATAATTAGCTGTAATCTCTGCATAATTATAACTACTAGCAGATCTTTTTGCTGCTACCCGTGTTGTAAAAAACAAGATATCCCCATAACTAGTACCTGAAGAATTAATAGCATATGCTCTATAATAATACCCTTTATCGAAATTTAAATCTGTAATTGTTTCTGTAAAGTTTTCCAATCCTGAATTATTAATAACTTTAGTTGATGATTGACTTGTAACTGTAGGACCACTATATAAAGAATAAACAATCCCCCTTTCTATAACGTTTTCTCCACCATCATCAATAATAGAGCCACCCAATGTTACGGATGTAAGCGATACAATGGTGGCTGTTGTTGTTTGTACGGTTGCGGCAATTATATTTTTTTCGCCAATATTTTTATCTACCTCATCAAAACCAAAGGTATTTTGCACCTGAATAACGGTGAATATAAAAATTGTAAATAATAATAATCTTGTTTTCATAATTATTTTTTTTTAAATAAAGTGTTAATAGTAAATTTTTAATAAAAACAAATATGACAACAAGTACCTGCTCCAAAAATACCTATAAGTAGGTATTTTTTACAAAAACAGCATTTTTATAACATCAATAATTATGCGGAAATTTTTTAGAGTTTCCAAAAAATTTATATACTAGATTTATAGAATAAATAAAAAGTAAAGTATTTACACCATTATCAGCCCAAATTTTAGCGCCTAATTCTTCGTCTTTTTTGTTATTGTAAAGAGCCTCATGGAATTTATAGAAGAAAATTGAAAATAATAGCAAGAAATAAAGCAACTTGAAAACGAAGATTCAAGCCTTATTGTAATCTAACAATAATGTTTCAGTTTAAAGATTTTAATTGATTTAAAAATTGTCATTTTGTCTTTTTAACACTAGAAGCATTTCACTGAATACACATATTGTTTTTTTTTAGTTTTGTAATTTTATTTTTTCGTTCAATTTTGTCGAGATTTACAAAATAAGTACTTTTACAAAGTTAGGATCTTTACTTTATAATTTACAACAACCTTTTGTAATACAAGTAAATTGGTTTTCAAAGAAGCATAAGAGTAGGAGCATCAAAAGTAGGAGAGCTAATGCTACAAATTGCGATATTCACCGAATACAACAAAAATTAAATTTTAATATGATTAAAAATGACCTATAAAGAAGTACTCGTATTTGTTGCAAAATGCCTAACCATTTCTCATGAAGAGCATAATAAAATACTCGTTGAAAAAAAACTACAAGAAGATACTATAAATTGGAACTTGGTTGTTCAATTTAGCACAGACCAATTTGTGTTCCCTGCCTTATACTGCAATTTAAAAAGAGTTGATTTGCTACACTATTTGCCAGATGACTTGGTTGCTCTAATGGAATATATTGCAGACTTAAATCGTAAGAGAAATGAGAAAATAATGGTGCAAGCTAAAGAAATTAATCAATTACTATTGACTAATAATATTAAGCCTATTTTTTTAAAAGGTGCAGGAAACTTGCTAGAAGATCTCTATGAAGATACTTCAGAGAGAATGGTTGGGGATATTGATTTTATTGTGAGAGAAGAGGAGGTTGATAAAACAGCTGCAATTTTTGATGAATTGGGATACACAAACGGTGGTAGTATATATTCTAAAGGTAGTAGACATTTGCCTACATTAATGCATCAAAAAAAAATTGCAAATGTAGAAATTCATACAGAATTACTGCCTAAACCTTATAGAACTGAGTTTAATTATAATTTAATAAAACAAAATGTCAAAATTATTAATGATATTCATGTAATCAGTTTTGAAAATCAATTAGCGCTATCAATTATTGCAGATCAAATTAATGATAGCGGGTTTCTCTTCAAAAATATTTCTCTAAGAAACGCCTATGATGTGTTTTTACTATCAAAAAAAACTGAAGCGAAAACAAATTTTAATCGTTTTGATCGATTAAAGCACCCTTTAAGTTGTTTTTTAGCAACTAGTTTTTATGTTTTTAATAAACCTAGTTCTTTACAATATGAATCGACTAAAGAAATACAAGCATATTTGAAATCTTTTAATGAGGAACTAGGAAATACTATTTTAAGAAATAAGCGCCATAACAAAATAAAAAGAGAAAAAAAAATTAAAAATAAATTAAGATTTGTATATCGGTTGTTCTTTGATAAAGTTTTTAGGGTTTTTATCATTAAAAAACTAAAAAACAAGCACCTGTGGAAGAAAAAAATAAAGCAATTAATCTAAACCTTTAATTTTGTATTGAAACAAAAAAGTGAATAGAAAAAGCTAGAATATTATTATTCATAAATTGATTTCAAAATTATATTTTCCGTAAGTAATCACAAAATCTTTGTAAAATTTTAAAGGTTAAGAAGAAGAGCTGTAAATACAGTTTAGATTCTACAAGCAAAAAATTTATACGCCCAAACTGTGCTAAAAAAAATTTGTAAAATTTGTTGACAATGAAACCCAACAATACTTAAATCATATTGATGGTAGATGCGATAGAGAAAGTAAATGTGGTTATTTTAAAAAACCTTCTAAAAATTGTATTATGAATAATACGAATTTAGATATTAAAGTAATACAACCAAAGTACAACAATCCAAATGTATTGCAACAATTTTGTAATACAAAACAACAAAGCTACTTTATTACCTATTTATTAAGCTATTTTGAAGAGCAAAAGGTTTCACAAGCAATAAATATGTATCACATTGGCACTACAAATTACTGGAAAAGTGCTACTGTTTTCTGGCAAATAGATATAAAAAATGTAATACGTGGTGGTAAAATTATGTTATACAATTGTAATACAGGAAAAAGAGTAAAACAACCATTCAATCACGTGAGTTGGATTCAAAAACAATTGAAATTACCTAGTTTTGTTTTACAACAATGCTTGTTTGGTTTACATCTAATAAAAAACATTAAAAAAGGTAATACAATTTGTATTGTTGAATCAGAGAAAACTGCTATAGTTATGAGTATTCTAGTACCCAATTATATTTGGTTAGCTACTGGCAGTAAAACTGGTTTTAAACAAGAACTATTAAAATCCGTTAAAGATTATAAAATTATTGCATATCCTTATAAAACAGAATATAAAAGTTGGAATGAAAAAGCAATCCTTCTAAATAAAGAAGGATTTAAAATTGAATGCAGCAATTTTTTAGAAAATATTGATCTTGAAGATGGTGGAGATTTGATTGATTTTATAGTTACTAAACCAAAAAGTGTGTAAGTAAACTATTCTATGAAAACTTCTCATAGTATGGATAATTAAAATAATTATCTTCAAAAGCACCAACTATTTTAGACTACATTACCAATTTAAATTTATAAACATTAATGTTTACTACCTCAATTGAACACTTTCTGCAATTATTTCTGCTATTTTTTTATTAAGAGTATTTTTGTAATGCACATTGTTTTCTGGATAATATTCTTGCCAGTTCGCTCCGCTAACCATCATTTTACTTTCAATATCAATAATTGGTATGTTATAATAATTTGCTATTTCTGTCAATAAATACCTATTATTCTCTCTTTTATTATTTGTCAGTTTCCATTCTTCCATATTAAAACTTCCATCTGGTCTTAACATTTTTGATGAGAATTTTAAATTAGGAAATAAGCACATATACATCTGAGTATTAGGATAATTAGATTTTATATGCTCAATAATACCTTTCCAGGCACCAATCATATCAGCATCACCAGTACCTAAATAACGCCACTTTGTAACATCTTCCCATTCAGTAATGTCCAAACTTTTAAATTGAATGTTTCGGAAATATTTTGAAATACTGTCAGTAATATTAGCTATAACACCTGTTCCTCCATCATCAAAAGTAATAATATCATCGCTATTACTATTATTACCCCCTTTATAAATAATATTTAGAATAGATGAGCTTTCCTTACTATTCATCCAACCAGTTGTATCATTAAAATTCCAAATATTTATTTTATCTATTATTTGCTCTATACTATCTCCAGCTACAATAGAAGTCGCAAATGGTACACCATTAATTGTTATAGTAACATTACCCGTTGATTTTGCCCCATTTGTAAATGTGAGTTTTTTTGTAATAGACTCCAATTGCAACTTTATAATAGAGTTTGGTTTTGGCTCATTAAACAGGGCTAACATTTCCGATAGATTGTTATTAAAATAGTTTTGTGCATCATTGCTAGCATTTGATCCTGAAAATATTTTTTTTTCATAAACTGTATATTGTTGCCATAATGATGGTAAATAATCATTTATATTAGCGCCAATTGTACAGTTGTCATGAACATTTTCAAAGAAAATAACATCTTTATTACCATATACATCTTCTGGCATAAGCACGAAATTCTTTGCTCTCCTTACACCACCTGTAGAAGCATCTGAAACATAACCTTCTTCATTATATAATGGGCCACCACTATCTATGGAATTAGAACCTCCAGCACTTGTTAAATCATTTGCTACTTCGATAAAATTAGCACCTGTTAAATCTGCAAGTATTTTTTCCCAAAATCCTTTAGCTAATGAATCACCAAAAGAGTAAATATCTTTACCATACAAAGGGTTAATTCTTTTTATAAGTTCTGCATTTTGAGTTGAAGGCATATCGTCAAAAGTAAAGGCATCTTCAGCTACCCATACAGGAACGCCATTATCATCAATTTTTAATACTTCTCCTGCTTTACCTCCAGCTGGCAAACCATTATTTGCAATGACAGCTGTTTTAGCATGTAGAGAATATGGAACACTTAATATTTGACTCGTACCTGTTATGGTATATTTGGCACCGCCTGTTAAATCAGTTTCCGTTTTAATAAAGTAGGTACCAACTGACCAGTCAATATCTGAAAAATCACCAGTAACTATAGATCCATTTCCTATTTCTAAACTCACCAATCCATTATTATTGGTTACAGGGGTTTGTGTTTCTACATAAACAGCATCAGCCCCTTGCAAAATACTAATTTGCATACCAACCTGCTGATTTATTACTAAAACATTATCTGAATCTCTTAGCACTGGCTGGTAACTCATTTTTTCAGGAGATTGACCAAAAGAGATTGATGATATTAAAAAGGAAGTGATGAAAGTTATAATTTTTTTCATAGTTATATTTTTTAAAGAGTTTACAATTTTATTCTAAAAAAAGGGCACCAATTATCACATCTATAAGAAATTTTATTAAATGTAGTTTTAATGGTATCACCTTGATTGTCTCTAAGATTTCCGCCACCAAAAACACCTGTTAAAGCATAGGTTAAGTCTAAACCTTCAGGGTTTTCGGATGTTGTAATTGTTATTGCATCACTTCCACTTAAAGTAACATTTGTTATGATTTCTTCACCAGCATTGTTTATTATTGAAAATCCATAATTTGGTTGTGAGCCATGACCTCTCATATTTTCGCCAGAAACACCTTCTATATCTAATACTAAGGGCTTAACAGGAACATCAAAGGGTATTCTTGTAAACCATTGTGTACCATTACTAAAAGTGCTAATCTCATTTTCTTTTGGATAAAAAGTTACATTCGGTTTACCATCTGTAACAGCTCTTTTGCCTTTAATACCAAATAGAGAACTCATTAAGGCGTAACCAACATTACCCATGTGAATTTTATCATTAGCAGATTGTGGAGGACTGAAAGGATACAAAGGAGTTCCAAAATGCACATTTTCTTTATCTCTTGCAATTTGTAAACAAGCAAGTGGTACTCCTTCTGTATAAGCATCAGCCTCATATTGTGGTGATGTTGGGGTTTGGTAAATTGCAAATGATGAGTTTTGATAAATAATAAATTGAACATCATTTGCTTGACCTGTTATTGTTTTTACATCTTGATTGATATCCTCAAAAATAGCTTCTAGTTTTTTATAATATTGCTCAACAGTATTGTATTTATCGCCACTAGCCTCTCCTTGAACCCAAGATAATGTAGGAACATTGAATGTTTTACCTTGCGCTTTTGCAAATTTATTTGCAAAATAGACTCCTTGCATTAATGATAGATAATTTTTCCCTTCTTGATTAACCCCAAACTTTATGGCTGTTGGCATTCCATTAGGTTGAACATCTACCCATTGATTTGATCTATTACTACTCCATTTTGCTAATTGATACCATTGACCACCATTAACCCCAGCTACAAAACCCATTAAATTAAAATTGAAATTCTCTAAATTTTTTCCATTTTCATCTCTAAGTAACTCATTCCATTTTTTATTTATCATTCTTCCATTTAGCCCATTACCTTCAGAAGACATCGTCACTAAAGAAATAAATCTAGATTCTTGTAGTTCTTCATTATTAACTTCTTCAAGCGTTTGGTTGGTATCTGCAAAGACTCTAGAACCTGTTTCAAAACTCA
Organism: Polaribacter sp. R77954; assembly: GCF_044595335.1. GTDB lineage: Bacteria > Bacteroidota > Bacteroidia > Flavobacteriales > Flavobacteriaceae > Polaribacter. Next base: position 851,098 of record NZ_CP138992.1, read on the forward strand.
GCGTGGTATAAAAATCTTCTGCTGATATAGTAGATCCTCCCATCGCTAAGGATTGACCATACACAATATTCATTTGAATATCTGCTAAAAAATTTTCGTCTTGTATAAACGTGTTTTGAATTCCAAGCATTGTTTTCTCTATTGCTTTTAACTGTTGTGCGCTTGAAAGACTTAAATCATTAATTTTATTATTGAAATCTGTTGTAATGGAATCTATATATAGATTAGAATATTTTTCTGAATTTATTTTAATTTCTTTTGATTGTTCTTCAGTAAGATTTTTTAGCTCAATTATCTTATTGTCAATATCTAACCCAATGGAATCTATGTATTTGTTCGAATATTTTTTCGTATTCTCTTTGATTGCTTCTGATTGTTCTTCACTTATTCCATTTTCTGAAGTTTTAGAGTGTAATGCAAAAGGAACGCTTAATATTTGACTTGTACCTATTATACTATATTCACTTCCTCCTTCAGGGTCTATTTCCGTTTTTATATAGTACTCTGTAGAACTCCAATCTATTTCACTAAAAACTCCTTGAATAACAGAACCTACTCCTATTTCTAAACTCACTAACCCATTACTATTAGTTGTAGGTGTTTGCGTTTCAACATAAACAGCATCATTTCCTTGCAAAATACTAATTTGCATACCTACTTGTTGATTTACAAGTAATACATTATTTGCGTCTCTTAACACTGCTTGATAACTCATTTTTTCAGGAGTTTGACTAAAAGTGATGGTGGCGATTAAAAAGACGATTAGTATCAATATAAACTTTTTCATAGTTATTTATTTTTTAATGATTTTAAGGGATTGTAGTAACTGCTTGTTTTGGGTGACTTTTAAAAAACAGACTCCATTTGATATATATTGAATTTCGTGTACTGTTATAAAATCAGCAAAGAACATATGGTAGTTTAGTTTTTATTAAAAATATCACAAAATATTGGGTATAAACAATCAGCTATTTGATGAAAACCAATATTGTTTGGGTGCACTCCATCAGATGAGTAGCCGTTATCTGGATCAAGCCAAGCATAAGTAGGTGCTAGGTAAACAAAATCATATTTTAGATTTTCATCCTCAAATATACTTGACAGTTCCTTTGTAAATTTCAACCTAGAATATAACTGACCTTCCGTATCGATATTTCTAGTGTTAATTAATTGACCATTTCCCTGAATACTAAAAATCACTTTTGTCTTAGGAAAATCTACATGAATTTTATCAATAATTACCTTTGCGTTATTTACTATTTTTTTAATTATTTCATTACTAGCCCAAGGGCCTAAATCATTCCACCCAAATTTTAAAACAACAATATCTGGTATTTCGAAATTCCAATAATTAATGTAATATTTAAAATCGAGTTGATTGGTTTCAGGGTTCCAAAAAGGATTATGAAATGCGCTCTCAACATCACTATAATTGATTACTTCATCTCCCGCTAAAATGTTTCCCAAATTAGGATGTTCTGTCTTTCTTAGGGTCCCCGAATTTGGAAAACTCATATTGTAACTTGTTCTATTATAAAAACCTAGTTTTATTTTTCCATTTCCATTTTCATCAAGTAACATACCCCTAACACTCCATACTTCATCATTTTCATCCATATACCAGGTACCTGGATATCCTGTTCTAGGCAATTCAGATATGTTTGAAACTGAAATTATTTTTGAAATACCCGCACTTGGCGTTAAAACAAAAATCTCCATTTTACCGCCAGAAAGAGCCTCATGCCGGTTTGAAGAATACCCCATAGTACCGATAAGATTTAATTTTATACCATCATTTTCAAAATCATTTTTTAAATAAGTAATATATGTACCTATGTCAGTATATGAATCCCCAATAAATAAAATGTTTTTATCATCTACATTTTCTGATTTTTTGACAACTGTATATTCGTAATTTGATTCATGTTTTAGAGTTAGATTATTAAAAATTTTTATATCTCCATTCCATTTACCTTCATTTATAGGTGTACCTGAAAAGTAATTGCTGTAATTTACTCCATTAAGGTTTGAAAAGTTAATTCTGGCGGATGCAGGATTAAGTTGAGATTTAAAAATAAAATTATTAGTGAATATCTTTAGTTCTTTATCTAAAGCAAAATATAATTTTTTAGGTAAGATTGCTTTTAAATTATCAACATCCGTTTTAGTAGAACTTTCAATTTCATTAATTTTATCATTGAGTGTTGATATTATCGAGTCAAACTTTTGATTTATATTTTTTAGTGAATCAAACTTTATAGAATTTTCAGATAGAATTATTGAATCTATTTGGGACTTTGAATATTTGTTCGTATTCTCTTTGATTGCCTCTGATTGTTCTTTACTAATTCCATTTGCTGAAGTTTTAGAATGTAATGCAAAAGGCACACTTAATAATTGACTTGTTCCTACTACAGTATAATCATTACCTCCTGCAGAATCTATTTCCGTTTTTATATTGTACTCTGCATAACTCCAATCTATTTCACTAAAAACTCCTTGAAGAACAGAACCTGCTCCTATTTCTAAACTCACTAACCCATTACTATTAGTTGTTGGTGCTTGCGTTTCAACATAAACAACAGTATCTCCTTGTAAAATACTAATTTGCATACCTACTAGTTGATTTACAAGTAATACATTATTTGCATCTCTTAACACTGCTTGGTAACTCATCTTTTCAGGAGTTTGACTAAAAGTTATGGTGGAGATTAAAAATACAATTAGTATAGATATAAACTTTTTCATAGTATTTATTTTTTGATAATTTTAATAGCTTTTAGTAATAACTTGTTCTTGGTAACTTTTAAAGAATAGACTCCATTAGCTATATCTCGTGTTTCAATAGTTGTTTTTGTATTCGTAATTTGCCCTGTCATTATTTGTTTTCCTTGAATATCAAAAAGAGTGTACTCAAGTTCGTCTTGAGGTGTATCTGACATCTTTAAAACAAGATTATCGGAAGTTGGATTTGGATAGGTTAACAATGTTAAGTTTGTAGATGGGATATCTGAATTGCTAAACACCTGAAATTCAAAAGCTTGCTGGACTCCTTGAGCTATTGAACCGCTATTATAGCTATTAGTGGTATAAACCAATTGTCCGATTGAGTACGTGGCAGTACCTCCACCTCCAGTTGCTATTCCTCCAGAAGAAGTAATAGCTGTTTGTGAATGCAAGAAATGTGTGGTAAGTAGTAACGCTCCAACAAGGATATTTTTTTTCATAGCTTTTTTTTTAAACACTTAATATTCTAAAGAAAATATCTTTATAACAAAATTTTTTCTTAGATATTTTATTAATTAGAGCATAATACAAGGTATATACATCGTAATACTTAAGTATGACTAATAACCCAGATTTAATGGGATAAATAGCGGCTTACTAACCAATAAAACCTAATAGAATAATATGTTTCACAATTTTTGTCAAAGATAATAAATAAGGATTAATAGTTTTTAACTTTTATTTTTTTATTTTTTATTTTAGGTTTACATTAGGTTATAACTTAACATATACTTCAACCTGTTGACTATAACACTAAAAACCTCCTATACTGTTAGTTGAGTTGTTAAGATTAAAATTAAATCTTTTTATCCATTAGTTATTACGGTTAACCGTAATGGCCTTAAATTATTTTTAAAAAAATATAGTGAATACATAACAACTTGTTAGCATAAGATTAATTTAAAAATACCTTACTCGTGTTTAAAATTGAATTTTCAGTAAATAATTAAATTTAGTTTTTTGGTTTTAAAGTTCTGACAAGCTACAACAGCTGAATTTGAAATTTGTTTCTATAAATTAATATCAAAAAAAAACACTAAAAAGGGTTGTATTTTTTTATTTCAATTATAATTAAATACTTCTACAACAAAAAATGAGCTATATCTTTACATTTTATAGCTCACTATTTTAAATAATCATTGAAAAGAAAAAATTTAATTTGAATTATTAAATTTTTATATTGTTATATTTGAACAGAAATTTATTATTAATAAGAGTACACACTACGGTACACGATTTTATTAATATAAAGCAAAAAAGGGTTAAAAATTAGATTTTTTATCAAATTCATAACCCTGAGGTCACGGGTTCAAATCCCGTCTTCGCTACAAATTTTAAATCATTAAAAAACAACAGTTTAGATCTCTAAACTGTTTTTTTATGCCTTCAATTTACGAGTACCTTACCCTAAAAGAATCAAATGAACACGATTTGGAACACGATTTGGAACACGATTCGAAAATTTTACCCCTATTTTCTAAACCCAAAATCTACATCGCAAAAGGGGACTTATCCAAACGTTGGTATGTCTATTATTCTTATCGAAATCCAAAAACAGGGAAACTCGAAAGAATGACAAATGTATATGGAAAAGTAAACCATTACAAAACCAAAGAAGATAGAATAAGCATCTTATCATATTATAAAAAAAAGTTGTTGTTTTTATTAAATCAAGGGTTCAATCCTTTTACAAACAATAGCAAATTTTATGAGCAATTGAAAAACCCTGATACCAAAAAAAAGAAAGAAATACCACAAAAAGAAAAAGTGATTTTGTCAGCAATTAATAATACGATAAAGGTTGCTATTAAAGAAGCTATGAATGAAAACACACCACCTTCACCATTGCAGCCTATACCTCTGACAAGTAAATCAACAAAAAAAGAGGTAGCAATTACAAAAATATCAACTTCAACAGAGAAACAGCATATTGCTCCCAAAAATCAAGAAGAAATGTCTTTTGTAAAAGCTTTTGACTTTGCATTACGCTTAAAAGAAAAAGCAGTAAGCACAGCCACCATAAAAGATTATAGAAGAAAGGTAAAACTATTCATTGCATGGATGGAAGAAACGCATCCAACTAAGAAAAATATAGGAGAAATTTCTAGAAAAGATTTGTTAGATTATTTTAACGGAATTGTTCTGAAAACAAGCGCAAGAAACCGTAACAATTACAGAACAGAATTAGGGAGCATCTTTCAAGTATTAAAAAACAACGAATTGGTTACTGAAAATTATATTCATTCGATTCCTGTTTTAAAATCAAAAACAGAAAGAAACAAGGTGTACACCTTAAAAGAGCAACAAAATATATTTGAATATTTAGAAAAACAAGATCAACTTTTATTACTGTTCATCAAATTCGTTTCCTATAGTTTTATCAGACCTATTGAGGTGTGTAGATTGAGAATTAAAGACATTAATTTAGACACCAAAACTGTTCAATTTAAAGCAAAGAATAGCGCTTTAAAAACAAAGATTATTCCTAGTATTTTATTTGATGAGTTACCTGATTTATCCCAGTTAGATAAAGAATCCTTTTTATTTACTCCCGATAAAATTGGAGCTTTCTGGAATGCCAACGAAACCAATAGAAGAGATCATTTTTCTAAACGATTTAGAAGCGTGGTAAAAGACCATTTTAAATTGAATGAGGATTATGGAATCTATAGCTTTAGACATACGTTTATCGTTGTTTTGTATGGAAAGTTGCGATTTTGTGAACGAGGAATTTCCAGCGGAAATTCAGAAGTTGCAAAAAAGCAACAAGTTTTAAGTTAAGCTAAACATAGCAATTTTTTATACAAGGTGTTGGCATTAGTTATTGCATTTTACAAAGCCATTTGCCAAATTATAACAACCTTTTGGTAAACTATTCATTAGATTTTCGTTTAGTTTGTCGTAATTCATTATTTGGGACATAAATGTATTAAATTCAATTAATTTTTTATTTGTAGTATTTTCAATTTTTTCAGAATACCAAAATTCTTTAAACTTATAACTTTCTTTATTTGAAAATTCCAACATAACGCCTTTCATATTTTTATTATTCGGCAATTGTTTCTTTGTAGATTTTATGTTTTCAAGTTTCAGTTTGTTCAATTTTTTATAAATACTGACTGCATTTTCCTGTTTCATTGATTCTTCTCTCAAGAAATAGATTCTTTTTGTTTCGTTATTTAAATATTCCAAATTAGTTGAATCAGGTTGTTTTTCTACAAAGCTAAAAATTTTTCCTGCGATTTTCCCATTTTCATCTTTCCATATTTCAGCTATATGTTTTGGTGTAATATATCTAAAATGATATTCATTTTCAGAAACTTCAAGTCGTTCTAAAGGAATGTCATTTATTATTTTTTTAAAATATTCATATGCGAAGGTTTTAACTCCATTTTTTTCAGTAGGAAATTCAATAGTTTTATTTTGTCCATTAATTGCTGAACAAAATAAAAAAGTAAATATTAAAGCTATATTTTTCATTCTTTAATTAATGCCAACTCGAAGCTATACAGAAAACTGAGAGAAAAAGCTTCTCCTTATGAAGCGAAAAGTAATTTAATGCTGATTACAGGTCATAAATCTATGAGTGCTTTAGAAAAATATTTAAGAGAAATTGATGCTGAGTTGCCTGAGGATTATTCTAAATTATTTAGGTAGAGGGTTTTTAATAAAAATAGAAAGGTAAAAGTAATTTATGAGGAATTGTAAGCTGAAGTAAGTAAGTAACTAATTTAAGGTACTAAAGTGCATTGGTTTAACTAGAGACTGTAAACTCAACTCTGTCTGCATAAAAAAAGTATTAATTTTATTCAAACAGAAAAGATGACCCAAAAAGAACAAGAATTATTAGAAAAGAAAGCTTTAGAACAGTTACTGTCAGGTAAAAGTTTATTCGGAAAAGAGGGTGCTTTTGCACCTATGCTAAAAAGTTTCATAGAAAAAGCACTAGAGTCAGAAATGGAACATCACTTGTCATCTGTAAGCTCAGATGAGAAGAATAAGCGAAATGGAAAAGGCAAAAAGACGATAAAAAGTGGTTTAGGCACTTTTGAAATCCAAACACCAACAGATAGAAATAGCAGTTTCGAACCAGAACTTGTTAAAAAGAGACAAACTATTTTAGCGGAGAATTTATCGGAAAAGATTGTTGGTTTATATGGACTAGGAATGGGTTTACGAGATATTTCATCGCATATAAAAGAGATGTATGATACCGATATTTCTCACACTGTATTAAGTCAAATTACCGATAAAATTATACCAGACATTAAAGCTTGGCAAAGTCGCCCTTTAGAATCCATGTATTGTATAGTTTGGTTAGATGCTATGCATTATAAAGTTAGAGTTGATGGAAAAGTGCAACATAAAGCTTTGTATAATATTCTTGGGATAAATAAAGAGTGACATAAAGAAGTTTTAGGAATGTATGTCTCACAAAGCGAGGGAGCAAACTTTTGGCTACAAGTATTAACAGATTTAGAACAGCGTGGACTGAAAGATATATTGATCGCTTGTACAGATAATTTAAAAGGATTTTCAGAAGCTATTTTGAGCATCTTTCCTAAAACACAAATTCAAAAATGTATTGTACATCAAATTCGTAATTCTTTAAAATATGTAGCCTCTAAAGACCAGAAAGCATTTATGAAGGATTTAAAACTGGTTTATAAAGCGATCAATAAGGATGTAGCAGAAGATGAGTTATTAAATTTAGAAGAAAAATGGGGTGAAAAATATCCAATTGTCATCGAGAGTTGGCAACGAAACTGGGAGGAACTTTCTCAGTATTTTGAGTTTACAGCACCTATTAGAAGAATCATTTACACGACCAATGCAGTAGAAGGTTTTCATAGACAAGTTCGAAAAGTAACTAAAACTAAAGGTGCTTTTGTGAATGATATGGCGCTTTTAAAGTTGGTCTATCTGGCTACAAAAAACATACAAAAAAAGTGGACAAGTCCACTACATAATTGGAGTTTGATTATTCAACAATTATATATTAAATTTGGAAATAGAATACAATTGGACATCAGTGTTCCCAAAAAAAACTAGTGACGCTGACGCTGGTCTCATTTTAAAATAGTTCGATTTTTTAAATAATATGATTAAGAAAAAATCAAACTATTTTAAAACGGAAAATCAACAGACAAAGTTAAATTTACACTCCCTCTTATTTGTCAATTTCATAATTTTTGAGTTAAAAAAGATTCTCTTTAACTATAAATTATTTTAAAATAAGCTTTAAAACCTTTTATATTTAATTCACATTAATGATACTTTTTTTGAAAAGCGAACTTAATCATAACAAAGGAAAAAACAAAACACCATTACTTTCCATTAGTAATAGCATTATCCTTTATACAAAAATATTTATCAATCATATATTGAGTTATAGGTTTTAATGTTTTTCCTGTTTCAGGGTGTAAACCTATAGATGTAAATATTTCCAATTCTCCTTTTAAACTTTTCCCGTACCAGATTTTCACTTTTCCTCTATTATCAAAAAATTTTACTTGACAACTAGGTACAATTTTTTTAAAATTTAAAATTCTTTCCTCATTTAAAATTTTTAATTGATCTAGATTATACTTTTTAGTATCAAAATCAACCTCAACATATTGATCATTTTTCCAAATCATCCAGCGTTGCTGGTTGAATGAGAAATTCAAATATAATATCAATATAAAAACAACTAATATTAAATAAACCCAGTATTTTTTTACAATAAATTTTATCCTAGAATGTTGTTTACTTCTTACATGATTATTATTCTTATTAGCTAATTCTAAGTTATTGTTTACAAAATCAATATAGTTTTCATAGCCTAAGTATTTGCATAAGCATTCTATTACCTTTAATTGCTTTATCTCTAACTTTTCATCATTACTAATTTTAGCTTTATTATATAACACCCTTAAACTTTTCTCTCCAAAAACACATTTATAGTTATTCAACAAGGTTTCTGAAATTCGTTCTGATAATTTACTAGTAGATGCAATTACTCCTGTTTCCTTTTCTTGATCTTTCTTAGCTTTTTCAAAAACTTTTAATATTAATTTTTTGTGCATGTCACAGACTTTTCTAGGTGGTTAAATTACAAAAACATAATGGAAAATATTTTCCAATATATTTCCAATTACATTCCATACTATTTCCATTATTAATTTCATTTTATTTATTCATTTGCCTTGAAATTGTTGCACCTACAACAAAAAAAGTAGATACATCATTTTCAAATTAATTATTGAAGTTAAGTAAAGATGTTTAAGGATACTGGGAAGTGATCAAAACCTCTTTACTTCCATACTTCAAACTTCCCACATAACACAGTGTTACTAGCCTAACTCAAACTGATTTTTTAGATCAGACTAGAACACTATTGTCTAATATTAAAAATAATAAAATGAAAAAAATAATTTTAATTACACTTACTATTTCTCTAACAATATCATTATTTTCATGTTCAGAAACCGATGATTTCAATATTGAAAATACAGAATTTACAGAAATTTCAGATGAAGTTCAAGCATGTTGTGACGGAAACGAAGAAATACCTCCACCACCGCCAGATGACAATAACTAAAATAATCCATTTACTCAAAATTAGTTAGTATTTTAGAGGAATGAAATTGATAAAAAATTCATTCCTCTTTTTTTATGCATTTGTTTTGTGCTTTTCCGCAAGAAACTTACATGCTCAACAAATTAAAGATAGTATAAGCCATTATTACAGCCTTTATATAAATCCAAAAGGTAGTAACGACTTAAAAAAAGCTTATACCTTTTTTAACCAGCGTAAAGAAGTCAACAATCAAAAAAAAGATACTACCAAACTTGTATTCAATTTAAGAATTCTTGCAAGTATTGAGTACAAATTTGGAAATCTTCATAAAAGTGACGCAACTGCAATTTCTGCTTTAGAATTGATAGATAATATAAAAAATACTAATACTACTGTTGAAGCTAAAATTGGCGTTTTAAATCATTTAGGGATTGTTTCTTATGAATTAGGAAATTATGATAGAGCATTAGACCTTTACGATAGAGTTTTAAAAATTGCAAAAAATCCAAGGCAAATTAATTCTGTTTTAAACAACAAAGCCAATATTTATAGAAAGAAAAAAAATTACAGATTATCAATAGAACAGTTTGAAAAAGTCTATGAAAATAATCTAAAATTTGATGATAAGCTCAAAATTGCACGATCTCTAGACAATTTAGGTTTAGCTGAATCTAAGCTAAATTATACTAATGCTTTAGATAAAATGTTAGCAGCATTAAAAATTAGAGAAGAAGAACAAAATATTGACGAACTTTTTGTTAGTTATAAACATCTATCAGAATATTTTACAGATAGAAAAGCAACAAAAAAAGCAAAACATTATGCAAATAAGGCTTATAAAATTGCTAAAAAAACTAAAAATGCATCCTACAAATTAGAAGCATTATCACTTTTATTAAATGCAGACAATCAATTACAAGTTATAGAGTTTAAAAAACTGAGTGATAGTATCAATCTTGCAAAGCAAAAAAACGAAAACATGTTTGCTTCTATGCAGTATGATTATATGGAAGAAAAAAGAAAAGCAAATGAAGCTAAACTTCAACTGGCAGAAAGTAAATTAGATGAAGAAAAACAAAAAAGATTCAAAATAATTTATTTAAGTGGTGGATCATTCATACTTCTTAGTTCAATCTTTTTATATTTTATTCTAAAATCTCGTCACAAAAAAGAAAAATTAATTGAAGTATATAAAACTGAAACACGCATTTCTAAAAAAGTCCATGATGAAGTTGCTAATGATGTCTATCATGTAATGACAAAATTACAAAGTAGTAAAACAATTAATGAAGATGTTTTAGATGATTTAGAAGACATCTATACCAAAACAAGAGACATTTCAAAAGAAAATAGCGCAATTGATGTCACTGAAAACTTTAATGAAATCTTAAATGATTTACTTTTAAGTTATAGAAGCACAGATATAAATGTAATTACAAAAAATATTTCTAAAGTTGATTGGCAAAAAATTTCAAATGAAAAAAAGACGGCTTTATATAGGGTTTTACAAGAATTAATGACTAACATGAAAAAACATAGCAGTGCTTCCATCGTTGTTTTAGCCTTTAATCAAAGTGAAAAATTAACCATAAATTATAGTGATAATGGTGTTGGTTGCATCATCAAAAAAAATAATGGTTTGCAAAATGTGGAAAACCGTATAAAAACTATAAATGGAACAATTAAATTTAAATCTCAAGTTAATGGAGGTTTTAAAGCTAAAATTTTAATTTAATATGTTTAACAAAGTCTTAATTTCAGATGATTTAGGAAGCATAAATCAAGGAGTATTATCTGTTGTAAACAACCTAAATATTAAAGACACTCAACAAGTGCAATATTGTGATGATGCGTATCTTAAAATAAAAAAAGCCATTTTAGACGATGCTCCATTCAATTTGTTAATAACTGATTTATCTTTTGTAAAAGATCATAGAGAGCAAAAATATCCCTCTGGGGAATCATTAATTATTGCTTTAAATAAAGAATTTCCAAAACTAAAAGTTATAGTATATTCTGTAGAAGATCGATTGCAAAAAGTTCGATTGCTAATGAATTTACAAAATACTAATGCATATGTATGCAAAGGGAGAAGAGGTTTATTAGAATTGGAAAAAGCCATATATGCTGTTTATAATAATGAAACTTATTTATCACCTCAAGTAGCACAAGCATTGAGCCCAAAAACTAATCTAGAAATCAACGATTTTGATATTACATTGATCAAACTTTTATCAAATGGTCTTTCTCAAGATGATATTAGCCTCTATCTTAAAAACAAAAACATATCACCTAGCAGTTTAAGTTCTATAGAAAAACACTTAAACAAACTTCGTGTTCAGTTTAAAGCTAATAATGCCATTCACTTAGTGGCAATAGTTAAAGATTTAGGACTTATTTAAATCCTTTTTACATTCAAATTACGGTTTCCCGTAAAACTTTTTTATCTAACAAAGTATCTTTGTTCTAAATTTATTTTAAAAATATTTTGGGGGATTTTACAATGAAGGAGAATTGCTATGCGTGTAAAACCTTACGGAAATCCGTAAGGTTTTTTTGCTTTATTAGAAGTAAATTTGAGTTTATTAATTAGCTTAACTACAAAAAGATGAAACAAATTTTATTTAAAAATTGTAAATAAAAAAAAGAATGTTTCAGTCTGCTAGAGACTGTAAACTCAACTCTGTCTGCATAAAAAAAGTATTAATTTTATTCAAACAGAAAAGATGATCCAAAAAGAACAAGAATTATTAGAAAAGAAAGCTTTAGAACAGTTACTGTCAGGTAAAAGTTTATTCGGAAAAGAGGGTGCTTTTGCACCTATGCTAAAAAGTTTCATAGAAAAAGCACTAGAGTCAGAAATGGAACATCATTTGTCTTCTACGAGCTCAGATGGGAAAAATAAGCGAAATGGAAAAGGCAAAAAGACGATAAAAAGTGGTTTAGGCACTTTTGAAATCCAAACACCAACAGATAGAAATAGCAGTTTCGAACCAGAACTTGTTAAAACGAGACAAACTATTTTAGCGGAGAATTTATCGGAAAAGATTGTTGGTTTATATGGACTAGGAATGGGTTTACGAGATATTTTATCGCATATAAAAGAGATGTATGATACCGATATTTCTCACACTGTATTAAGTCAAATTACCGATAAAATTATACCAGACATTAAAGCTTGGCAAAGTCGCCCTTTAGAATCCATGTATTGTATAGTTTGGTTAGATGCTATGCATTATAAAGTTAGAGTTGATGGAAAAGTGCAACATAAAGCTTTGTATAATATTCTTGGGATAAATAAAGAGGGACATAAAGAAGTTTTAGGAATGTATGTCTCACAAAGCGAGGGAGCAAACTTTTGGCTACAAGTATTAACAGATTTAGAACAGCGTGGACTGAAAGATATATTGATCGCTTGTACAGATAATTTAAAAGGATTTTCAGAAGCTATTTTAAGCATCTTTCCTAAAACACAAATTCAAAAATGTATTGTACATCAAATTCGTAATTCTTTAAAATATGTAGCCTCTAAAGACCAGAAAGCATTTATGAAGGATTTAAAACTGGTTTATAAAGCGATCAATAAGGATGTAGCAGAAGATGAGTTATTAAATTTAGAAGAAAAATGGGGTGAAAAATATCCTATTGTCATCCTATGTTTGTAATCTATATTTATCTGTTTGATAAAATGCTTAAATTTAGGTTTAATATTTAACAAGAAAAGTAATAGGGTAAAGGACAAGATTATAGTCTGTCATTTGTCATAGAAGACCGTTCGCAATGCTAATCACTTTACCCTTTACTACATTAAACTTGAACAGATCATTAGACCTTCAAGTCTGTATTTAGGATTGATAAGTAAATGTAGTAATTTTTCTATAAAAACATTTAATATGAGTAAAATTATAGGGATTGACATTAGTAAAAGCACTTTTGATGTTTCTTATTTAAAAAAAGATAAATGGGAACATAAGGTCTTTAAAAATCAAAGTACAGGTTTTGAGCAGTTTAAAAAAATAATAAAGTCAGCTGATTGGATCGTAATGGAGGCCAGTGGACCTTATTATGTGCAACTAGCAACTTTTTTAAATTTAGGTAATTATAAGGTATGTGTTTTAAACCCTTTAATTATTAGACGTTATAGCCAAACAAGATTATATAGAGCTAAAACAGATAAGAAAGATGCAAAAACAATTGCGGAATATGGTGCTCAGTATGAATTAAAAAGATGGTATCCAGAAAGTAATCATTGTATAGAAATTAAACAACTTTATACCGCTTTAGAATTATTAAAGAAACAAAAACATCAAACAAAAAGGCAATTAGAGTCTTTTGAAGTAACTGGGGTATTAAGTAATAGCTTAAAAAAAGAATTAAAACAATTACTTCTGCTATTAACAAGACGGATCATCAAATTTGAAAAACAAATAGAAAAGTTAGGCGAATTAGCCTATAAAGACACTATTCAAAGATTAAGAACTATTCCTGGAGTTGGTATAAAAACAGCAATTATGATCAGTGTTGTTACTGATAACTTTACAAAATTTGAGAACTACAAACAACTCACAGCTTTTGTAGGTTTTAGTCCAAGGTTATACCAATCAGGAACAAGTGTAAAAGGAAAGGGACATATTTGTAAAATGGGAAAACCACAAATTAGAAAGTTATTATACTTGTGTTCTTGGTCTGCAAAGAGAGTGAATAAAACTTGTATAGAAATGTATAACAGATTAAAAGAAAAAGGAAAACCTGAAAGAGTTATTAAAATTGCAATAGCAAATAAATTATTAAAACAAATCTTTGCTGTCGCAAAAAATAAACAATATTACAATGAAAATTATCAAAGTTTATGTGGCGCCAAATAGAAGAAAATTTAACAATAAATATTAGTTTTTTAACACAGATCATTGAGAGCTGGCAACGAAATTGGGAGGAACTCTCACAATATTTTGAGTTTACAGCACCTATTAGAAGAATCATTTACACCACAAATGCAGTAGAAGGTTTTCATAGACAAGTTCGAAAAGTAACTAAAACTAAAGGTGCTTTTGTGAATGATATGGCGCTTTTAAAGTTGGTCTATCTGGCTACAAAAAAAGTGGACAAGTCCACTACATAATTGGAGTTTGATTATTCAACAATTATATATTAAATTTGGAGAGCGAATACAATTGGACATCAGTGTTCCCAAAAAAAACTAGTGCCGCTGACGCTGGTCTCATTTTAAAATAGTTCGATTTTTTAAATAATATGATTAAGAAAAAATCAAACTATTTTAAAACGGAAAATCAACAGACAAAGTTAAATTTACACTCCGGTACTAAACCAAAAAGTGTGTAAGTAAAGTTATTCTGAAATTTTTCTAGAGCAATATTTCAATTGCTCAATGAGGAAAAATTTCGGAAATAACTTTACGATAAAATAATCATTAAATTTATAAACACACTTTTATTTATGAAACCAGAAGATTTATTAAACGACAAAGACTTTTTAAAACAATTTAAAACAGGTTCAGAACTGACCAGTTTTATAGAACAGCTTCACAAACGAGGAGTTGAAAAAATATTAGAAGGTGAGTTAGATGCTCATTTAGATTATGATAGGCATCAAAAAAGTAACAACCCTAACTCACGTAATGGTTATGGAACTAAGACTATCAAAACCAATTTAGGAGAAACACAAATCCAAGTTCCAAGAGATCGAGACGCTTCTTTTAATCCAATGCTTATTAAGAAACGAGAAAGCACAGCTGATGGCGTTGAGAATTTGATTATTTCTTTGTACGCCAAAGGAATGAGTACCACAGACATCGAAGAACAAATACGAGAATTATATGATTTTAATATCTCTAGTTCAGCTATTTCAAGAATTACAGATAAAATTACAGCAGATATTATCGCTTGGAAAAACAGGCCTTTAGAGGCTCTATATTTAATTGTTTGGATATTTGAGATTAAGAACAGAAAGTGTAAGCTTTCTAATATAAAGGATTAAGGTTCGTGAAAACTCCAAAGTGATTAACAAAACCATCTATATTGCTGTTGGGTTACGTGTTGATGGTAAAAAAGAAGTGTTAGGGCTTTGGCTGGGTAAAAACGAATCTTCCTCTTTTTGGATGACCGTTTTAACCGATATAAAAGCGTGTGGAACACAAGATATTTTAATTACTGCAACTGATAATTTAAACGGATTCACAGACACTATTAAAACCGTTTTTCCTAATTCAGTTACTCAAATTTGTGTAGTACATCAAATTAGAAATTCTTGTAGATATGTGGTTTGGAAAGACAAGAAAGCCTTTACAAAAGATATGAAGCAAATCTATACTGCTCCTACTAAAGAAGCAGCTAAAGCTGCTTTAGAAGACTTTAAAATAAAGTGGAACTCTAAGTATTCTTACGCAATTAAATCTTGGGAAAACAACTGGGGTGAACTCACTGTTTTCTTTGATTTTCCTCTAGAAATTAGAACTATTATTTACACCACTAATTTAATTGAAAACTTAAATGGGAAAATTAGAAAATACACAAAAAACAAACTCTCTTACCCTACTGATGATGCTGTTATTAAATCTGTATTTTTAGCTTTGAGGGAGTCTACAAAAAAATGGACTATGCCGATTAGAAATTGGGGAATTATTTTAAACCAATTTTTAGCTATATTTGAAAACAGGATTAAACTATGAAAAATCTAATCCTGTAATTTTTAACTTACACACTTGATGGGAAAGTGTCTACACTCCCAATTTTTTAGAAAATATTGATCTTGAAGATGGTGGAGATTTGATTGATTTTATAAATTTTACAAGTAGTATTGTCAAAAATTAATACTCAAATCTTCATAAGTGTGTTTTTCTGAAATAGTTGGTACATTCCCAACATAATCTTTACCTCGTAATTTACCAACCGTATAACAACTCATTTTATCTTCTGGAAAAGATTGAATCATTTCTTGAATTTGTTTTTTATCTAAATCATCATTTATTGGGTTTAACCAATTATCGGCTAAAGAATCTGGAAGGATAAATGGCATTCGTGGCTCTTTAAGTTTTGGATTATTATGAATTTTAGACATTAAACCATTTGCTTTTGTAGTTACAACTCCGAAACTAGTGTGAATAATGTTTGTTTCAGGATTTTTCCATTCGCTCCATTAGCCTGCTAGAATAATTGGTTCTTTATATTTTTTAAAGATATAAAATGGGTATGTTTTATTATTATAATGATGATGTTCGTAAAAACCATCAACATAAACTAAACATCGTTTGTTATTTGCTGAATTTCTAAAAGATGCTTTTTCGAAAATTGTTTCTCCTCTTGCATTTAACGTGGTATTCCAAGTTTTTTTCATTTGAATATCATCCTTTACCCAATGTGGAATTAACCCCCAAGTGGCTACTGTTGGGTAATCTGGAGAATCATCTGTGTAAATTAGTAAATCGTAATGCTGAAAACCACTGCTATGATATAAAGGCAAATCTGTGTATGGTATTAGATCTTCTTCAATTTCGTTAATAGCTGTTGAATCATTCTGCTGTATTGCTCTTTTTAATTGAGCCTTTTTTGAAGCTTTGATATCATAACACATTGTTGGATATTAGAAATTATTTAAAAATATAAAAGAATTTTAACCTCTAGGATCACACAAAATCCTCAATTTTTTAGATTTGATAATATTCATACTACAAAAACCAAATCGATTTGTAATTTTACCATAACAAGCATAAATTCCCATTCCAGCAATTGGAAAATCATGAACTACATTGGTAAAATGAACTGCATTAAAATAGTGTCCTTTTTTATCAATAAAGGTGCTTAAACGCATCAATTTGCCTTGTGCTGTTTTATTAAAACGAGTAGTGACTAATTTACCATAAAGCAATACATTTTGATTTACATGATTTTGCATTTCACTTGCTAAAATATGTTTGCAATACTTTTCATCAACTAAATCAAACAAATCGTATAGTGTAAAATCTAATAATTCTAGTTCATCATAGACCTGTTTAATCCAATGCTTTTGAGTTTAGGTAATGTAAATGATGATTGTTTTAATTTAAATAAATGGATTTGATCTTTTAAGTTGCTTGGTTTTTATGCTTTTAATCGAAAAGTAGCTTGCCATAATAAGTTCTTTTTAGGGATTCTTGTAAACAGAAAAGCACCAATTCTAATTAAAATGGTGAGTTGTTCAATGGAAATAAAAACTCGATTGATAAAATCATCCAAAGAAGTAAAATTGCATCTTTATCTTTTACTAAAAAGATACCCAATACCATAATAGCAATATCCGAAAAACTTAACCTGATGCTTTCTATTGACGTAGAGAAATAAGCTAAAATTGGCAAATACAATGGTGCTATAAATATAATTAAGCCAATGATTTGAAAAATAATTATCCAAAATTTCTCTCCTTTGCTTTCTTTTTTTTGGTTTAGGTTTTTCATTGTATTTAATTTTCTTAATGAACTAAAGGACCTGTACCTGTTCCTCTTCCATAATTTAATTGCAAAGATTGCTGTAGTAACTTTCTAGTAGTATTAAATCCAATTCTGTAGCCAATATTTGCTGTAAAATGAGTTCCATCTGGTGTGTGATGTTGAGCATTACCAATATAATAACCTACTTGATTAGTATTATCACAAAAATAAACACCAAACCAATCTGCAATATCTCTTATATTTTGATTTATTACATCTTTCACATGTTTTCTACTTCTCCAAGTTGCTGGGTTTGTTGAAGCTGAATTACCTCCATCATCGGAAGCTGGTAAATGAAGTAAGCTTGACAAACTAATTAAGCAGTTAGGATTATAAGCTAAGATTTCTTTAATCAAAGCCGCAAAAGTTTGTTTGTAAGCAAAAATCTGTTTTTTTTCAGCACTTGTTAAAGCCAAGAATCTTGCGTATTTAATATCTTGTTCTGCTTCACTATCAGTTAATTGTGGATAGTTGTATTCTACTGCTGCAATAGCTTCATCTGTTAATTGAGAATAATTGGTGAAATCTGCTTCTGTGCCTTCTGGTATATCACTTTCAACTACATACAATTGACCTGAACTATTCATGTAAGAGTTACCTTCGCCATCATTTTAGCAACAAAAAAACGCCATTACATCAACACTCCCATACGTATCAATTGCATATTTTATCGCCTTTTTTCGATACCAAGAGCCTAGCCAGTTACCATCACTTGTTTGTGTTCTATGATTTGACGTAGTAATTGGTGTGAAATTAACACCATTATTCAATGCTATTCTACGACCACCATCACCATTTACAATTACATTTATACCTAACTGTTCTTTAAGAGCATATCTTATTCCTGTTGAGAGATTACTATCTCCCCAAGTCATTGCACGTTTATTAACTAAAGCAGACTGATTTTTTTGATAGATATGCTTATATGTTGCGTATTTGTTGTAAGCTTTTAAACTTACAATTAAATCGTAAATAGTAATATCAGAAGTACTGTCAAAATCGAACCATAATTTCTTTCTGCTATCTGTAGCGTGATAACATTCTATTCTGATGTAATTTCCAACTATTTCTAAAACATTAATAGTAAATCCGCTACCTTTGGATGTTGAATTTGTTGTTAATCCATCTAAATTTAGCCAAGCAAAACCACCCGATGAACTTGAAAAACCAAGTCTATCCCCGCTTTCAATTGTTGATTTATGAATAACAAATGACATATAATTTGGGTTAGTCCATTCAAAAGTAAAAGCAGTTTTGTTGGAATCATTTGCTATATTAAATGTAAATCCTTTCCCTAATTTATCATCATCAACTACTGTATGAGATAATACATCAAACATTCTAGTGTTTAATATTACATTAGAAACTAAATTACCCTCTGCATCAACTATTGAAATAGGATTATCTGGATATAAAGCATAATTCGTTAGCTCTACATTTTTATGAATTTCAGTTTCTGTTGTGATTTCTCCTTGCTCTGGAATTAAGGCATTATAATAATCAGCTTTTGCGCCTACAATAACCACTGGGTCAAAAAAAGTTACATTTGCTTGTTGAAAATAAACATCAATTTGTAAGCCTAAAATTTCTCCTGATGGAACTAATTCATCTGTTATTGTAATGCTATCTGTTATTTTATATGTACCCTCTTCTTTTGAAGGTACTTCTATAGTAAGAATATCATGAATATCTGTTTCTGTAACTGCTCTGCATACTATTTTTGGAACAGAATCTTCAAAACCAGTTGGAATTTTATAAACTCCTGATAAAATTAAATTGTCACCAATTTTAACACTAGCTATAAAATTTCTTAGAATGCCAGCAGATGCCCTTGATGTAATTTGACTATTAACAACAGTAAAATCGCCCCCACCTTGATTCTCCCAAGAACTACCTAGAGTCTCTCTAAATTTAGGGTCATTTATAGAATTAATACTTAAATTAGCTAAAGCATCAAAAATCCCACCTCCAGTCACTGCTTTCTCACTCTCTTTAGTTACTATGGTATCTAAGTCAACTCTTGCTGAACCTGCATTTTCGGCATATAAGGCATAAGGTACACTATAAAACTGTGTAATTCCCATAGCTACATACCCACTTCCTGTATCTAATTCAATAGCTAAAAAATAGTTTCCAAGTGACCAATCTATATCTGAAAAAACTCCATTAGATGGAGCCCCTTTACCTATTACTAAAGATATTTGCCCTAAGTCATCTGTTTGTACATCATGTGTTTCAGTATAACTAGGTGCAGCAGTTTGTGAGCCTTGCAAAATGTTGAATTTAAAATTCACATTTTGATTTAATATTAAATCGCCAATAGCATTTCTAACAGTGGCTTGATAGTTGAATCCTTGCGGACCTTGTGCATTAAAATTAAAACTTAAAGTGATAAATAAGAGTATTGATAAATAATTTTTCATAGCTTGATTATTTTATAGGTATTAGTTTTTTTTTGACCTGTCGTTATTTTTAATAAATAAACTCCTTTTGGATAATTAGAGATGTTAATTGGGTCCTTGTTCTGAATCCTAGCCTTAAATAATATTTTTCCTATAGGATCGGATAGATAAACATCAAAGTAAGTTTCTGTAGAGTTAGAAACATAAAATATATCTTTTACAGGATTTGGATAAACTATAAAATTATTTAATGAATATTTATCTATATCTAACGTTTTTAAATCTAATGAAAGATAATAGCCATTACTTAATTGGAAATCTCCATTTTCAGCAGCCATATTTCCAACAGTAACCTCTCCTAAATTAGCACTCAATTTATATGAAGCGTTTGAGATATTGTATCCCAATACAGATATAACTTGTTTAGAAATAGACTGAGAAAAACTTAATAATGAAGTAAAATAAAAAAGTAAACAAAACATCCTCTTCATAGCTGTCTATTTTTTAATAATTTTTGGTGACTTTAATAATTGTTTGTCTTTTGTGACTTTTAAGAAATAAACTCCATTGGAAACATCTTGTATAGCAATACTTGTCTCTCTTTTAGTAATCCCTCCTGTTTTTATTTGTTTTCCCTGAATATCAAAAAGCGTATACTCAAGTTTATTATAAGATGTATCTGATAACTTTACTACAAAATTATCGGAAGTTGGATTTGGGTACGTTAATAGAGTGAAGTTTTTTGGCGAAACATCTGAGTTACTCAATAACTGAAATTCAAAAGCTTGTTGAACTCCTTGAGCTATAGAGCCATTATCATTATGGCTTGAAGTATACACTAACTGGCCAACTGTAAAGGTTAAAGAACCTTTATCACTTATAGTATTACCTCCGGAAGATGCAAATGTTGCTTGAGAGTAAATTAAAGGTGATGTACATAACATCACACCCAATAGGATGTTTTTTTTCATAACTTTTTCTTTTTGATAGCACTTTTTCGAAACAAAAATATAATAAATAACAAACTTTACAAAAAATCAGTTTACTTATTAGTATTACTCTGCAAACTTTTATATTTAAAATTAATAATCTATTTATGGACTCATTACACTTATATCATTTACCTTATTAGTGAAACTATTTTTGATGAATTATCAGCTCTTAAAATCATTAATCATTTTATTAAATTAACCAAATCAAAAGTATTTTTTTTTGATACAAAAAACTTACGGATAACCGTAAGAGCCCTAGATTATTGTTTTTATTGATATCAGTATACGTTTTTGGTAACTTTCTATAAAAAAGAAAAACATAAAAAACACCATGAAGCGATTTGAAAGCGATTTTGAAAAAATCAACTATGACTATACTTTAAATCTCATAATTTTAAATACTCTTGAAAGCGCAAAATATTTTTAGCTTTTAAATATTTATAATACTATATTTGAATGAAAATTTATTATAAATCAGAGTACACACTTCGGTACACGATTTTATTAAGATAAAGCAAAAAAGGGTTAAAAATTAGATTTTTTATCAAATTCATAACCCTGAGGTTGGCAGTTCAAATCTGCTCCTCGCTACTTAAAAACCAAGCAGTTACATAATTTTTGTAACTGCTTTTTTATTATTAGACAACTATCCGACAACATTTTCAGTACTTATATAACTCAATAAGCCTCATATTTTTGAATTAAAACCATTTTGAGCTATAAAAACTTGATTTATAGCTCAGAATATGATTAAATTTGAGCGATAAAAGATAAATATATCGCTCATGGCACATAAAATCTGGAATTGGTTACTAAAAAATTGGCCTCATTTTTCTTATGACAAGAATGTTTTAGAAAAATTAGAGCTTCAATTTTCTCAAAATACTGGAACTGTGTTTGGAGCTATCAAACATATTGAAGGGGTTTCTAAAGATGACTTACTAGTAGAAATTTTAAGTACAGAAGCAATAAAAACTTCTGAGATTGAAGGAGAAATATTAAATAGAGATAGTGTACAATCTTCAATCAAAAAGAACCTTGGATTAAGTGTTGAGAATAGAAAAATTCCGCCTGCGGAATTTGGTATCTCAGAAATGATGGTGGATTTATATCTAAATTTTGATACACCTTTATCACATAACCAACTTTTTGAATGGCATAAAATGCTCACCAATGGCAGAAGAGATTTAACAGATATTGGAAGATACAGAACACATGAATCTCCTATGCAAGTAGTTTCTGGAAGATTAGATAAACCAACGGTTCATTTTAAAGCCCCACCATCTAACACAATGAAAACAGAAATGGAGCAATTTATTACCTGGTTTAATGAGATACATCAGCCTAATAATAATTCTATGCTACCACTTGTAAAAGCAGGACTAACGCATTTATATTTTGTTTGTATTCATCCATTTGAAGATGGAAATGGAAGAATTGCTAGAGCGTTAGCAGAAAAATCTATTGCTCTCAGTGCAGGACAACCTACTTTAATTTCTTTATCTCATACTATTGAAGCTAACAGAAAACAATATTACCAAGCTTTGGAAGACAATAATACTACACTTGAAGTTACGGATTGGCTCAATTATTTTGGAAATACAATTCTAGAAGCTCAACAAGACACTTTAAAACGTATTGATTTTATTGTTGAAAAAACAAAATTTTTTGAGCGTTATAAAACTCAATTAAATGAAAGACAAAATAGAGTTGTTCTTCGTCTTTTTGAAGCAGGACATACAGGATTTACAGGGGGATTAAGTGCCAAAAATTATATTAAAATTGCCAAAACTTCTGAATCTACTGCCACAAGGGATTTAAAAGACTTAACTGACAAAAAAGTACTTATCAAAACTGGTGAATTAAAAGGTACACGTTATCAATTGAATATTAAAACTAATTAATCTTTGATAATAGTACCTTAAAAAATGATGGTTTAACATTTTTTTATCTTATATAACATAATCGTATAGAATTACAAATATTTTTTTAGTAAAAGGTTAAAAAACTGTTGATTCATTTTAAATTGATTGAAATTATAACAAAGTTTTATTTGTTTTTAATTTAGTTGATAAACAAACACATATTTTTATGTAATGCTCTAAATAAAATAAAAAAAACTCTGTAATTTAACTATAAATTTTTCTATTGATACACCAAAAATAATAATGTATCAACTTTTTTATTCAGTCACCACATGCTATGAAAAACTGTAAAACAGGTTGTTACAAAAAACAAATTAAGAACCAACTCTCTTTTTTAGCAGCGATATTAAATAAAATTCCTAATCAATTTAAAATAGGATTTATTAATTGTAAAAATATTAGAAACACTCGTTGTGCATTATAATTTAAGTTAAAAAAGTTGTTCATCTTACTGATAATCAGTAAATTGTTTTAACCACAAAACATTTACGATGAACAACTTAGGTGCAAATTACAAAAGAATACTTGAAGTTTTAAGAAAAATATCAAAATAACAATTATTGAGCTATCAGAGACGTAAGCCAAAAATGAGTGATTTAGAACTTATAAGTCTAACATTAACTGCTGAATTTATGGGAATTGATAGTGAAAATGATTTATTTAGAAAGCTTCCTAAGTCAATATCTATTAAAATAGAGCGAAGTGTTTACAATAGGAGAAAAAGAAATTTATCAAATCATATGGAAGTTATTCGTTTAAAATTGGTCTTGTATTTTAACGAGTTTGAAAACTATTTTATTGTGGATAGTATGCCCTTAAAAATTTATAAATTATCAAGAAGTACTCGTTCTAAAATATGTAAAGAATCAAATCATAGCTTTCCAGATAAAGGGTATTGTGCTTCACAAAATTCAAGATATTATGGATACAAATTACATGCTGTTTGTTCTGTAAATGGGGTATTTCAAAGTTTTGACTTAAGTCCAGCCTCAGTGCACAATATTCATTATTGAGTTATACGTTTATTTGCTGTTTTATTTGAGACTGGTAAATAGGTTTACTTTCTACCATTCTTAGTATTGTTTTATGAAAAATACTAGCTTTATTTTGGGAGCGATTGATTCTAAAACAAAATTCATCAAAGTAAGCTTGAATATGTGCTTTACTCACATGAGTAGGTATGGCTCTTATCCATGATTTCACTTGCATAATTATAGTATGTAATTGTTTAAAATTACCACCATTGTTGCTATAAATCTGCTCAATATTAAAATTTTCTTTTAAAGGTTCATAGCCTCTCCATTTGTCTGTAATTATTTTTGATGATTTACAAATATGTTCTTCAAATATTGGGGTTAGTGATTTTGCAGAATAATCATCAATCGACCTAATATAGACTCTTTTTACTTTGTTATTATCTGTCAATTCTATTGCTATAACAGCCTTTTTCTTTTTACTATCATAACTTCTACCTTGTTTACCTTCTTCTTTTCCTCCAACTGTAAATTCATCAACATGAATTAATTTTTCCAAAGGATATTTTTGGCTGCTCTTCATCGCTTTACGAACTTTTTGCATAAAATACCAAGCTGTTCCTTGACGAAGACTAAAGCGTTTACCCATTTGAATACTTGATATGCTTTTACTGCTTGTACTCATCTCAAATGCAATACAAAATGCTTTCTGTAGGCCAAATTTAACTTTATGAAAAATAGTATTTGCTGTAGCACTTTCCACATGATGACAGTTGTAACAGTGATAAGTATAACCTGATTTTGCACAGCCTTTGGTATGACCACATTTACTACATGTAAAACCATCATGCCATTTTATTTTCGCTAAATAGGATTTACAGGCTTCATCATTTGGTAATTCTTTTATAAAGTTTAGTAAGTCTTGTCCCTTAAATTCTTCCATTTTACTGTATTTAATAATATAAATATACGGAAATTATATGACTAACTCAAATTCATTATTTGAAAGATATTCAAACGCAAATTAAAGACTGTACATTGCTAGCAGATAAAGGGTATTTGTCGTCGGAAATTCAACTAAATTTATTTGAAACCTGTAAAATAACCCTGAATACTCCCATGAGGAAAAATCAAAAAAACTATAGAAAACAACCTTATATTTTTAGGAAAAAAAAAGAAAGAGAATAGAAACTTTATTCTCTCAACTTTGTGACCAATTTATGATTAGAAGAAATTATGCAAAATCTTTTGATGGGTTTAAAACTAGAATACTATCTAAGATAACTGCTTTAACTGTAATACAGTTTATCAATAAATTCATCTTTGATAGAAACATTAATAATATTAAAATTAGCATTATTTAAAATACACAACGAGTTAAAGGTAGTAAATTTGTATTAAATTTTTTATCACATTATTATAAGGATATTAAAATGAGTGAGTATTTATGTTGAATGAAAAATCTTACTTAAATTTATTGTTTTTTAAAGAATAAACTTCACTAAAAAACTTAATACTAAACCTCTAAATAGTCTAATTCAAAGCATTAAATATTAATAAAGAAAAATAGAGGCCAATATTTAAATTCATATCTTTAAAGTCAATAAATACAGTATTATGAATATATTTAAAGGTCAAAACCTTTTAGATTTTGCTGATCGGTTTAATTTTGATTGGAATTTGGAAGAACAAAGAAAAAGAGCCAAAAACTTTACATTTGCAACACAAAAAAAATAAAAAAGAGTGAAATTTCAAATAACAACAATCTTATGAATGGACCAGACAAAAACCAAAAATTTCCACTCGCCAATTATAATCGGCTTTGTTTCTTAAAAAATGTTGTCAAAAACCCAAATATTATTGTTGGAGATTATACCTATTATGATGATTTTGAAAATGTAGCAAATTTTGAAAAAAATGTAAAATATCATTTTGATTTTATTGATGATAAACTCATTATTGGCAAATTTTGTATGATTGCTTCTGATGTGAAATTTATAATGAATGGAGCAAACCATTTAACAAATGCTTTAACAACATATCCTTTTGCTATTTTTGGAAATGGATGGGAAAATGCGATGGATGGAAAAAACTACCCCAATAAAGGAAATATAATTATTGGAAACGATGTTTGGATAGGCTACAATGCTACTATTATGGCTGGAGTTAACATTGGTGATGGAGCCATTATTGCTACAAACTCAACCATAATTAAAGATGTTAAACCTTATTCTATTGTAGGTGGTAACCCCGGAAAAGAAATAAAAATGCGTTTTTCAAAAGATACAATTTCAAAACTATTAAATCTAAAATGGTGGAATTGGGATATTGAAAAAATTACTAAGCACATTCAGAATTTAACCAATTATAATATTGATCAATTAATAGAACTAAATAACGTACGCTAAAGAATATCTGTAAATTATTAGTCTTTTTAGCTAACTTCTATGCATTCTTTAAATTTTCAATTCATCAAAAAAACAGATGTTAAACTATCTTATATTTCATTTTTAAAACAACAAAAAACAAACTACTTCCTGATCTTAGATTTTAGACTTAAAATCGGTTTATTTTAATTTAAATAAAAACTGTTAAAATTGAACAAATTTAGATAGATGAATTTGGTTTTTTATAATATTTTCTTTAATTTTAGGCTTTAATCTTCAAATTCCCCCATCATGAAAACAAATATCACAAAACAATTTGTCATTTTAATTGTATGCGCTACTGGTTTATTTTTTACCGGTAAAAATTTAATTGAAATCTCTAACATTAGAACTTTAACAGATGCCTTAAATGTAATGATCTTTTTTGCATGCTTTTTTCCATTTTTAATTACGGCATTGGTATTGATTAGAAAAAGCCTAAGATTTTTGATAAAATTTTCGATGCATTAATTTTTTTGATGAATCATAAATGCTGCATCGTTAACTATCATTTTAAGTAAAAAGGTATCTTTTTATTCTATTTTATATAAACATTGAACTATACTTTTTAGTATTTAATCGTCCTTATTTTTCTTATAGATTTACTTAGCGAAACTATTTATGTATTGGTCTAAACTTTATGCGTTGTAATCGTGCTTTTTGTACAAAACTGTAAATATTATTTAATTTTACAACAACACTCTAACACATAAAACACTGTATATGAAATTAATAAAAAAAATAGTTATACTTAGTATACTCTTATTAGCTGTATTTTCATTTGTGAATTTTAAAAAAAACAAAAACTTAACGGCTAAACTAAATTTAGAAAAAGTAGATATTATTGCACTACTAAATAAACAAGAAATGGGTTGTAGACCCTCTGATAAAGTAATGTTTTATGTAGATACAGAAATTATAAAAAAATATCGAGGTTTTTCTGAAATTAGAGCCAATATATATATTGTTGATAGAGTTTCTGGTACGTCTAGTCAATTAAGTTCTGGGCACATTTTACTACCCAATTATAATGATACTGTTATCGCAAATCACACAAAAATTACCAATAATTTATGGACAGAGATTCAAAATGGAGATAAGCTAATTACAGATAACAACCAGGGTTCTTATGGTTTTAAAGAGTTAATACAGTATAAATTTATATACAATAGCTATTTAAAATCTACTAATAAATTATTAAATATTAAAAGGGTTTAAAAATAGTCAGTAGTTTGTTTCAGTTTAAAAGCTCCAAGGTTATACTTTGGGGCTTTTTTTATTTAATTTCGGTTTTTTAAGCGTTGCTAATTTCTTCTTAAGAGTTTTCTAGCTAAAAAATGTTTAATAGTAGACGTCATTTTCAATTAATACAAGTTGTATATTAAAACAATCATTATTTATTGGTTATTGTTTTTGTTTTTGTTTTTAGTAAGATGCTGAAATTACAATCCAAATATTAGGTTTTTCAACTAACTATTTGCTTCACAAAATCCTTCCAAACAAAACAAACTTTTTTTTCAATAATTTTTGAAAGGATCTGTGCTAAAAAAACTTATATAAGACTCAATTTAATTATGCATTTTATAATTGCAACTTTATAAAATTTAGGGTTGTGTCAAGTTATAGAAATACCAGTAGCTTATTTTTTTGAATAATTGCTATAGTTTATAAAAATATTGTTGATTATCAAAAATAACACATCTCATCATTTTAAATGATTTTACGAATTAAATAAAAAATAGCTTTAAAAATAAGGAATTCACACTTTAATGGGTAACATTTTAAGCATAAAATAACTGAAATGTTAAATAATAAAATAGCACTTATTGCAACTAAATAGTTATTGTTTTTTTTATACATTTAAACCATTATTCAACCCAATAAATGATAAAAATAATTGCACTGATACTGTTTTTTACACTATCTACTTTTTCACAAACCGATTCTAGTGAACAAACTCTATACACACTTTTTGATAAAACTGTAGGCGCTTCGAATACAGATATCAGTTATGGTGCTATTCATACAGAAAAGTATAAATCACTTGATAACGATCATCAATATTTTAAATCCAAACAATTTTATTTGGGTAAAATCAATTATCAGCAACAAACTTTTTTTAATGTTTCTGTAAAATATAACGTGGCCCAAGATGCTTTATTAGTAAGAATAGACAATCAAACTATTGTTTTAGAAAGTAATTTAGTTAGCAATTTTACCTTACATAATTGCCATTTTATAAATCATAGTATTTTAGGGTATGTAGCAGTAATCTCTGATGTTAAGCCTTTACAATTTTATAAAAAACACAATAAAAATAAAGTTAAAAAGTTAAACGAATCTTATATATATTATAAGTTTAGTGATGATAATAAGTATTATTTAGATTATCAATCTAAACTTTTTAGTGTAAGTTCTAAAAAAGATATCATTAAAATTTTTCCTACCTATAAAAGTGATGTAAAAAAGTTTTATAAAACTAATAAATCTTTACTCAAAAAAGATTTAGATCAATTTTACAAAAAGCTAATCATTTTGTTGGATAAAGAAATTAAAACTCCTAAATAAGTTATAAAAATGATGAAGAAAATTATTATTTTTTTGCTTTTAGCGACACCATCAATTTTTTTTGCTCAAGATAATAAAGTTAGTATTGAATTCAAAAATTTAACCCCTAAAGAAATTTTAATCACTTTAGAAAAGCAGACCAACTTTACGTTCTATTTTATAGAAGATTGGCTTGATCCTAAAAAAATCTCAGTAAATTTTAAAGATGCTTCCATACAAGATATCTTAAACACACTTTTTAGAGGTACTCAAATAAATTTTAAGGTCATAGACAATAAAAAAATTATCTTAACCAAAGGGAAACTGATTCATAAAAGTATCTATGAAACTAAAGCAACTAAAAACGAACAAAACAGTTATACTCCTGTTTATATTGATAATAATTCCAATAACGCAAAACCTACTATTATAGGAAAAGAATCTGCATCTTCTAGAGATAAAAAACATACCCTTTCTGGAACAATTATAAATAAAGAAACAGGTAAACCTATAGAAGGGCTAGTGGTTTTAGAACCTAAAGATAATATTACTTCCACTACTGATTATAATGGATATTTTAAAATGAGTTTAGCTTACGGCTCTCATGTTATTAAAACCCTTTTAATGGGTTTTGAAACAGTTGAAAAAGACATAATAATTTATGGAAATGGTACTTTAAATTTAAAAGTGAGTGAAGAAGCTGAGATGCTTGATGAACTTATTATTAAAACCAAAAAAGAAAACAACGTTAAAGAGGTTGTTGCAGGAATTACTCAAATAAATATTGCTGAAATTAAAAATATTCCACAAGTTTTAGGAGAACGAGATATTTTAAAAGTGGCAACAACATTACCAGGTATTAAATCTGCTGGAGAAGGTGCAGAAGGTGTTAATGTTAGAGGTGGAAAAGTAGATCAAAATTTATTTTTACTTGATGAAAGTGTAATGTACAATCCTGCACACTTTTTAGGCCTGTTTTCGGCCATTAACCCATTTACTACTAGCGATTTAAAAGTGTATAAAGGAAATATACCTGCAGAATATGGTGGTAGAATTTCATCTGTTTTTGACATAAAAACAAAAGATGCAACTGTAGATAAATTTAAAGGAGAAGCTTCTATTGGTGTTGTTACCAGTAACATAAGCCTAGAAATACCTGTAATTAAAGAAAAATCTGGCTTATTAGTGGGGTTTAGAAGTACTTACTCTAATTGGATTTTAAAATCACTCAATGACAAATCCTTAAACAACAGTAGCGCTTCTTTTTACGATGTTATTGCAAAATACAATCATAAATTTGATGAAAAAAATGCTATAAGAATTACAGGATATCACAGTAATGATAATTTTAGAATAGCATCAGATACCACAAATACTTATGGCAATACCTTAGCTGCTATTAATTGGAATCATAAATTTAACGATAAAAATCACGGTAACTTAATATTATCTACCAGTAATTATGCGTTTAATATTAAATATGATAGTGAAGGAAATAATAATTTTGATTTAAAATACAATATTGATGAAGTTAGTGCTAAACTAAAAATGAAATATGCACATTCTAAACAACATACTTTTGATTATGGTATTTCTTCTAAACTATACAACATTGCTCCAGGAAGCATTACTCCTTTAGATGATAATTCAATAGTAAATCCACTTTCTGTAGATGATGAAAGAGGTTTAGAAAGTGCCGTTTTTATATCTGATATATATGATGTAAATAAAAAACTTTCTTTTAACTTAGGTTTTAGATACTCTGTTTATTTAGGCTTAGGTGCATCAACACAGCGTTATTACCAAGAAAACGCTTCAATTACAGATGCTAATTTAGAACGTACAGAAGCATTTAACAATAATGAAGTTTTTAAAACCTATAATGGTTTAGAATACCGTTTTTCTACTAGATATTTTTTAAATCCTGAGTTGTCTTTAAAAGCTAGCTTTAATAAAGCTTTTCAATTTATTCATAGATTAAGCAATAATACCACAGCATCACCTACAGATGCTTGGAAATTGTCTGACAACAACATTAAACCCCAAGAAGCCATACAAGCATCTTTAGGAATATTTAAAAACTTTAATGTTAATGAATATGAACTGAGTGTAGAAGGCTATTATAAAGACTATAAAAACGTACTAGATTATAAAACAGGTGCTAATTTTTTATTAAATGAACGTATTGAAACTCAAGTATTACAAGGTCCTGGAAAATCTTACGGAATTGAGTTTTTAGCCAAAAAAAATACAGGGAAACTAAATGGATGGTTTGGGTATAGTTATGCGAGATCTTTTATAAAACTTGATAGTCCTTTTAATGAAGATAAAGTTAATAATGGTGAGTTTTTTCCTACCAATTTTGATAAACCACACAACATCGATGTTATTTTAAACTATAAACTTACAAAAAGATTCAGTTTGTCTAGTAATTTTACTTACCAAACTGGTAGACCCATTACATATCCTACAGGAAAATATATTTTTGAGGGCAATGAATTTGTATTGTATAGTGATAGAAATAAATTTAGAATTCCAGATTATTACAGGTTAGATATTGGACTAAATATAGAAGGAAACCATAAAGTTAAAAAACTAGCACATAGTTTTTGGAACATTTCAGTATATAATGTTTTAGGACGAAACAATCCTTTTGCTGTATTTTTTGTTTCAGAAGATGGTGGTGTTAATGCATATCAGAGTTCAATATTCTCTACTCCTATTCCTACTATTACTTATAATTTTAAATTTTAAAAAGATGACATTTATAAAATCATATTTTACTAAAGCACTATTCTTTTTAATCATTTTTAGTTGTGTAGAGCCCATAGAAATTGAAAATCTGTCTTTTGATAATTTATTGGTAGTAGAAGCCAGTATTACCAATCAATTAAAAAAACATCATGTTCAATTATCTCGAACATTTCAATTAAATGATGATAGCATAAAAAATGAAACAGGTGCAACTGTAACTATTTCAAATAGCAATGGTACTATTTACACTTTTACTGAGGTTTCTAATGGGCAATACGAATCTTCTATTGCTTTTCAAGCTACAAACAACAATACATATACCTTAAACATTACAACAAAAGATGGCAACACTTACAGCTCAACACCAGAAACGTTAACAGCTACCTCTCAAATAAATTGCCTAAGCACTAATATTGAAGCTTCTACAGACGGATTAGATGGTGTAGCAATATATGTAGAAAGCAGTAGCACAAACGAATCTGCCAAATATTACAGATACACGTTTGAAGAAACTTATAAAATTACACCTCCTTTTTGGTCAGATAAAGAATTAATGGTTATTTCTAACAGTTTTCCTTATCGTGTTGCTGTAGTAGAAAAAACCATAGAAAATAAAAATTGTTACAAAACACTAAATTCTACAGATATTTTAGTGGCAGAAACTGCATCTTTAGAAGAAAACAGCGTGATTTTTCCTGTAAATTTTATGTTAGATACCAATTTTAAAATTGCAGAACGTTACAGTATTTTGGTAAAACAATTTGTTATTACACCATCTGCATATAATTATTTTAACACTCTAAAAAGATTATCTAGTTCAGATAATGTTTTTGCGCAATCTCAACCTGGTTTTATTTCAGGTAATATTAGCTCAAACAATAATGAAAACGAAAAAACCATTGGTTTCTTTCAAGTATCTACAGTTTCAGAAAAAAGGCTATTCTTTAATTTTGCAGATGTTTTTCCTGATAAAACTTTCGAATATCCTTACGATTGTGATTTTGCAGCTCCTATTTTGTATGATTCTTTTTCACAATCTTCACCTCTTGTAGATTTAATAAACAGAGGTAGTTATACCTATTACAGCGAAAACAATTTAGGTCAGTCTGCTCTTGAAGGTCCTTATTTAATGGTGCCTAGCGTTTGTGGAGATTGTACAGTATTAGGTAGTAATGTAAAACCAGAATTTTGGATTGATTAGAAAACTATGACTAAAAAATTATTTATTTTAAGCCTGTTTTGCCTATTATCAAAAATAGGATTTTCACAAAAAGTGAACGTAAAAGACGTTTCAACTTTTCCTAAAGAAAAAATATTTGCAGCAGTAAACAAAAATATCTTTGTAAGTGGAGAGCAAATTCTGTACAAAATATTTTGTTTTAAAAATCAAAAATATAATTTAAGCACTTTAAGTAAAGTGGGGTATATTGAATTGATTAACAATAACAATCAAAGTGTTTTAATTCAAAAAATAAACCTTAATAAGGGTGAAGGTAGTGGCAATTTTTTTATAAATACTTCACTTAAAACAGGTGGTTATAAGCTGATTGCTTATACACAATGGATGAAAAATGAAAATGATGTATTTGAAGAAGATGTATTTATTATAAATCCTTTTGCAAATAAATTACAACAAGAAGACTCTTTACATAAAAACATAATTATTGCTTCTGATAACAAAAAGGCATCCATTCTTAAAATTAAAACAAATAAAAACGATTACGCAACAAGAGAAAAAGTTACAGTACAATACAATCAAAACCTTATTAAAACGGTTTCAGTATCTGTACAAAAAGCAAATAACTTTAACTTTATTCCCAAAAAACGTATTACCTCAATTTTTAACAATTATCAAAACAAAACCTCATTTAAACCTAATAATCATTTACCAGAATTAAGGGGCGAATTGTTTACAGGTACTATTAGCACTTCAAAAAATAAAAATTTAGAAAATATTGCAATCGGAGTTTCTTTTATAGGACAAAACAAAATATCTAAAATTATAAAAACCAATAAAAAAGGTAAATTCTTTTTTACAATAAACCAATCTTATAGTGCAGATCAGGTAATTTTAGAGGTTTTAAATGAAAAAGGATATAAAATTACCTTAGATAATCAAACAAAATCTCAAAAAAGTTTTTCTAATTTTAAAGAACTGTATTTAACTGAACCTTTAAGAAATTACATAAAAACACAGAATAAAAATATTCAAATCGAAAATGCTTTTGCTGAAGCCAAAAAAACCGAAATGGCCTCCGCAAAAATAAACACCTTTGTTTTTGAAAATAATACCACAAAAGAACATTATTTATTAGACGATTATACCCGTTTTAAAACAATAAAAGAAGTTGCTGTAGAAATTTTACAGAACGTTTGGATTTCTGAAAAAGAAGACACTTATGCTTTTCATGTTAGAGACGCCAATTTAATTACGAATACCAATTTAAAAACGCTTTTAATTGTTGATGGCTACATCTTAAACAACCACACTAAATTTATGGATTTTGACGCACTTGAAATTGCTTCTATAGATGTGGTTAGAGAAAAATACAAGTATGGTGCAATCACTTACCAAGGAATTCTGAATATTGTCACTAAAGAAAAAAATTATAGTCCTTATACAAGTTCAAGTTTTAAACTCTTAAAACCTTTACCATCAAAAAAATGGTTTAAACCCGATTATGAAAAAAACAGCAACCATAGAATTCCGGATTTAAGAACACAATTGTACTGGGATACACATAAAAAAAATGAATCCAACTTGTTTTCATTTTACACCTCAGATATTCCTGGTAAATATACCATTACATTTCAAGGTATTTTAAATGATGGAACTCCTGTTTTTGAAGAAACCTCTTTTACAGTTCAATAATTCACTACAGACTCAGCTTACGTGTAATAATCTTTACAGGTTCTCTATTCGTTTTTATTTGCTGAAATAAATATTTAAACAAGCAACTATATTGCAGCGTAATTAATGCTTTTTTAATGTTGATTTTATATATTAAGTAATACTATTTTATTTACATTATACTCTTAATTAATAATCACTCCCAATTGGTGAACCATCAGGAATTTGTGGTGCATTTTGCTTTTTAAATGAAGTTGGATTTTTCAAAAACCCGTCAATCATTTTTATCATAGCAGCATCATATATTTTCTGAACTCCCTCTGATTTTTTATTTTTTAAGATTGATTGTATTTCGTCTAACTTAAACATTACAATAGCGTTTACTTGTTTGTACTGATTTTTATAGGCACCCAAATAAAACAACTGCTCTAAAACCTTGGTATTAATAACATTTTGTAATTCTTGATAATACCCATCTTTATGACTTTTTTTAACAGTTTTAGTAACCAATTCATCAATCAGTTCTTCTAAACCCAATTGTTTTTTATCTAAGCTTTTATATGCAATTAATCGTGACATTCTTTGTGGATTTAACAATAAATTCAACGTCATTTCAGAAGCTGTTTCAACCGCAGAAAAAGCATCAAAAGCAGCACCTAATTTACTTTTAAAAGATTCACGAGTTCTACCATAACCTATGGCTCTTGGTGGAAACAAAGCTAGCTTTTCTTTAGGAATTGCTATTTCATCAACAGCCAACGTTCTTAAAACGGCTTGCAAAGCAATTCTTTCTGTAGTTCCAGAAACTCTTTTTACCACTGTTTGATTTCCTCCTTTTACAGCATAACTATAGTCTAAACCTCCAATCAATTTTGTTGTGGCTTCCGTTTGAAAACGATGTAAAAAATAAAGCGGAACAAAAACATCTTCTAAAACAGAATAAGGTTGACCTGTTTTAATATTATCCGTAGAAAAATTAGCAATTGCTGTTTTTCTCACTTTTAACAAATTATATAATTCATCATGAATATTCCCTCCATTATCCCATAAATGCGCTGTTGCACTTGCACTACTTTGTGGTCTTGCATCAGCATCCGATAAATATTTTAATCCGCTTGCGTAAGCTTCTTCTAAAATTTTATTTAAAGCTTCATCTACATTTGTTTCTTCTGTAAAATCTTGATATGAATAAGCAACTGTTACTTTATCCCAAGCCCCAATTTTATCATCATAAGCATTAGAAAAATCAATTTTACCATCTTTTAAAGTAAATTTTGGATGTGGATAATCCATTACAGAAGTTCTACCATTTGTACTAGCAGAAAAGTTATGTGAGAATCCTAATGTATGCCCAATTTCGTGAGCCGCTAATTGTCTTATTCTGGCAATTGCCATTTGTAATGCAAAATCATCATCTGTATTATTAGTAGTATAAGGTGCTTGCAACGCTTGTGCAATTAAAAAATCTTGGCGAATTCTTAAACTTCCTAAACTAACATGTCCTTTAATAATTTCTCCAGTTCTTGGGTCTGATATGTTTGAACCATAACTCCAACCACGAGTAGATCTGTGCACCCATTGCACCACATTATAACGCACATCTAACATATCTGCGTCTTTTGGCAACATTTTAAATTGAAAAGCATCTTTATATCCTGCAGCTTCAAAGGCTTGATTCCACCAACGTCCACCATCTAATAAAGCAGATCTTACAGGTTCTGGAGTACCTCTATCTAAA
Source organism: Polaribacter sp. R77954 (assembly GCF_044595335.1). Taxonomy (GTDB): domain Bacteria; phylum Bacteroidota; class Bacteroidia; order Flavobacteriales; family Flavobacteriaceae; genus Polaribacter. Next base: position 887,535 of record NZ_CP138992.1, read on the forward strand.
TAATAAATAATGGGCTCTACTGCTTCTGAAATAGCAGCTTCTGGATTCTTTTTTTCTAATCGATGACGATAAATAAATCGTTTTGTAATCGATTCATTTACGGGCGTAGAATAATCTAAATAGCTCATTTGCCAAGAACCAGAACGTGGATCGTATTTTCTTGGTTTGTAATTATTGTCTGGTAATTCTACAAAAGAATGATGCTGATTTACAGTAACTGCACTAGCATCTGGCACAACACTTCTAATATTTCTTCCTTTTGGAGTACCTTTAAAAGTAAGCATAACATCAAATTCCACATTTTTTGGAAAAGCTTTTGTACGGCTTAAATTAAATGCACTTCTGCTTTTATCTAAACTGTAATTCCCTTCTTTTTGTCTTGCTAATCTTGATGCTACTCCATGTGCATCTCTCATAAAAAAGGAGGTTGCATCTACCAAATAACTTCCTTTTTTGGTTTCTTTAACTACAAATCCGTGTAAAACTGATTTTGCAAAAGCTTCTTTTACCGAGTTTTTTTCTTCTAAATTGTCAGTAATGGCTCTAAAATCTTGGTTAGGTTGCACTATTAAAATCTTATTTCCAGCTTTTTTAAAATATACTACTACTCCACCTCCTAATTGCCCTCTATCTAAACCAATATCATTAGATCCAATTCCTTCTGATAGCGAACGTACATATAAAAATTCGTCATCTAATTGATCTATTTGTAGAAAGAGTTTATCTGAATTTTCATCATAATAAAAAGTAAAATAGCCCTCGTATTTTGTAATTCCTTTTTGTAAATTTTTGCCAGATTTTTCGATAAAAAATTGAGAAAACCCATTAAAATTGATAGCTAAAAATAAGAAAAGAAGTAGTAATTTTTTCATTGTAAAATATTTTCTATAAATCTATAAAATAACTATCAGCTTTTAAAACCATAAATCTTAAAAATTCATTTATTTTTGTGAAGCTTATGATTACACAAGACCAACTTAAAGATATTTCAACTAGAATCGATAAACTAAAAACATATTTAGAAATCGATAAAAAACTGATTGAAATTGCAAATGAAGAAGAAAAAACAGCCAATCCTGACTTTTGGAACGATCCGAAAGAAGCAGAAAAGGTGATGAAAGAATTACGGTTCAAAAAAAAATGGGTAGAAGATTACCATAAAGCCATTACTTTAAATGAAGATGTAAACGTACTTTATGAATTCTTTAAAGAAGGTGAAGTTGAAGAATCTGAAATTACAGCACAATTTGAAAAAGTGAGTACTTTTTTAGAAGATATTGAGTTTAAAAACATGTTGTCTGATGAAGGAGATTCCCTTTCTGCAACCATTCAAATTACAGCAGGAGCTGGAGGTACAGAAAGCTGTGACTGGGCAGAAATGCTGTTTAGAATGTACACCATGTGGTCTGAAAAACAGGGTTATAAGTTAAAAACACTCAATTATCAAGCTGGAGATGCTGCAGGAATTAAAACCGTTACTTTTGAAGTTGATGGCGATTACGCTTTTGGATGGTTAAAAGGTGAAAATGGTGTGCACAGATTGGTAAGAATTTCTCCTTTTGATAGTAATGCAAAACGTCATACAAGTTTTGCTTCGGTTTATGTGTATCCTGTTGCTGATGATTCTATTGATGTGGATATAAATCCTGCTGATATAGAAATTACAACAGCACGTTCTAGTGGTGCAGGTGGACAAAATGTAAACAAAGTTGAAACCAAAGTGCAGCTAACACATAAACCTACAGGCATTCAGATTCAGTGTTCTAATTCGCGCTCGCAACACGATAATAGAGCTACAGCCATGCAAATGCTAAAATCGCAATTGTATGAAATTGAATTGAAAAAACAACAAGCTGCCAGAGATGACATTGAAGCCAATAAAATGAAAAACGAATGGGGAAGTCAAATAAGAAATTATGTAATGCATCCTTATAAATTGGTAAAAGATGTTAGAACTGCTCACGAAACAGGAAATGTAGATGCTGTAATGGACGGAAATATCAATGCCTTTTTAAAAGCGTATTTGATGTTGAATGGGCAAAAGAGTGGTTAGTTGTTGGTTGTTGGTTGTTGGTTGTTGGTTGTTGGTTGTTGGTTGTTGGTTAAATTGATAACTATTTTCAATTCAACTTTATCAGACACCCAAATTTAAAAATTAAAAAAAAATGATAAAAATATATCACAATCCAAGATGTAGAAAATCTAGAGAAGGATTGCAATTATTGGAAAATTCCGGTAAAGAATTCGAGATCATTAAATATTTAGAAACTGTGCCAAGTGAAGCTGAGTTAACAGAAATTATTAATTTATTAGAGATAACTCCTATTCAATTGGTTCGAAAAACAGAAAAAATTTGGAAAGAAAATTACAAAGGAAAAACGTTATCTGACGCTGAAATTATAAAAGCAATGATTGTAAATCCTAAACTAATTGAGCGTCCAATTGTTATCTATAAAAACAAAGCTATTATTGGTAGGCCACCATCTAATATTCTAGAAATTTTATAAAATATTTTTTTTAATTTTTGTTTAACTTTTTTTTAACTGATTTAAACTAAACTTAAATAGAAATTTGCAGTCTAAACAAAAAAATCAACTCGTTTTGACTAAAAAAATTACTATTTTATTGTTTTCTTTATTATTAGGAGGCTCATTATTTTCTCAAAAACAAAAAAACTCAAATCAAGTAGCTATTACAGGTAAAGTTGTAGATTCCAACTCTAATCAACCTTTAGAATATGCTACCATTGTTTTAAAAGATGTAGCAACTCAAAAAATTTCTGGAGGTATTACAGACATTGAAGGTAATTTTAACATCAAAACACAAAAAGGAACTTACGAAATAAGCATTGAGTTTATTTCTTTTAATTCTAAAAAATTTCCAAAAAAGGTAATAAATTCCAACTTAAATTTAGGTACCATAAAATTATCGGAAGACACAAGTTCGTTAGAAGAAGTGGTTATCATCGCAGAAAAAACTACTGTTGACATACGTTTAGACAAAAAAGTATTTAATATTGGTAAAGATTTATCTATTCGTGGAGGAAACGCAAGTGATGTTTTGGGCAATGTACCTTCTGTACAAGTAGATGTTGAAGGTGCTGTAAGTTTGCGAGGCAATGAAAACGTTACTATTTTAATTGATGGACGACCAAGTGCTTTAGTAGGTTTAAATGGTGCAGAAGCGTTAAGACAAATACCAGCAGAAGCTATTGAGAAAGTAGAGGTTATTACCTCTCCTTCAGCAAGATATGATGCAGAAGGTACAGCTGGTATTTTAAATATCATATTAAGAAAAAACAAACTAACTGGTTTTAACGGCTCTCTTCAATTAGATTTAGGATATCCTGCTAGAGTTGGTACAGCATTTAATGCGAATTGGAGAACAAAAAAATGGAACCTCTTTACAAACACAGGTTTTAGATATAATGAAACCCCAGGTAACTCTTATTACGATACAAAATATGTCAATCCAACATCAGAAAATATAGATAGAATTATAGAAACAAGAAAATTTGATAGATTAGGAAGGTCAATATTTACAAGCTTTGGTGCTGAATATTACCTAACAAAAAATTCTAGTATTATTGGTAATATAATTTTTAATGGTGGTAATGATGATGATGTAAATACAAATGTTATTGATAGATTTGAACCTAATGGAAACATAAAACAAGCTACTAAAAGAACAGAAGACGAATCAGAAGATGAAGAAAGAATACAGTACACCTTAGATTATGTGAATACTTTTGATGATTCTGGAAAAAGATTATCTGTAAACTTACAGTACTCGACAGAAGTAGAAGATAAAATAAACTTTATACCAGAGGTTGATGTTATAGCCAATTTTACTGATGAAATTGAAGAAGTTATCGAAAGTCAAAATGAAGATAGAGCTTTACTACAAATTGATTATGTACATCCTGTTGGAGAAACGATACAATATGAAGCAGGATATAGAGGAAATTATAGAGACATTTTTAATAGTTTCTTCTTAGAACAAACAGATTTTAAAAACAATATACCTACAGAAGTTCTTTTAGACAATAACTTCAATTATAAAGAATTTGTAAACGCAGCCTACTTTCAATATGGTCAGAAATTTAATAATATATCTCTTTTAGCTGGTTTACGTTATGAATATACATCTGTAGAAATTGATCAAGCTAATGTTAGCGTTCCTAAAAAGAGTACTTATGGCAATTTATTTCCTACTTTAAATTTAGGTTTTGAATTTAAGGATGGCGAAAATATGACCTTAGGATATAATAGAAGAGTTCGAAGACCTAGAGGAAGAAGCTTAAACCCTTTTCCTAGCAGATCTAGTGAAGCAAATATTTATACGGGTAATGTAGATTTAAATCCGGTATTTACTGATGCTGTTGATTTAGGATATTTAAAACGATGGGAAAAATTTACGTTAAGCACCTCAATTTATTATAATATAAGTAATGATAGTTGGGAAAGAATTCAGGAAGATACAGGGGAAACCACAGATAATGGTGATCCAATTACAAGAAGATTTCCGGTAAACTTATCAACAGAAGAAAGAGTAGGTTTTGAATTTACGTTAAACTATAGACCTTTTAAAGTTTGGAACATCAACAGTGATTTTAATTTGTTTAATGTTACTACAGATGGAGACTACACAAACCCTGTTACTAATAAAACTCAAAATTTTGATTTTCAAAACACAGCATTTTCCTTACGTATAAATCAAAAAATAACACTTCCAGGTAAAACTGATTTACAAATCAACTCTAATTACAGAGGCGCATCTCAAAGTGCCATATCTCAAAGAAATGGAATTTTTACAATGAACATTGCAGCTAGTAAAGATTTTTTTAACGAAAAAGCTTCTTTAAGTTTAAATATTAGCGATGTTTTTAATGGACGTAGAAGTGAACGAACAACAATAATACCAGATTTTTCAGAACAATACAGTGAATTTCAATGGAGAGAGCGTCAAATAAGAGTTAGCTTTGTATATCGTTTTAATCAAAAGAAAAAAAGAGAACGAGGCAATAGAGATTATGATGGTGGTGGTGAAGAGTTTGAAGGATAATTTTCTGGGCGTTCGAGCGGGCTTTACATTACAATCTTTTGCTCATGCTTCACAAAAGGATTTCCATTTCAATCCCTAACGCAATCTTAAACTCATAAAAAAAACTCGTAAAGTAATACACTTTACGAGTTTTTTAATAGGTTATAAAAGTAAAAGTTATTTACCTTCAGCAGCTTCTTTAGCCTCTTTCTTTAATTTTAAGTTTTCCAAAATGGTACCACCAATCCAATAAGGTACTACGAATGTTAATAAGAAAATCAACAACCAAAAACCGGCTGTAAAAATAAACATAAATAAAACTAGTCCTGAAAATTGTGAAAAATCTAACATCTGTGCGTTTTGAAAATTATTTTAAGCAAAAATAATATTTATTTTTAAAAATTCATATCAAAAAAACTTTTTTTTAGCTTTTAAAAATGACATTTATCAACTTTAACTGCTAATTGTTTTTTGTAAATTTGTTTCATCTAAAATTTATAGTAAAAATGACAAAATATAGAGTAGAAAAAGACACCATGGGTAAGGTTAATGTGCCAGCAGATAAATATTGGGGGGCACAAACAGAACGTTCTAGAAATAACTTTAAAATTGGTGCACCAGCTTCTATGCCTTTAGAAGTAGTTTATGGCTTTGCATATCTTAAAAAAGCAGCTGCATTTACCAATTGTGAATTAGAAGTTTTGTCATTAGAAAAAAGAGACTTAATTGCACAAGTTTGTGATGAAATTTTAGAAGGCAAACACAATGACCAATTTCCTTTAGTAATTTGGCAAACGGGTTCTGGTACACAATCTAACATGAATGTGAACGAAGTAATTGCAAATAGAGCACACGAAATTGCTGGAAAAATTATTGGTGAAGGCGAGAAAACCATTCAACCTAATGATGATGTAAACAAATCGCAATCATCAAACGATACTTTTCCTACAGGTATGCATATAGCTGTCTACAAAAAAATCGTTGAAACTACTATTCCTGGCATTGAGCAATTAAGAGATACTTTAAAAACAAAATCAGAGGCATTTGCTGATGTTGTAAAAATTGGACGTACACATTTAATGGATGCTACTCCTTTAACCTTAGGACAAGAGTTTTCTGGTTATGTAGCACAATTAAACTTTGGGTTAAAAGCATTAAAAAATACGTTAGAACATTTATCTCAATTAGCATTGGGTGGAACTGCTGTAGGTACTGGACTAAACACTCCTACTGGTTATGATGTTTTAGTTGCAAAATACATTGCCAAATTTACAGGAATGCCATTTATTACTGCCGAAAATAAATTCGAAGCTTTAGCGGCTCACGATGCTTTGGTAGAAACGCATGGTGCTTTAAAACAAATTGCGGTTTCTTTAAACAAAATTGCTAACGATATCAGATTAATGGCTTCTGGCCCAAGATCTGGAATAGGAGAAATTATTATTCCTGCAAATGAACCAGGTTCATCTATTATGCCAGGAAAAGTAAATCCTACTCAAGCTGAAGCCATGACCATGGTTTGTGCGCAAGTTATGGGTAATGATGTTGCTGTAACTATTGGGGGTACTCAAGGACATTATGAGCTAAACGTTTTTAAACCAATGATGGCTGCAAACGTATTACAATCTGCACAACTAATTGGCGATGCTTGTGTTTCTTTTGATGAAAATTGTGCTGCTGGTATAACACCAAATCATTCTAGAATAAAAGAGTTAGTCAATAATTCATTAATGTTAGTTACTGCCTTAAATACAAAAATAGGCTATTACAAAGCTGCAGAAATTGCAAATACGGCTCATGAAAATGGTACAACTTTAAAAGAAGAAGCTGTGCGTTTGGGTTATGTAACTCCAGAAGAATATGATGCTTGGGTAAAACCAGAAGAAATGACTGGAAGTTTGAAATAAATAAACCCATTATATTACTATGTAATAGGTATTGATATTTTAAGAAGAGACTGTTTTAAAAGTACTAAATTATGTCATTTATAACCAAATGCCATGGAGTCGAAAAATCTATTCAATTAAATTCAATGAATTAGATTTCTCCATAAAACTAAATTGACAGGCTTTAAAACTTTTCAGACAGTCTCTTTTTATTTATATATTTTAATATGATATATACCTATTAAAAAAAGGTTTCTTTAGATCAACATCAAATAAAACAAATTCTGAGAATACACCTAGAAAAAATTAAGGTTTAGGAGGATCTTCTCTAAAGGAAGATGGTAAAATATCTGGAATTAGCTTAATTAAAAGTGGAAGTAGTAATGCACCACCAGGCAATAAAAAAACAGCCAAAGCAGGTATAGACTTACAAATATCTAATAACTGTTCTTTTACTTTTTCTTTCTCTTCTTCAGATAATTTTGAGTGCGTAGACTTGCGTATTAATTGCATTGCCTCTTTACTTTGAGACAGTTCTTGATACAATCTCAATTTATTTCTTTGCAATAATTCTTTAATCTCATCAACTGTTTTCATTATAATTTTCTACGTTTACGCTCGGTTTTTAAGAGATTTAATTCTCTACTAGTTTGCCCTTCTACAGATGTGTTTTCTTCTGCTCTGCGAATTAAATACGGCATAACATCTCTAACAGGACCAAAAGGTAAATATTTTGCTACATTGTAGCCTTGGTTTGCCAAATTGTAACTAATATGATCGCTCATACCAAATAATTGGCCAAACCACAAACGATTATCATTTTCATGAACTCCACGTTTTTTTGCCAATTCCATTGCCAAATAAGAGCTTTCTTCATTATGCGTACCTACAAATAGTGCCATATTTGGGTGTTCTATCATATAAGTAATAGCAGCATCATAATTTTTATCTGTAGCGTTTTTATCTTTACATATTGGTGATGGATAACCTTTTGCTTCTGCTCTTTCTCGTTCTTTTTCCATATAAGCACCTCTAACTACTTTCATACCTATATGAAATCCTTTTTCTTTAGCTTTTTGATGCAAACCCTTTAAATAATCCATTCTATCATGTCTATACATTTGTAATGTATTAAAAACAATAGCTTTGTCTTTATTGTAGGTTTCCATTAGTTCTTCAATTAAATCATCTGCAGCTTTTTGCATCCAACTTTCTTCACCATCAATTAATAAAGGAACATCTTTTTGATGGGCAACTTTACAAACTTTCTGAAAACGAGCCACTACTCTATTCCACTCTTCTTGTTCTTCATTATCTAAAGTTTTTCCTTCAGATAATTTTTGATACAATGCAAACCTGCCAAAACCTGTAGGTTTAAAAACTGCATAAGGAATGGATTTTTTTTCTTCGCAAAAATCAATAATTTTAAGAATTTTTTCTAATGCACCATCAAAACTTGCCTCTTCCTCTTTACCTTCTACAGAATAATCTAAAACACTGTGTACATTGCCATTATTGTACATATTATCTATAATAGGCATACAATCATTTTCTGTTACACCACCACAAAAATGATCAAAAACAGTAGAACGAATTAAACCTTCTATGGGTAAATGTGCTTTTAATGCAAAATTAGTTACAGCACTACCTATTTTAACCATAGGTTGATTCTGTATCATTCTAAACAAAAAATAGGCTCTTTCTAATTGCGAATCTGATTTTAATGCAAAGGCCACTTCAGTATTGTCAAAAAGTTTCATACTACATCGTTTTAGTAGATACAAATATACCATTAGAATAGCAATTATTATAGAATTTGTTTTTAATTTGCACAATCAATAATAATACAAATGAAAACCATTCAAGCAGTTTCTTATCCTGTTCATTTTCAAAAAGAAAGCTATACAGCGCTCTCTAATTTAATCGATAAAAATAATTACTCAACTATCTTTATTTTGGTTGATGAAAATACGTTAGCGCAATGTTATCCTAAATTTATACCGAATTTAAAAACCGACAAAACGATTGAACTTATAGAAATTGAATCTGGAGAAATCAATAAAAATTTAGAAACCTGTATTGGTGTTTGGAATGCAATTACAGCATTGGGTGGAGATCGTAAAAGCTTACTAATTACTTTAGGTGGTGGTGTTATTACAGATTTAGGTGGTTTTGTAGCTTCTTGTTTTAAACGTGGAATTGATTTTGTTAACATACCCACTACCCTTTTGTCTATGGTTGATGCTTCTGTTGGCGGAAAAACAGGTGTAGATTTAGGGGTTTTAAAAAACCAAATTGGTCTGTTTGCTAATCCTGAAATGGTTATAGTTGATGTTGATTATTTAACCACAGTTGCACCAAGAGAAATAAAATCGGGTACAGCAGAAATTATTAAATATGGGCTGACTTATGACATCCATCTTTTTAATGAAATAAAAGACAATAAAAATTTAGAGATTAGCGACTTAATTTTTAGATCTGTTGAAATTAAAAATGAGGTAGTTTTACAAGATCCTAAAGAAAAGAACTTGCGCAAAATTTTAAATTTTGGACATACTTTGGGGCATGCAATCGAATCTTTTTACTTAGAATCTGAAGATAAAGAAAACCTTACACATGGTGAAGCGATTGCTATTGGTATGGTTTGTGAATGTTATATGTCATCAAAATTATTAGGTTTTCCAACAGAAAAAGTTGGTGAGGTTAAAAACTTAGTTTTATCTATTTATAATAAAACCAACTTACTACAAGAAGATTTTTCATTAATCTTAGATTTATTAAAACACGACAAGAAAAATGTTAACGGCCAAGTAAATTTTGTGCTGTTAAATGACTATGAAGATTTTAAGTTAGATTGTAAAGTGCCTTTAGAATTGGTTACTGAAAGTATGGAGTTTTATAACGAGTAATTTATATATCTTTAAGAACAATCAACTAAAATTATTTAAAGATATAAAAGACAAACTGAAAAGTAGATTAATAGGTGATTTTGAGTAATGTCATATATATTAAATTATTAGTAAATAAGATTTCTCCATTACAGTTAAAAAGACAAATTTTAATGCTTTTTAGACGGTGGTTTAACAAAGCTTAATAAATAGTTGTTTTATATATTTTGTGTAATACGTAACAGTGTAAAAAAATTATTGTTTTATAAATTTTTCATTACGAATTCCATTACTAGTTAGCACTTTGGCTAAATAAATACCTTTTGCTAAAGTTTCTAAATTTATATTATTGCTATTAGAATATAAGATTTTCTCACCCAATATATTATATATTTCTACACCTTTAAATTCTAGATTATTGAATACAGAAATTGATAACGTTGAAGTTGCAGGATTTGGATGTATTGAAATATCTTTTGAATTTTCTACCATAGGCACTTGAGGATTAAAATATGGTATCGCAAAATTATAGGCCTCAATCCCAACTTTTTCTCCAATAAATCTACCAGGAAGATCATCTGCTGGAGGATGAATTCCTCCCCAAATTCTTGATAAACTCGTTTGATCTGAAGCATCTCTATAAGTTGCCCATTGTAAAGTGATATCTACTGATGGACCTTTTTCAAAAACCAAAAATTCATCTTTTTTTGCCACAAACTCGCCCATTCCACCAGGAAAAAATTCATTTCCTGTTATAAGTGTCATGACTTCTGCTGCAGCTCTAGAAAATGTAGAATGACCAGATACAAAACCCGCAAAAGGAGGCGTTACAAACGACGGCCTTTGGTAAGGCCACCAGTTTTCTGCTAAAATCCAACCTACACCAGCCACATCTGTTTCTGAATTTGAAATAAAATCGTGTCCTTTCCAGCTATACAATTTAATTTTTCCTACATTTTGGTTATTTGATCCACTTAAGGGGTCACCAACCTCTACAGTTTCAATAAAACCATCAATTAATGGAATACCTCCAATATGATAATTCTCTAAATTAGGGTTGGTACTTTGCCCTAATTCGCACATATATCTAATTGCAGAAATGGGTCTAATATAATCGTACCAACCTTTTATTCCCCAAGCAGAAATAGCAGCATCATGCATAGCACCAGATAAAATAAAATAGGTTTTTACATCCCATTCTAACGAACTTAAAACTGCCCCCTTTCCATTAAATCTTTTTTCTAATTGTGGATGGTCAGATACATAATTTAAAATAGTAAACCAATGACCTGGTGGTGTTTCTGAATCTGGACCATCTGCCCAATACTCTGCAAGCACTCTTCCATAATCTCCTCTTGGAACCATTTGTACATCATAAGGCAGACCAGTTGATGGGTTTATAGAATGCCCTTTACTAATATCACCCCCTTCAATTAAATTATAAAAATCTGGAAAATCTGAAAACGATTCTGGAATATTCTGGATATCAATATTTCCAATAGTATTAGGTGAAATATCTAACATTACACCATCTGAAGGGTCTAAGTGAGAACCCCAAACTGAAACCAAAGAAAAGTTCCATTTATACTCTTCATTTTCTGTGGTTTTATTTGTGATATCTAACTCAGGTGGCTGACCAGGATTATGATAAACACGATATATTTCTCCATTTCTTTCAAATAGTTCGCTATTTGATTCAGATAAAGAAAATGGAAATACACTACCCCATTCAGCTCCTAAAAAACTAGGCACAGATCCTGTAAACAAATTTCCACTTTGATCTATAAAAGTGTTAAATGATAAAGGTTGCCAACGATTTGGATTTAATAATCCTGTAGGCTCACCAAAGACACTTAAATTTAGAGCTGGGTTTATAGGATCATAAAAAGAATTTTCATAATCATTACTTTCATTAGAACCATCATTTTTCCCATATTCAATAAGCATTTGAGCTATATAATTACCTAACGCAGCAGCATTTCCAGTTTCATAATCTACAGAAGTAAAAGAAATATCAAAACCTAGCTGATTCATAATTAAATTAAAACGCTCTAAACTTTTTTCGGCTCCTGGAGAGTTTTTAAAACGATGCATTAAAAGTCGATAAGTAGCATAGCTCATTGTCTTTTTTTGAGAAACATCTTCTGTTTCTAAAGGTGTAAATTCATTTAAATTACTTGTAAAACCATGCACAGTATTTCCTATAAAATATGGTCTTGCAGTATTGTTATAAATAGCCCAACTATCAAATAAAGCTACTGAGGTATGGAATAAATTACGTGCATGCACAGTTGGCCTTGCAAAATCTTTACGAATAGCTTCTAAAAGAGCTTCATTCCAAATTCTTGCTATTGAAACATTTTCAGAGACATTATTTATATGAAGTGCTACATTAAGACTTGAAATATCACTAATACAATTATCGTTAAAAACTTGCGCAGTAACAATACCTAAAGGCTCTAACCCCCAAGTTACCGATATTGAATTTGTACCTTGACCTTTAATAATATGCCCCCCTTCTACTGTCCATTTAATTTGATTATTTTCTAGAAGATTATAGCTGTAAGTATCTGTATTATTAAAACCAGATTCTGTTACACCTGTAATTTCTGAAACCGACAAATACTCACAACTGCCATCATCTCTGGTGGCTAATGGATTGTAATTACACGATTCTGGATCTGTGCATCCATAAATAAAGTTGGCTGGTTGTATATTAAGCACTTCTAACCCCTTACCTTCTATGGCTTTTAAATGTTCATTAATTTTAAGATTATCGTAGGTTTCAATAAGACCCAAAGGCCACTTTATAGTTAGTTTTTTTATTTTTGTTGCCTCAGCTAAACCAAAATGAACGGCTTGTAAACTTTGAGATAAAAATCCTATACCCGTATAATAACGATGAAAAGTCCCTTTATCAGTTTCAACTGAAATTGTAGTTCCAATAGCATCTCTATTAGACAATGTACCTTGTAAAGATAATTTAAACCAACTGAAATTATTTGCTTGATTAGGCTCAATAGTTTGGTTACTGTAAAAATAGGATGCTCTATCTAAGTTAGATACAAATAAATCTAAATCGCCATCATTATCAAAATCAAAAGAACATGCACTATACCCTTTTGAAACATCATTTAATTGTATTTCTGATGAAATATCTTGAAAGGTATCTTGACCTTCATTTTGTAGGTTCTTAAAGTAAAAATTATTTTCTGGTCCACTTAATTCAAATCCGTTAACAATAAACAAATCTTCATCTCCATCTAAATCAAAATCAGCAAAAATATTATCCCAAGCCCAACCTGTTTCCTTTACATTTTTATCTAGTGCTACATCTGTAAAGGTGTTATTTCCATTATTTTTAAGCAATGCATTTTCATTGATATTAGTAATAAAAAAATCGAAATTTCCATCATTATTATAATCGTTTATAGCAATACCCATATCATCTTTTGCATGGTCTAAGCCATAACTTGCAGCATCTTCAAAACTATCTATTCCATTTACATTGATTAATAGCTCATTAGGTTCATCTAAATCATTAGATATGTAAATATCTAACCAACCATCTTTATTAAAATCGTATGGAAATGCTAAAAAAGAAGGCCTATTTTTTTTGGAACTTGCAAACTTTAACGATTCGTTTTTAAAAGTTCCATCACCATTATTAATGTAAAAACTATTGTAATCACATTCTCCCCAATCAGAAATATAAATGTCTAAAAATCCATCATTATTAAAATCGAACCAAGTGGCACTTGTGTTTAAACAATTATTGGCTGTTGTAATTCCTGCTTCTGTAGTTTGTTCTGTAAAAGTTCCATCACCATTATTATGAAAGAGTTGTACTTTATATTGATGTGTAAAAAACAAATCTGGAAAACCATCATTATCATAATCACCCCATGAAGCCCCATATTTAACGCCTTCTAAAGCCGGATTTGATGGTGTGTAACTTATAGAAGGAAATAAGTTTGAAATACCAGATTGGCTAGTAACATCTGTAAAAGAGCCATTATTATTATTTCTAAACAGTTTACTGTGTGTTTTTTCATTACCATTTACATCTTTTCTGGCTCCGACTACAAAAATATCTAAGTCTAAATCTCCATCATAATCAGCTACAGCAACCCCATTATTTTGTTCTAAAATATTGAGACCTGCAACATCTTGAATTTGTTGAAAAGTTTGCGTGAATATTGGATTAGAACAAAGTATACCTAATATAAAGGAACAAAGGAAATATTTCATAATAACTCTACTTGTTTTAAGTATCATCAATTCGCTTATTCATTAATAAATTGCTTTAATTTAAAAACCATGTAAAAATAGAATACTAGATCATGTATGGTTCAAAATCTGTTTATCTATTAATTAATGGTGTTATACTACAAATTTAAAAACTTTATGTTGGGTTCAGATAAGAAAAACTTGTGGTATAAAAATGTTAGCTACATATTTTTTTGGAGAAGCAAAAACAATACATAAATGGTTATATTTTAAAAAACGAGTTAATTAAAAATTAACTCGTTTAACCAAACTTAATAAAAAAACTAAATAATTAGTTATAAATCTCTAATGGCATTACAGATTGTAGGTAAATCAAAATTCAAATATAAATTCAACATCTCTTGCTCTGTTAAAGGAGGTGTTACTTTCCATCCACCATACCAGAAACCAAATTGATATTTTACACCTGCCTCTAAACAAGGTGATTTTCCATTTAATCTAGAGTTAGAAACTCTATCAAAATAAGACCAAGACCTATCGCTTTCTTTCTTATAATATACATACAAGTTGTTTAATAAGTAAGTTGCATCAGGACACTCTAAACTTAAATCTAAATCTCTTTCTTGATAACATTCTGTGTTTGTAATATCTATGGTTTGCCCATCTAAATCACATTTAGATACTTCTTCTTGATATGCAATTGTATACCTTCTATCTTGTCTATTATAATAGTAAATTGTAAGTATCATATCATCTTTAAGCATATCTAAGGCTCTATTTCTATAATATCTAAGGTTACTTTGATTTACTTGATAAGTTCCATCAAAATACATATACCCCCATCTTAAAGCTCTTCGTGGATTGTATTTACTTGCTACATAATAACTATAAAACGTTCTTCTTCCATCGTTTTTAAAAGTTACACCACCATTACTTGATAATGTATTACAAGAAGGTGTTACTTCAAAACCATAAGGATAAACACCTGGTCCTGCAGGAATAGTTACTCTAAAAGAAAGGTAAGTACGACCCCACCAACTTGTTCTACTAGTTAATGGAATATCTGCAATCTTTGTATTGGTATTGTTTACAGTTCTGTAAAAAGAAATGATATCTCCTGCTTTAGCTCTCTGACCTGTATTTGGGTTAATCGTATTGCTATTTACACTAAAAGAGTATGTTGTTGGCCTAGATACACCAGAAACTCTTCTTCCGTTTACATAGTAGTAAATACAATATAAAGATCCGATTGGAGATAAATAAGAACCAATTGCGTTAGTAGAGTTGCTACTTTTAGCTGGTGCATCAATTTCTAAACTACCTGGAAATTCATTAAACCCACCTGCTAATGTTTCTGGGTTTGTAACATTTTCAGAAAGTTCATCTAAAGTTGGCACAGTAGTGTCAAAAGACTGTAATTCTACAGTTACATCACTACCAGTAATTGTATTCCCATCTTCGTCATAAAACTCAGTATCTGCAGGTATAGAAACTTCTACAACATCATCTTCATCATTTGCTGGAGGAACCTCAAGTAAAATCTCTTGAGTTGTTTTGTTATCTGTTAAACCCTCTGTAACAGATTGAAAGGATACAGCCTGTGGTAAGTCTGATTCTTTCATCAAAGAAATTTGAACTTCTTGTATGTCACTTCCATCAAAATTAACCTCTTGAGTTTTGGACACATAACCGCTTGCACTAATTACTGCTGTTACGCTTATTGGGTTTTCTGCACTTACAGTAGAATTTCTATTGATTCCTAAAGTTACAAATCCGTTTTCTATTTTGTAATCTCTTGTACCATTAACAGTATATATTTTATCTGCATCTGCTCCAGAAAAACTTAAATCTAAACTTTCTAGTATATCAGAACCGTCTTTGGCATTAAAAACTTTTAAATTTACGATGCTAAATACAGGTTCTGCAGATACTTTTATTTCAAAATTATCTTGTAAGTCTGTTACTTTTTGAAAATCACAAGCTGTTATTACCAAACAAATTGTGAATAATTGTATTAATTTTTTCATGTATTTTTTTTTTAAAATGAGTATGATAATCTAAATGATCCATAAGGTATAAACTTAAAACTCTCAAAACTTTCGTTCAATAAACCTTCTTGGTCTGCTGTTTGTTCAATAATACCAGTTGCGTCTAATGTAATTTCTGGTGAACTAGAAATATACGACCCAAAATCGAATGCAAAACCTAGTCTTTTGTTAGCTACAGCTCTACCAAAACCTAAACCTACATAAGGAGCAGTTTTAGACCAGTCAAAGTTAATATCTAAATTCCCAGAATCAGCAGCGTTAAATTCAACCTCACCTACAGTAATGTTTTCTTTAAATGTTGTAATTACATTAATATTATTGGTTGAAAAGAAACCTATTCCTCCAACAATTTTAAATGCGTTAGAAAAAGGATGGTAACTTAACTTAACATCAATATTCTTAAAATCTAGACTAGTGTCTACTAACAAATCTTCACCACTAATTTCCTGTTCTATTCCATCAATAGAATATACCAAAGTATTATAACTAGCAGTAACGTATAGTTTATCTTTTTTTAACGTTCTAGAGTAATCAAACCCAAAACCTGTACCAAAAGACACCCCAATTGCATTTTTTCTAACCTTAAGAGAATCTGTACTTGTTTCTTCTTGTGCATATTGATTTCCATATATCAATATACCAAACATAATAGTCGTAATAATTTTTTTCATAGTTTTTTTAATTGATTTGGTTTTGTTTCATAATTTCTTTTTTCATCTTATAATAGTTTTAATATTGTTGGTATCGCAAATATGTGTTTTTAATATGACCTATGCAATACCTACTAATAGGTATTTTAACAAAAAATTAATAATTAGACTATTGAAATAAAACTGAATTTACTTTATTATTTTTGTAACATGCATAAAAGTAGTATGAATATAAATTATTCCTTAAAAAATTTAAACGACCTCGCTGCAAAGATTATAACAGTAGTAGACCACAAAATAGTATTGTTTTATGGAGAAATGGGAGTTGGCAAAACCACTTTAATTAAAGCTATTTGTAAAGCGTTAAACGTACAAGACAATATATCTTCTCCTACTTTTTCTTTGGTTAATGAATATCAAACCATTAATAATGAAAAAGTATATCACTTTGATTTTTACAGAATCAATAATGAAGAAGAAGCATTAGATATGGGTATTGAAGAGTATTTTTATAATAATGACTGGTGTTTGATAGAATGGCCAGAAAATATTAAAAATTTATTACCTTTAGATGCTGTTGAAGTTCATCTTTCTATTTTAGATGATCACAAACGTAATATTAAAATAAAATAATAGTACCCATGAGTCAATTTTCTCCTTTTAGTAAAGAAGAGTTATTACCTCAAACAGAAATGTTAGAGGTTAAAAAGAAAAAAGGAGCGCTTTTTATAGGCTTGCCAAAAGAAACCTACCTTAGTGAAAAAAGAGTATGTTTAACCCCAGATGCTGTTGCTGCTTTAATTGCACATGGCCATAGAATAGTTATTGAAACTGGTGCTGGTAATGGAGCAAACTTTACTGATAATGAGTATTCTGAAGCTGGAGCCAAAATTTCTTATGATGTTGAAGAAGCTTTTAAATGTAATATTGTTTTAAAAGTTGCCCCACCAAGTGAAAAAGAAATTGCGTATTTAAATCCACAAACAATACTAATATCATCACTTCAATTAAAAACTCAATCTAAAAATTATTTTGAAGCTTTAGCCAAAAAAAGAATAACTGCTGTTGCGTTTGATTATATTAAAGATGAACACAATACGTACCCTGTTGTAAAATCTTTAAGTGAAATAGCAGGTATTGCATCTATTCTAATTGCAGGTGAATTAATGAGTGGTGTACACCAAGGAAATGGATTGTTACTTGGTAATATTGGTGGTGTACCCCCATCTAGCGTTGTTATTTTTGGTGCAGGTACTGTTGGCGAATACGCTGCAAAAACTGCACTTGGGCTTGGTGCCAGGGTTAAGGTTTTTGACAATTCTATTTCTAAATTAAGAAAATTACAAGATTGCTTAAATTCTCCTATCTATACCTCTACAATTCAACCAAAATCTGTTGCAAAAGCATTAATGCGTTGTGATGTAGCTGTTGGAGCAATTAGAGGCAAAAACAGGTCGCCAATATGTGCAACAGAAACCATGATTGAAACTATGAAAGAAGGCGCTGTTATTGTAGATGTAAGTATAGATAGAGGTGGTTGTTTTGAAACTTCAAATGTTACATCCCATAGCAATCCAACATTTGTAAAACACGGAGTTATACATTACTGTGTACCCAATATTCCTTCTCGATATTCTAGAACAGCTTCTGTTTCTATTAGTAATATATTTATGCCTTATTTATTAAATATTGCTGACGAAGGTGGTTTTGAGAATGCAGCTCGTTTTGATAAAAGTTTACGAAACGGAATGTATTTTTACCATGGTATTTTAACCAATAAAACGGTTGCAGATTGGTTTGATATTCCTTTTAGAGACATTAATTTACTAATTCTGTAAAAATTGTTTTTTTATAGTTTATCAGTTTATGCTAACTAAAAGTAACTAATTCTACAACAAAAATTAACAGACATTTATTTTATTATATCATAAAATTTTTATCTTTTAATAAAGCCTAAATGCTCTATATTAATTAAAATAGACTTTATTAAACTCGTTGTGCATTTTAAATAATGCTAATTTTAAGATTATTAATGTTTCTATCAAAGATAAATTTATTGATAAACTGTATTACAGTTAAAGCAGTTATCTTAGATAGTATTCTAGTTTTGAACCCATCAAAAGATTTTGCATAATTTCTTCTGATCATAAATTGGTCACAAAGTTGAGAGAATAAAGTTTCTATTCTCTTTCTTTTTTTCCTAAAAACATAAGGTTGTTTTCTATAGTTTTTTTGATTTTTCCTCATAGGAGTATTCAGTGTTATTTTACAGGTTTCAAATAAATTTAGTTGAATTTCCGACGACAAATACCCTTTGTCTGCTAGTAATGTACAATCTTTAATTTGCGTTTGAATATCTTTCAAATAATGAATATCGTGAACAGATGCAGGACTTAAATCAAAGCTTTGAAAAACGCCACTTACCGAGCAAACAGCGTGTAACTTATACCCATAGTACCTTGAATTTTGAGAAGCACAATACCCTTTATCAGGAAAACTATAAATCGATTCTTTACATATTTTAGAACGGCTACTTCTTGATAATTTACAAATCTCTAAAGGCATACTGTCTATAATAAAGTAGTCTTCAAATTCATTAAAATAAGAAGCTAATTTTAAACGAATAGTATCCATATGATTTGATAAATTTCTTTTTCTCCTGTTGTAAACACTACGTTCTATTTTCACAGAAATTGATATGGGAAGTTTTCTAAACAAATCATTCTCACTATCAATTCCCATAAACTCAGATGTTAATGCTAAGCTTATTAACTCTAAATCACTCATTTTTGGCTTACGCCTTTGGTAACTTAATAGTTGTTCTTTTGATATTTTTCTTAAAACTTCCAATATTCTTTCGTAATTTGCAGTTAAGTTGTTCATTATAAATGTTTTGTAGCAAAAAACAAATTACTGATTATCAGTAAGATGAACAACTTTTTTTTCTTAAATCATAATGCACAACGAGTTTATTAAAAAAGTATTTTACTTTTAATTAAATCTCATATCTCATTAAAAAGAAATCGGTTTTTAAAGAAATTATGGTCAAAATTCGATTATTTTTGCAAATTATAATATAAATATGTTACTTAAACGAATAGGATATTTTTTAGTAGGAGTTTCAATCAGTTCAATTGGTGTGTATTTTTTTTGGCAGAAAAAAAACGCAACTTTTGATTATGGAATGGATGCAAGAACGTTAAAAACAATCAGAATAAAAAAAAGAATATTTTCTGATGGCGCTAAAAAAGTAATGCAAAATTCTAATATTGATACTACTGCAGTAGCTACTATTTTATATACAGGTGATGTTAATTTTGGTAAAAGTAAACCAAGACAAAAACCTTGTGCATCGTATTATATTACTGGTAAAAAGGAATTAGAAAATATAAGTCTGTACGTTACACGTTGCGATTCTACTGCTACTATTGATAAAATTATTATCGATTAAAATTTTATGTAGTTACTATTTTAAGCACCCCAAAATTCCCTCTTTTTATTCAATTCTTCTTCCATCTTAATATATTCTTCTGCTTCTTTGGGTGAGAGTACTTTTAAAAACGACGGATGTTGCTCAATAGCATATTCAATTTTTGTTACAATATCTGCAATTTCTTCGTTTTCGTAATCAATTTCTAAAGGTTCTTTAATTACCATAGATTGCAAAACATTTTTTCTTTTAATATTCAATCCTTTTTTATCAAAAGAACGTCTAAAACCGTCAATTACAATAGGCACAACTACTGGTTTATAGGTTTTTATAATATGTGCAGTTCCTCTTCTAATAGGTTTAAAAGGCGTAGTGGTACCTTGTGGAAAAGTAATTACCCAACCATCTTTTATAGCTTTTCCAATATTTGAAATATCAGAATTTTTAACTTGCCTATTTACATTTTTACCTGCGCTTCTCCAGGTTCTATCAATAGAAACAGAACCTGCATACGCAAATAGTTTAGGTAATAAACCAGCACGCATTGTTTCGCCAGCTGCAACAAAATATATATTCAATTTCGGATTCCAGATGTAACCAATGTTTTTTATACTATCATCTCTACCACTTAAAGAAGCATTAAATACATGAAACATAGCAGCAACATCTGCAAAATACGTTTGATGATTAGAAATGAATAAAACATTTTTTTCTGGTAAGTTTCTTAATACTTCAGAACCTTCTATTTGTAAATTATTAAATTTTCTATACCTTCCATGAGAAATAACTCCAAAAAGGCGTATGATAAACTTTTTTATAAATAGATAATGTCCAAAAGGATTCCTTTTAAATAAAGGCATTTATATTAGGTTTTTCTTGGTTTGGCTAACAAAATTACAAAACAATTTAAGAACTTACTATTTTAAGAGTTCTTTAATTTCGGATAACATCATTCCTGTTGCTCCCCAAATGATATGATTATCAATTTTAAAACAGGGTACATCTATATTTTTCATATATGATGTCGTTAAATTTACTGTGGTTAAATGTTCATCATTTAATACATCTTTTAATGAAACTTCTATAAGTTCTGCCACTTCGTGGTTTTTAGTCAATGTTGGCCTTTGATGCGTAAAACCGATAAACGGAGTTGCTAAAAAATTACTTGGCGGAATATAAACATCGGTTAATTGACGAATAACTTTTATTGTTGAAGATGCTACACCTACTTCTTCAAAAGTTTCTCTTAAGGCTGTTTCTTGTAAGTTTATATCATTTTGTTCTATTTTACCACCTGGAAAACTAATTTGAGCTGAATGGGTACCCTTGTAACTCGCTCTTTTAGTTAATAATAAGGTAGTCGTATTATTTTTATCTGGATAAAAAAGCGCCAAAACTGCAGCTTTTCTAGGGTTGTTTGCCTTAATTTTATTTTTATTGTATGTTAAACGTAATTTAGGAGCCATTTTAAATTGCGCTTCTAAACCACCTAATTCCAATGCCTTATAGCGTTCAATTTTTGAAAGAAAGTCTTTAAAATTCATTTTGTTTCTTTACTTTTAACAAACTTAGGGTTTTCAACCACAAATAATTGTTTTTTGGCAAGAATTTTGAACTGATATTGGTATGAATAAAAAATATAAAAAATTAATTTATAGTATAGTGTTAGATGCTATTGGTTTTATACCAATACCGTTTATAGATATTGCTTGGGCTCCTTTTTCAGGTTATTTGATGACTAAAATGTATTCGGGTACAAAAGGAAAAGTTGCAGGTATTATCAGTTTTTTTGAAGAAATCTTTCCATTATCTGATATCATACCAACCTTTACCTTAATGTGGATATACACGTATATCATCAAAAAAGAAGAAATTGTTACTGAAGAAAAAACAATTACTATTGATGTTTAGTAGTCTTGTTTAAATAAAAACCCAAGTCCTAGTCTACTTAAAAACTTTTTTTCAAAAGCCCAAAAGAACTTGAATTGCCCAAAAACCCATCCTAAAATTGGTAAAGTAATTTGATAAATTGGGAAAATAAGCAATATTCGTAAAGGATAATAAATAAAAGGATTCATCGTTTCAGAAGATAATCCTAAAAGTTCTGTTACTGGTTTTGCTACCCAAGCCGCAAAAGAACCATTAATTGCAAAAACCATAAAAATAGCAACTACTGCCCAATTGCTATCAATACCCCATCTTTCTTTTAATTTTTCCATTACGCAACTACTTCTGATTTTTAGATTTTCTAAACATTAGCCATAATCCTAATAAAACTAAGGGTATACTTAACACTTGTCCTGTATTTAACGCATTAAAAACCCAATCTTCTCTACCATCTACTTGTGGTTCTTTCAAAAATTCAATGAAAAAACGAAGCGACCATAATACAACTGTAAACAAACCAAAAAGGAAACCAATTTGTTGTTTTTTATCTGTTTTCCAATACAAATACCACATGACAAAAAATAAAGTTAAGTAACTGAAAGCTTCGTACAATTGGGTTGGATGTCTTGCTGCAGTTTCTCCTGCTCCTTTAAAAATTATCCCAAAATCACTACCTGTTTCTTTTCCATAAATTTCTGAATTAAAGAAATTACCAAATCGAATAAAAAAACCAGCTAAAGCCACCATAATGGCTAATCTATCTAAGATAAACAACCATGGTTTTTGTAAATGCTTTTTTGCATAAAAATACATGGCTATGGGTATACCTATTGCAGCACCATGACTTGCAAAACCTGTAAAACCTGTAAATTTCCAAGAACCATTTACCTGCTTAAATGGCAAAATAATTTCTAGTAAATGATTTTGATAATAATCCCAACTATAAAAAAAGACATCACCCAAACGCATACCTATTAACATAGATACAAATACGTACATAAAAAGCGTATCTAATTTATCTGCAGGAATTTTATCTTCAACATAGATTTTTTTCATTAGGTGTAAACCCAATAAAAAAGCGGCTACAAACATTAAACTATACCATCTAATGGTAAAAAAACCTAAGTCAATACCTAATGATGGATCCCACTCTATTGCTAAAAAACTCATATTTTCTTTAATTCAAAATTTAAAGTTTGATACGTAAAGTTAAATTAAAAATTTAACTCTAACCTATCGTTTTTCATAAGTCAATTCGTCTTATGTGTTAATTCTAGTTTCTTTTTTCTAATTTTTCAGGAACAGGATCATAACCACTACCTCCCCAAGGATGACAACTAAAAATACGCTTCAAAGATAACCAACCTCCAGAAAATAAACCGTGTTTTTGCAAAGCTTCTATAGTGTAATGAGAACATGTTGGTGAATACCTACAAGTTGCTGGGGTATAAGGTGATATTGCTACTTGATAAAAGCGAACTAGCAAAATAAAGAAGCCCCCTAACCCCAAAAGGGGAAATTTACTCTTTGACTTTTTATTTATTTGATCCGACATGAAATACAAATTTTCTGTTATTAAAAAAATATTATTCTGCTTGGAGTTCTTTCCCTTTAAGAAGGTTAGGATGGGCATTAATTTATTGAGAAAGTTGTCCCTTCTTTGCCATCTTTTAATTGGATGCCTAATGCTATTAATTCATCTCTAATTTGATCTGACAAAGCCCAATCTTTATTTTCTCTCGCTTCTTTTCTCAGTTTTATTAATAACTCCACTACTCCTTTTACTTTTTCTGAATTGTCTTGACTGGCTTCATTCATCAACCCTAAAACATCAAAAACAAAGGCGTTAATTGTGGTTTTAAATTCTGCTAAATCATCTGCAGTTAAAGTTGCTTTCTTTTCTTTTATTTGATTGATTACTTTTACACCTTCAAATAAATTTGATATTAAAATAGGTGTATTAAAATCATCATTCATTGCTGCATAACAATCTTTTTTCCATTGTTGCACATCAAAAGTAGATGATTTACCAGCTTCTATTTTTTCTAAATAAGAAACAGCTTCCATTAATTTAGAATGCCCTTTTTCTGAAGCTTCTAAAGCATCACCAGAAAAATCTAAGATACTTCTATAATTGGCTTGCATGTTAAAAAAACGAACCACAGAAGCCGAAAATGCTTTTGGTAAAACGTCGTTTTCTCCTGTTAAAATTTCGTTTGGTAAAATAAAATTACCTGTAGATTTAGACATTCGTTGTCCGTTTAAAGAAAGCATATTGGTATGCATCCAATAATTTACAGGGTTTACACCAGAACACGTTTTAGATTGTGCAATTTCGCATTCGTGATGTGGGAATTTTAAATCCATTCCTCCTCCATGAATATCAAAACTTTCGCCTAAATATTTGGTACTCATTACAGAACACTCTAAATGCCAACCAGGAAAACCATCGGACCAAGGAGAAGGCCAACGCATAATATGCTTTTCATCGGCTTTTTTCCAAAGTGCAAAATCTTGTGGATTTTTCTTGTCTGATTGCCCATCTAAAGTTCTGGTATTGTTTAATAAATCTTCTACTTTTCTACCAGATAGAATTCCGTAATTTTCTTTTTTATTGTATTCGTGTACATCAAAATACACAGAGCCATTTACTTCATAAGCAAATCCTTTTTCTAAGATTTCTTTAATCATTTCTATCTGCTCTACAATGTGGCCAGTTGCAGTAGGTTCTATACTTGGTGGTAAAAAATTATAGTTTTTTAAAACATTATGAAAATCTACTGTGTAACGTTGCACAACTTCCATAGGTTCTATTTGCTCTAAACGTGCTTTTCTAGCAATTTTATCTTCGCCTTCATCTGCATCGTTTTCTAAATGGCCTGCATCTGTAATATTGCGCACATAACGTACTTTATAACCTAAATGAAGTAGATATCTATACACCACATCAAAAAACATAAATGTTCTTACATTACCTAAATGAGCATTGCTGTATACTGTTGGTCCACAAACATACATACCTACATAACCTTCTGTAATGGGGTTAAAATCTTCTTTAGATTTTGATAATGAGTTGTAAACTTTAAGCTGATTTTCTTTATAGAGTTCCATTAAATAAGTGACTATTTACAAGGGATAAAGATAGGCACTTTATGAAGAATAGCGAAATGGAATTTGTTAGAAGTTTTGTAAAATAAAAGGGATGCTATTTGATAACGATTGTACTATAGTCTGCAGATAATTTAACATTATTATTAACACTACTATTGTTAAAAGTAGACTTTGTACTGATTTTATAATTTTTTACGGTTTTATTCATAAAACCTAATGAAGTTTTATTGTCTAGTTTGCTTGTTTTAATGTCATAATCAAAATTGGTTTTTACATCACCCAAAATTATAGTGGCATCAGACTGACTTAAATTTAATAAAAACGCTCCAAAATTTGGATGAAAACTATCTATAATCAACTCACCAAATTTATCAGAAAGGTTTACATTTTGGTTGATTCTTACAATATGTACTCCAGAAGAATTATTATGCATAGTTGTATTGGTAACTGATGCTATTTTAGCATCAGTTACATTGTTTAAAAATAAAGTACAAGCGTTTAAATTGTTGATTTTAACAGGAGAATAATCAATAGTTAAGTTACTTTTATATAAATTGTTAGCATCAAAAGAACCATACTTTACGTTGCCAAAAGCAACCGTATTTGGCAATTTTACTTTACAATGGCGCGTATTTAAATCGAATGTTGCACCTTTTGGCACTTTAATTTCTAATCTTTTTTTGATTTTTATTTTTTTACCTTCAATATTAACAGCTTTTGAATCTGTAGAAAAATTAAATTTCATGTTTTTTAAAACTTCTTGTGCTTTGGCCAAACTTTTTTTAATTTCTTCTGTATCTATCTCTTTAATGGTAATTTTACTAGAAGCGAAAGCCTTTTTCATCTTTTCTTTAGATTTAGCAATTTCTTTGCGCATTTTTACTTTATCTACCTTCATTTTTTCTTTTAACGCTTTATATTCTTTGGTTTTCTTAAAAGCGTCCCATTCTTCTTTAGAGTTTATTTCGATATCATGATTGTCATCTTTCCACCTAAACTCATAATTGGCATTTTTTTCCATATTTTCTCCTAAATCGTCTAGATCAAAGTCGAAGTCGAAGTCGAAGTCAAAATCAAAATCCATGTTAGGCAGCACAATTGCTTCTATATTAGACATATCTATATCTGGAATTTCAAAATCAAAATCCATATCATCAAAAAATACAAAGTTGTTTTTAAAATTAAAACCATGGCTACCTTTCGATGTAATTCTTACTTTTTTAGAGTTTCCTAAAGCTTCAAATTCCCAATCTTTAAAATATTTTTCGGCTTCGTCTTTTTCAATTCCCTCTATTTCTATAAAGGCATCTACTTGTACTTCATCCTTAGCCCAAGTGGTCACATTAATATCTGTATTCGATGCATTTATGGCAACTGCTACATCTTTATTGGTTTTAAAAATTTCAGTATACTTTTTATCAAACTTTTGTGCAGAGGCTGTACCTAAAAAACCAAGTGCTATAAAAGTTATAATATCTTTAAATAATCTGTGTTTCATTTTGTTTTGTGTTTAAATTTTTAAGTTCATTTAACTGCTTTTTTAAACGTTGTAAAAGCTGTAAGCGTAATTGTAAATTACGAATTAGTGCCTCTATAGTGGCATCATTAACCCCATTTGTATTGAGCTCTTGGGTTAAGTTTTTATATTCTTTGGTGAGTTCTGCTATTTTTAACAAATACTCATCTACAATTTCTTTTCGATCTTCAGATAAATCTAATTTACTGATTGCTAGTTTTATACTATTTTTATAATAGGTTTCTATGGCTTGAAATTCTGGTGATATATTTCCTAAAGTGATGTGTTTTTGTGTTGATTCTATTTCAGCATCTGTTAAATTTGGTGCTATATTTTCAGTTGGATAAAATTTAACTGCCAAACTAATTAATAAAACAACTGAGGCTGCAATTGATAACCATTTAAACGTTTTCTTTTTAGGTTTTTGCTGATGCATTTCTTGCTGTAATAATGCTTCAAATTTATGGGTATGATTGGCAGATAACTCTACTTGATCGTCTTTATATTCTTTTAATTTTTTTCTAATATCCTGCTGCATAACTCGTGTTTTTCAATTGTTCTTTCAATATTTTTTTTCCTCTTAGCAATTGCGTTCTAGAAGTGTTTTCTGTAATGTTTAAGATTTGTGCTATTTCTTGATGGTCATAACCTTCTAACAAATACAAAGTAAGCACCAACCTATATTTATCCTTTAATGCATTCATTTTTTCGATAATCAATTCAATCGAAATTTCTGATGCTACATTCCAATCCTCATCAGTAATTATTTCTGTAACTTCTTCATTTATAGATACCAACTCTAATTTCTTTTTCTTTAAACAATCAATACTTTGGTTGATAACGATTCGTTTTAACCAAGCTCCAAAAGCGACTTCATTTTTATAGGCATCTATATTTTTAAAGGCCTTAATAAATGCATCTTGCATTACATCTTCTGCCACAAATTTATCTTTCACATATCTTAAAGCAACTACAAACATTGCTTTGCAATACAAATTATACAATTGCATTTGCGCCTTTGCATTATTGTGTTTGCATTGGTCAATAATATTTTGATGTAACTGTTTGGTGGGTTGCATTTAAATCTTCTTATCTTATAGACGACACATTTTTATAGGTGTTGCAAAAACTTTACATTTTTATCTTTAAATTTACACATTAACTTTTACAATGCACAAAAAACCATCTGCTTTACAAGAAAAAGAAGGCGTTTCTAAGCCAGAAACTACAAATGCTTTAAGTGCTGAAAGAATTAAACGAAACCGAGCGAAAAGAAATTCGACTGCAGAATTTGTATCCAAAATTTTAGAAGGCAATATTACCTTTTTAAGTAAAGCCATTACTTTAGTAGAAAGCACCCATGCCAATCATCAAAAAAAAGCAAATAAAATTTTAGAACGTTGTTTGCCTTATGCCAATAATTCCATACGAATAGGCATTACTGGTGTGCCTGGTGTTGGAAAAAGTACATTTATTGAAGCATTTGGCAAACACATAACCCAGCAAGGAAAAAAAGTGGCTGTTTTAGCGGTTGATCCTAGTAGCTCTATACATAAAGGTTCTATTTTAGGTGATAAAACCAGAATGGAACAGTTAGTAACCGATAAAAATGCGTTTATTAGACCTTCGCCATCAGGTACTTCTTTAGGAGGTGTTGCTCAAAAAACACGCGAAAGCATTATTTTATGCGAAGCCGCTGGTTTTGATACCATTTTAATAGAAACTGTTGGTGTGGGGCAGTCTGAAACTTTAGTACATTCTATGGTTGATTTTTTTCTGTTACTAAAAATTGCTGGTGCAGGTGATGAATTACAAGGCATAAAACGTGGAATAATTGAAATGGCAGATGCTATTGTAATCAATAAAGCCGATGGCGATAATGAAAAAAATGCTAAAATTGCCAAAGTGGAATTCAACAGAGCTTTACATTTATACCCTCTAAAAGAAAGCAATTGGCAACCTAAAGTCTTAACGGCTAGTGCTTTGAAAAACAAAGGAATTGATAAAGTGGCAGTTATGATACAAGAGTATTGCAAGTTAACTAAAGAAAACCACTACTTTTCTAAAAAACGAAATGATCAAAACAAATACTGGTTATTGTCTACTATAGAACAACAATTAAAAGCCAATTTTTACAACAAACAACACATAAAAGCAGCATTAGAACAAGAAATTAGCGATTTAAAAAACGGAAAAACCACACCTTTTAACGCAGCCAAACGATTGTTGGACTTGTAAATTTATCAAAATTTAAGTTATAGAAAAATCAACTTTAGCACTCCTTAATACCCTATTACTGGTACAATTCAATTACACCTTTAAATGTTGAGACACAATTTTCTTTATTTTTTTATTTAAAGATCGCATAGCGTTATAACTGGTGTGCTCTAAAACAATAACCACCAAATCATCCTCTAAATAATTGGTTAAAGCTGTGCTAAAACCATTCCACTTTCCATAATGGTATATTTTGTTATCGTCAAACTTCTCCATTCTAAAACCAAAACCATAAGGTACCTTTCTGCCATAAATGGTTTTTCCTTGGGTGTACATTAAATCTAAAGATTCCTTTGAAAGCAATTGCGTTGAATTTAGTCCGTAGGTCCATTTATACAAATCTTCTGCAGTTGAATATACATTTTTATCACCAACAATGGCATCATTAACGGTATTGCCTATTTTTAAATGTCTCCAACCTCTGTATAAACGATATCCTATTAATTGATTTTTTCTTACACTATCATTCTGATAACTATACACGTAAGTATGTTGCATACCCAAAGGTTCAAAAAAATTCTTCTTTAAAAAGGTATTAAAAGAGCTGCCAGAAACTTTTTCTACGATAGCCGCTAATACAAAATAACCGGTATTTGAATAATCGAAATTACGACCAGGTTTAAAAAATCGCTGCGCTTTAGAAGCGGGTAAAACATTAATTAAATCTGTATTTGTAGGCGGATTTTCAGATTTCCATTCGTGCTCAGCAATCCAGAAATATTTTGGCAAACCAGAAGTATGGTTTAAAAGATTGGTGATAGTGATATCCTGATAAGGAAAATTCGGAAAATAATGATTAACAGTATCTGTTAGTTGTATCTGATTCCGTTCTTTTAAGAGCATTATGGCAGCTGCCGTAAATTGTTTACTTACAGATGCCAATTGAAATTCAGACACTTTTGTAATGGGAATTTTCTTTCTAAAATCGGCATAACCAATCTGATTTTCATATATAATTTTCTTGTTTTTTGCAACTAATATAGCACCATGAAAATCGTGCCTTTTATGAATTCGTTTTAATAAAGAATCTAATTTATGATTTACTTTGTGGGTTTTTTCTTTAGGAAAATACGCTACAGGTACTTTCAAACTCGGTTTTTTAGTTTTTGTAACCACTTCTTTTACAACCATCTTAGGTTGTTCTGGTTCATAAATATTAAAAGCAAGAAAAGAAATACTAGTTATTACTAAAAGTAGAATGGATATATGTTGGATAAATTTTTTCAAAAGGGATGTAAACTATAATTTGTAAAGTTAAAGAGGATTCGTCTATAATCAAAATACAATTTCAAAATAATGTCATTTATAAAACCTAATAGCAAAAAATAGACAAAACCAAACCAAAAAACAAATAGTATTGGTTTCAAAACAAACCCCACTTTGCGCGTATTTAATGAGTAAACCTACTCGTTTTACATTACAGTAACAACAACAATACTATTAAAAAAAGGAAAATAAATAGCAAGTTACCATAGGCTTTAACTGGTATTTTTGTACCTTTTAGGTCTTATAAACGCCATAAAAATGTTTAATGAAATCAATTTGTCCACAATAAATTGCAAATTATCGACACAAACATTTTATAAAACTTTAGATGCAGATTTAAACATCACACAAGTAATAAATTTGTACTGGGCTAATATAAATACTAAAACTCCCCTTTATGAAAACAAAATTAATTTTATCATTACTTTTTTTAGCTTTTTTACAAAGCTGTACCCCTGAATTTCCAGACACTCCTAAAGAAACTGTAGAATACATTCAGGATGACATCACTACATTAGTAGTACCAACTGGTCATGATTTAAGACCTTTAGCATTACAAAACACCAATATTAATTTATCTGAAAATTCTCGTGCAGATATGGTTAATATTAAAATGTTTAAAGTAGAAAATGAAACCTATACCTTAATGTATGAGGGTTTTATCGACAAAAATACAACGATTAGCAATGTGATTAAAGTACCAAATCATGTTGCATTAATAGCAGTACAAGCAGATTTAGCAACAGGCACTAGAGAGTGGCTTGTAACCCCTAGTGAAATACAAAATTTAAAAATTGAAGATGAGGAAAGAATTGATACGGAAGAAGGCAAAACTGCCTCAAGCACTAAAATAAGTGCAAAATCTAATGATGATAATCCACCCACATGGAACTGCA
This sequence comes from Polaribacter sp. R77954, assembly GCF_044595335.1. Classification (GTDB taxonomy): domain Bacteria; phylum Bacteroidota; class Bacteroidia; order Flavobacteriales; family Flavobacteriaceae; genus Polaribacter. The sequence goes on from NZ_CP138992.1 coordinate 918,663, forward strand.
ATGATTATGCAGCATTTAATGGGAATGATGATGGAGATTACAGCATATCAACTACCTCAACCCAAGGATTAAATGTAAACAAAAAAACAACCATTTACATCTGCAATGGTGGTTCATGGAGTCCTTCTTACTTAAATGACAATAACAACAAACTAACCATTTATGTTGCGCAAGGGGGTACGTTAAAACTTTCTGGTAATTTTAACTCCACCATTTATAATGATGGTACTTTTAACGGTGTTAACCTTGGAATGAGCAAAGACAGTGAAGTAGACAGTTGGGGAATTACCAATATTACAGGTAATTTAAATACCGACTCTAAAAAAGTAAATGTGTACGGAGGTACTTTTAACGTTTCTGGTTCTTTTAATTTAAACAGCAATGGGAAATTTTACAATGATGGAGGCGAAGTAAATATTGGCGGTCATTTTACCACTTCAGGAAAATTCCATAATAAAGAAAACTCGGCATTAAATGTAGCCGGAAATTTTACAGTAAATGCTGGCGAGTTTGAAAACGAATGTAGAACCATCATTTCAGGTCATTTTATCAACAATAAACAAGCCGAATTTAGCAATGCCTCTTACACTGTAATTACAGGTAGTCTTATTAACAACTCTAACATAGATATTAAAATACAAGAAGGTTCTATTTTAAAATGTGCGAGTATCATGTCTAATGGTAAAATAAAAGGAGACAAAGCATATTCTGTTATAGAAACTGGTAAGATTACGTTTAACGGAAATAATAGTTTTCAAGGAAGCTTAGATATTTGTTCTGATTATTATACCGAAAGTATGGGTAAAAATGATGTTATTAATACTTGCTCTACATTTATTTCTGTAGGTGCTTGCTCACCAGGTTTTAATAGTGCTATTGATAATGATAATGATGGGGTTATTGAAGGTGTAGATGTAGATGATGCCAACCCAAATGTGTCTTCGTACAATTATCCACAAGGACAAAATACTTACTTTACTTCTTTATATGAAGATTTATATCCTTGTATGGGAGATTATGATTTAAACGATTTAGTGCATAATTACAGCTATAAAGAAGGGGTAAACCAAAACGCTATGATTAGCCAAATTGAATTTGACTATAAATTTCCTGCAATGGGTGCTAATTTTAATAACAGTTTTGTATTAAGAGTGATTGATGAAGACGATGATGCTGTGTTAACACTAAATAATACTGATGCCTATGCTAGTACTGAAATTACAAGATTGCATGATAGCCAAAATAATACCACGTTATTTATTTTTAACAACCTAAAAACAATCTATACAGATCAATCTGGCGCAATTATAAACACAGTTAATATAGATTATGATAACATTCCTGTAATTTCTGGAAAGGTTACAAATATAAACGGAGCTTATGATGAGTTTATGTTAAAAAATGGCGAATTAGGTCAAGAAATACACCCTTTGTATAATTCTTTTCATAAAGATTATCCCGCTTTGAACGCTCCAACCATGTATAACGATTCTAGTAATTTCTTAAACTGTAGTGATAACTCTTCTGGAAACAGCCTTTTTGTGAATTCTAACAAATTTCCTTGGGTTCTTAATGACCTACCTGTAGATTTACCATGGGCAACAGAAGGGGTTTCCATTTTAGAAGCCTATCCAAACTTCGATGATTTTGTAATCTCAAAACCAGGGTTAGACTGGTATACAGACAAAAATGGTAATAGAAGGAAAGACAAATTAAAGAATATAAACAAATAAGATAATACTTAAAAAAAGTAACTCCATAAGATAATTAGTAATTATCTTATGGAGTTCTTTTTTGTTTAACTAATATTACTCCAAATTTTAGATGTTTGCGTCATTGCAGAAAAAGCCGTTTTAATGGGTAGGTTTTCTGGTTTTACCAAATTGGCATCGTCTTGTAAAATTGCAATGGCTGTATTTCTGGCGGCTACTAAAATTTTAGCATCTTTAACCACATCTGCAATTTTTAAGTTTAACACCCCACTTTGTTGTGTACCCATTATATTTCCTGGTCCTCGTAATTTTAAATCTACCTCTGCTATTTTAAAACCATCTGTTGTTTCCGTCATTGTTTTTAAACGCGTTTTTGCTTCTGCAGATAATTTAAAACTAGACAATAAAATACAGTAACTTTGGTCTGCACCTCTACCTACTCTACCACGCAATTGATGCAGCTGACTCAAACCAAAACGCTCTGCACTCTCTATAATCATTACACTGGCATTTGGTACATTTACCCCCACTTCTATAACCGTAGTTGCCACCATTATTTGGGTTTCTCCTTTTACAAAACGCTGCATTTCGTAATCTTTGTCTGCGGGTTTCATTTGGCCATGTACAATACTTATTTGATATTTAGGTGATGGAAACTCACGAGCAACACTCTCATAACCATCCATTAAATCTTTATAATCCATAGCTTCAGATTCTTGAATTAACGGATACACAATATATACTTGCCTACCTTTTGCTATTTCGTCTTTTAAAAATTTAAAAACAGACAATCGATTGCTGTCAAAACGATGCACCGTTTTTACTGGTTTTCTTCCTGGAGGCAACTCATCAATTACAGAAATGTCTAAATCGCCATAAACAGACATGGCCAAAGTTCTGGGTATTGGGGTTGCTGTCATTACTAAAATGTGAGGTGGTAAGGCCCCTCCAACCTCCCCAAAAGGGAGGCTTTTCTCAGTTTTGTCAGTTCCCTTCCCTTTGGGAAGGGTTAGGGATGGGCTTTTGGCTTCCTCCCTTTGGGAAGGTTGGGATGGGCTCTGTCTATTCTTATTCCACAATTTTGCGCGTTGTTTTACCCCAAACCGATGTTGCTCGTCTATAATGGCAATTCCTAAACTTTTATATTTAACTTTATCTTCTAATAAGGCATGTGTACCTACTAAAATATGTAAAGTTCCTTCTTCTAAACTTTGATGTATTTCTCGTCGTTTTTTGGTTTTTACAGAACCTGTAAGGATATCAACATTGATATTCATGCCTGTTAACAGTTCTGATACTGCTGTATAATGTTGATTGGCTAAAATTTCTGTGGGCGCCATAATGGTGGCTTGGTAACCGTTATCAATAGCCAATAACATGGCCAATAAGGCTACAATAGTTTTTCCAGAGCCCACATCACCTTGTAATAAACGATTCATGTGCGCTCCAGAACCCACATCTTTTCGTATTTCTTTTAATACTCTTTTTTGTGCATTGGTTAACTCGAAAGGCAAATGGTTTTTATAAAAATTAGTAAACTTTTCACCCACATGTTCAAACACAAAGCCTTTGATTTTTGTTTTATTAACCAACTTTTTTCGAACCAATTGCAATTGAATAAAAAACAACTCTTCAAACTTTAAACGGTATTGTGCTTTTGCCAAATGTGCTTGACTTTTCGGAAAATGCACATTTAACAAAGCATCTCGTTTGTGCATCAACTGTAGATCATCAATAATATCTTGAGATAAACTTTCTTGAATACCATCATAAACTTGTTGCAACAGGTGCTGAATATAAGAACGCATCAACTTATTAGAAACACCAGAATTGGTGAGTTTTTCTGTAGATGCATACACAGGCTGCATTTTGGTTTGCAACTTTTTTTTGTATTCGGTAACCAATTCTAACTCTGGATGCGGAATGCTAAAACTACCATTATAATGGTTGAGCTTGCCATAAACTACATAAGGTACATTAATTTTTAAGGAATCTTTAATCCATTTTTGCCCCTTAAACCATACCAACTCCATAGTACCTGTTGCATCTTGAAAAGTAGCCACTAACCTGCTGCCTCTTTTTTGCGCTACAGATTTTACGTTGGTAATTTGCCCTACAATTTGTACTTCACTAGAGTTTGGTTGCAAATCTTTAATGGTATAAAACTGGGTTTTATCTATATACCTAAAAGGGAAAAAATTTAATAAATCGTTACATGTTTTTATACCCAACTCTGTATACAAAAGGGTTGCTCTTTGTACACTTACTCCTTTTATGTATGTTATGGGGTAGTCTAAATTCAAAACTTGTATAAGTTGATGTACGAAAATAATTAATTTAGTTGAAAAGCACTATGGTAACCGAAAGGATTATTTATATTTTACGTTCTTAGGTTTTAGCATATAAAATTATTCATCAAATTGTAAGACCTAGCAAAAAGAAATTATTATTTTAGCTTACTGCATGTAACGCTACAAAAAGAAATAAACCCCATGTTCGAACAAACATTTAAAAACATAGACGACCTACTTTATAAAGATTCAGGTTCTGATAGTGAATTAGATTATATAGGCCAAACCTCTTGGGTACTATTCTTACGCTACTTAGACGAATTAGAACAAGACAAAGCAGACGAAGCCGAATTAAAAGGAGAAGAATATAAATTCATTTTAGATGAAGAATATCGTTGGCAAAATTGGGCAATGCCTAAAGATGCTGATGGCAAATTAGACCACCACAAAGCCATGACTGGTGTAGATTTGGTACAATTTGTAGATGGCAAATTGTTTCCATATTTAGCCAAATTCAAACAAGAAGCAGATTCTGCCAATACTATTGAATACAAAATAGGTGAAATCTTCTCTGAACTCAAAAACAAAATTCAATCTGGGTACAACTTAAGAGAGATTTTAGAATATGCAGATGCCCTTCCCTTTCGTGCTTCTACAGACAAACATGAGTTAAGCCACTTGTACGAAACCAAGATTAAAAACATGGGGAATGCAGGTAGAAATGGTGGACAATATTACACACCAAGACCACTTATTCGTGCCATGATTAATGTGATTGACCCACAAATTGGCGAAAAGATTTATGATGGTGCAGCAGGTTCTTGTGGTTTCTTATGCGAAGCATACGAATACATGTATGAACGCATGGAAAAAACAACCGACAACCTTAAAACCTTACAAGAAAACACCTTGTACGGTAAAGAGAAAAAGAACTTGGCCTATGTAATTGGAATTATGAATATGATACTTCATGGAATTGAAGCACCAAATATTATACACACGAATACTTTAGGAGAAAACATACGTGACATACAAGAGAAAAATCGTTACCATGTTATTTTAGCAAATCCACCATTTGGAGGAAAAGAAAGACCAGAAGTACAACAGAATTTTGACATAAAAACAGGAGAAACTGCTTTCTTGTTTATGCAACATTTTATTAAGAGTTTAAAAACTGGTGGGCGTGCAGCTGTAGTAATTAAAAATACAGTTTTGAGCAATACAGATAATGCTTCTGTGGCATTGCGTAAACTCTTATTAGAAGGCTCAAACTTACATACAATTTTAGATTTACCAGGAGGTACCTTTACAGGTGCAGGAGTTAAAACTGTTGTCTTATTTTTCCAAAAAGGAGAACCTACCAAAAAGATTTGGTTCTACCAGTTAGACCCAGGACGAAACATGGGAAAAACCAATCCTTTAAATGACAAGGATATGGAAGAGTTTATAACACTACAACAAACAAAACCTGAAAGTGAAAAATCTTGGATTTTAAATGTGAATGATTTAGACGAAGACACATTTGACCTTTCACCAAAAAACCCAAACACACCAGAAGAGGCACCTTTAAGAGCACCAGAAGTTATTTTAGCAGAAATGAAAACTTTGGATGCGGAAACCAATACTATTCTTAATTCAATTAAAGAGTTGATATGAGAGAAGGTTGGGAAATAAAAAAGTTGGTTGAACTGTTTGATGTAAAATCAAGCAAAAGAGTTCATAAAGCAGATTGGAAAACAGAAGGTGTTCCATTTTATCGAGCTCGAGAAGTAGTAAAACTTGCACAAAACGGTATTGTAGATAATGATTTATTTATTTCTGAAGAATTATTTGAAGAGTTTACAAAAGAAAAAGGAGCACCAAAGGAAGGAGATATAATAATTTCAGCAGTAGGGACTTTAGGTCAATGTTATTTAGTAAAAAAAACAGATAGATTTTATTTTAAAGACGCGTCAGTTTTATGGTTTGAAAACATATCAAATGTAGATGTTCGTTATATTGAATATGCTTTTAAGTCTGATTTGATAATGAAACAAGTGTTGAATAAATCAATGGGAGCTACTGTTGGGACACTTACTATTTCACGTGCAAAAATTATCAAAATTCCAATCCCAACGCTTTCAGAACAAAAACAAATCGTAACTATACTCGATAAAGCTTTTACAGCCATAGACCAAGCCAAAGCCAACATTGAAAAAAACATAGAAAACGCAAAAGAGCTTTTTCAATCTAAACTCAATGATATTTTTAGCCAAAAAGGTGATGGTTGGAAAGAGAATACTTTGGGAGAGGTTTGTGAAAAAACAAAAAACATTAAATGGCAAGATTTCTCAAATGAAGAATTTGAATATGTTGATTTAAGTTCTGTTTCAAGAGAAACATTAAGCGTTACAGAGACAGCTACAGTAAATAAAGAAAATGCACCAAGTAGAGCAAAAAAGATAATATTGGAAGGAGATGTGATTTTTGCAACAACAAGACCTACTTTAAGACGTGCAACAATAATTAAAGAAGATTTATCAGGAAATCTTTGTAGTACAGGTTATGTGGTTTTAAGACCGAAAGAAAATATTAGTTCTGATTGGATTTTCTTTTATTTACTTACATCAAAATTTATGGATAGAATGGAATCTTTGCAAAGAGGTGCTAGTTATCCAGCGGTTTCAGACAATGATGTTAAAGGTTCAAAACTTTCAGTACCAATTTCAACTTTGGAAGAAAAAAAGAACATTTTAATAATGAATAACCTTCAAGAAAACACTAATTTTTTAATTGATAATTATATCAATAAACTAAACGATTTAGAAGACCTCAAAAAATCCGTTCTTCAAAAAGCCTTTGCAGGAGAGTTAACAAGTCCCAAAGGGACGAAGTATAAGAAGGATGGAAGCATTCCATCCGCACAGACACAAACAGAAAAAAGCCCTGTAAGGGTGATCTAAAAACATGGGTCAGTCACTCGTACAAAATTACGTCCATATCGTATTCAGCACCAAGTATAGAGAGGAACTGATATACCCACCCTATGAGCAAGAGCTACATGCCTATATAGGAGGCGTATGTAAACAGCTAGATTGCCCAGTTTTAATAGTAGGTGGTTATACCAATCACATTCATGTTTTGTGCATGCTATCTAAAAAAATAGCTTTAATGACTTTGGTACAAAAAATAAAAGCACATTCTAGCAAATGGATGAAAACAAAAGATGCAAGTTTATCGAATTTCTTTTGGCAAGATGGCTATGGTGCGTTTTCTGTAAACCCAAGTGAAGTACATGTTGTGGTAAATTATATTAAGCATCAACATGAACACCATCAGAAAAAAGATTTTAAAGCAGAGTATCGCGCTTTTTTGAATAAGTATAACGTAGATTATAACGAAGATTATGTTTGGGACTGATTACATCGCCCTTTCAGGGCTTTTTTATATCTTGCATATTCTGGCAGGACTTCGTCCTACCTTAACTTCTGGCATCCCTTTGGGATTAAAAGTAAATTAATATGAACGAGGCACAAACCAAACACGATTTAATAGAACCTGCATTACGTAAAGCAGGTTGGGGAATTATAGAAGGTAGTCGTTTGCGTTTGGAGTTTCCTATTACCAAAGGGCGTCTCATTGGTCAAAACAGACGAGCCACACCTCTTTATGCAGATTATGTTTTAGAATATAAAAACAGAAGAATTGGTGTTGTAGAAGCCAAGAAAAGAGATAACTATTATACAGATGGTGTTGGTCAAGCCAAAGATTATGCAGAGCGTTTAAATATTCGTTTTACTTATGCTACCAATGGTTTGCGAATCTATGGGATAGACATGGATGAAGCTACAGAAGGCGAAGTGTCTAAATACCCAACACCAGACGAACTCTGGGAAATGACCTACCCAACACCCAAAGAAGAATACAAAGTAGAAATAGCAGACTGGAAAGAACGTTTGTTTGCTATTCCTTTTGAAGATAGAGGAGGTACTTGGCAACCTAGATATTATCAACAAAATGCTATTGCTAAAGTATTAGAAGCTGTAGCCGAGAAAAAAGATAGATTACTGCTTACATTGGCTACAGGTACAGGAAAAACAGCTATTGCGTTTCAAATAGCTTGGAAACTGTTTCATGCAAAATGGAATCTACAAAGAGATGGAAGCAGAGCACCACGTATTTTATTTTTAGCAGATAGAAACATATTAGCAGACCAAGCTTTTAATTCTTTTGGTGCTTTTGATGTGATTGATGAAAATATTAAAGTAAGAATTAAACCAGCCGAAATAAGAAAAAAAGGCAAAGTACCTAAAAACGGAAGTATCTTTTTTACGATTTTTCAAACGTTTATGACCGATGTTAAAAACGAGGAAGATATTGAGAATGAAGCAGAAATTACTTCTTTAAGAGCAGCAGAAACACCAATTGTTTATGATGTTAAAAACTTTAATTTCGGTCAGTACCCAAAAGACTTTTTCGATTTTATAATTATTGATGAATGTCATAGAGGTGGTGCAAGAGATGAAAGTTCTTGGAGAGCTATTATGGAGTATTTTTCACCAGCGGTTCAATTAGGTTTAACTGCAACACCAAAGAGAGATGTAAATGCAGATACCTATGATTATTTTGGAGAACCTATTTATACTTATAAGTTAAAAGATGGTATTAATGATGGTTTTTTAACACCTTTTAAAGTTAAAGAAATACAAACCAATTACGATGAATATACTGTAACAAAAGACGATACTATATTGAATGGTGAAGCAGAACTTGGTGATACGTTTACCTATAGAGATTATGGAAGAAAAATAATCATACAACAAGTAGAACAATACCGTGTAAAAAAGTTTTTAGAGCTTATACATCAGCAACAAAAAACATTGGTCTTTTGTGCTACACAGGTGCATGCAGCATTAATACGAGATTTAATAAATCAACATGCAACCAGTTCAAATGTAAATTATTGCCACAGAGTAACTGCTGATGATGGAAAAAATGGTGAACAACATTTAAGGGATTTTCAAGATAACGAAAAAAGTATTCCAACAGTTTTAACAACTTCACAAAAGTTAAGTACAGGAGTAGATGCCCCAGAAATAAGAAATATAGTACTATTAAGACCTGTAGATTCTATGGTAGAATTTAAACAGATTGTGGGTAGAGGTACACGTCTTTTTGATGGTAAAGATTATTTTACAGTTTTCGACTTTGTAAGAGCGCACGACCATTTTCAAGACCCAGAATGGGATGGAGAACCTCTACCACCAGAAATACCTGATGAAGGAGAAGGTGGAGGTAGAACCAGAGTATGTAATGTATGTGGAGAAGCTTCTTGTATTTGTGAAAGACCAGAAGAAGAAGCCTGTACAGTATGTGATCATATTCCATGTGTTTGTGAAACGCCACCAAGACAAATGGTGAGGGTAAAACTCTCTGATAATAAAGAAAGAGAAATTGACGCGATGGTAAAAACGACTTTTTGGAGTCCAACAGGAAAACCAATAAGTCATCAAGAGTTTTTAGACCAATTATTTGGCGATTTACCTCAATTTTTCAAAAGCGAAAGTGAACTGCGAAAACTTTGGAGTTTACCAAGTACTCGTAAAAAATTGCTAACTGAATTAAGCGAGAAAGGATATACCAATTCGCAATTAGAAGATTTGCGAAACTTAATTCATGGAGAAGATAGCGACCTTTTTGATGTATTAAATTATATAGCCTATCACAAAGACCTTGTACCAAGACTGGAAAGAGCAAGTAGAGCTAAAATTCAAATGCATGACTATAACCCAAAACAACAAGAATTTTTGAATTTTGTCTTAGAACAATATGTAAAAGAAGGCGTTGACGAATTAGATATTGAAAAGCTATCTCCATTATTACACTTAAAATACAATAGTATTACCGATGCAAAAAATGAATTGGGAGATATAAAGTCTATTAAACAAACCTTTGTTGGGTTTCAAGAATATTTGTATCAAGAAAGCGCTATTTAATAGCATGTATTACTAACAATTGTGCATAACTTTTTAAACAAGCACCCACAAAACCGCACTTTTTATTAGCGTAAATAGCCCAAAAACCATCTTAAAATTCAAAAAAAATGGAGGGGAGCCCAAAAAAACACCTCAAGAACCCAAAAAAATTGCATCAAGACACAATTCTTATCGGGTCAAGACGCAATTTTAGTTGCATCAGGGTGCAATTTTAGTTGCATCAGGGTGCAATTTTAGTTGGCTACGCTTATAATTACAAAAAAAAGCCTTAAAAAAACAGTTGTTTTTTTAAGGCTTAGAATAGCTCTATAAGCCGTTTACACACCAAAAAGTGCGAAATATGGGCTATGAACTTGCTTTACGAAAAGACAAATTCTTTAACAAATTCCGCATTTTTTTTGCTGGTCTAAATAAAATACGGGTAGCTTTAATGGCTTGTGCAGAAACTTCATCTGCAGTTGAAAGCCCTGTAGAGCTTAAACTTACTTGAAAATTACCCAATTTACCCAAACGTACAATACGCCCCTGCTTAAGTTCGTACACAATATTTTGCTCTAAAGCATTTAATACTGCCAAACAATCGGTTTCTGTAACCGTACATTGGTTAGAAATTTGCTCTGCAAGTGTTTCAAAATCTACACTACCATTGGCTACTACAGCCGCATAAAATTTTTCAGGTGCTGCCATGTCCTGAGGATTTTTTCTTGGCAACGTTTTGTAAATAATACTCATAATTTAAAGTATTTTGAACTAAAAGCTTTTTAAAAGGTGGCTTTTATACACCTTATTCTTAATACGATTTTTAAGAAGTAACTCTACAGCAATTGCACGAACACAAATCGTTTTATGTACGTTCGACTGTTTTAATAAAAAACAGGAGTTTTAAAAAATAATTAACTCATACGTTTACCAATCAAGATGTTGTGGCATCTTTTTTTTTAAGAATAAAAAAAATTTTTGGTAAGCTGTTAAAAGTATTGTAGTTTTGGTAGTGCAAACAAAAACGTAATACTATAACAGTGTTACCTTAAAAAAAGGTCGTAAAGACCACAACCTTTACGGCTTTTTCTATGTATTCTAATACGATGTAAAGCTAGGATTAATCTTTTAGAAAAGAAACAGGTAGTTATTGACAAAACACAGGTACTTTTCAACAGAAAGCATCAAAATAGCATTTTTAAGGAAAATAAGACGCTAGCTTTTGTGTTTGGGGTGGAAAAATTTTTTTTGTACTGTAATGTTTGTTTTAAGAAGGGAATACAGCGTTATTACCAGTACATTAAACAGGTTATACTACTTTACTGATTAATCTGGGGTTATTTGTTGACATGTAAGGCAATAAAAATCTCTTCATTTTATCGAGATTTCTCCATTGCAGTCGAAATGACATTCGTTTATACTTCATATAACATATCAAAAAGGTGAGTTTATTTTGACTTTTTTTGGTTTTATAGATTTCTCCATTGCAGTCGATATGATATTCGTTATATTTCTCATAGCCTATTAAAAACGGTAGTTTATTTTGACTTTTTTGATTTTATAGACTTCTCTATTGCAGTCGATATGACATTCGTTTATACTTTATAAAGCATATCAAAAACGGGAGTTTGTTTTGACTTTTTTGATGTTACAGATTTTTTCATTGTAGTAGAAAGGACATTCGTTTATACTTCTCAAAGCATATCAAAAAGATGAGTTTGATTTGACTTTTTTAATGTTACAGATTTCTCCATTGCAGTCGAAAGGACATTCGTTATACTTCTCATAGCATATCAAAAACGGGAGTTTGTTTTGACTTTTTTTGATTTTACAGATTTCTCCATTGCAGTCGAAAGGATATTCGTTATACTTCTCATAGCATATCAAAAACGGGAGTTTGTTTTGACTTTTTTGGTTTTACAGATTTCTTCATTGCAGTTGAAATGACATTGGTTATACTTCAAAAAGCAATAGGGATATGGGTAATAAACGTTAGCTCTGTAGTAAAACTCATCTCTATAAAAAAACCTGCAACATCTATAAAAGATCTTGCAGGAAATTTTTGTTACCTTATTATAAGGTGATTTTAGCAATTTATTCTACTTTAATTAAACTCCGTTTGTATAGCACTTATTTTTGATAGTTAAAAACTTACTTGAAAATAATCTTAGAGGTTCCGTAATCGGTTTCTGAGCTGCTTACTTTTAAGAACAATACTCCTGGTTTTACGTTAGCAAAGTCAAAATTCAATTCGTTTTTTCCTTCTAAAAGTGTTGCAGAAGTTACGTAAATTGTTTTACCAGTAACATCAAACAAACTCACTTTTGCTTCTGTTGGTGTGTTGCTATACAATAATAGGTTTACGTTACCTTGCGTTGGATTTGGATATGCCATAAACTGATTGTCAAAAGTTTCAATTTTATGCACTAATTCTTCTTCAACAGCCGTTTTTGTAAATTTAATGTCTTTAATACTTAAATTTAAATCTGTGGTTTGTGCTTCTACTGGTAAAAATGTAAACGCCAAGGTAGTTAAATCGTCTGCAGTAATATTTGCTGTAGTACCTATTGAAGAAAAAATTTCGAAAGGTACATAATAAGTTTGCTCTTCTTCAGACAAATCAACCATTACTCTATATTGTGCTTTCCATTCTTCTATAGAAGATTTAATCAACCCTAACTCTAACAAACCACTACCTGTAGCAGTAAAAGACACGTATTTATATGCTGAATAATCTGCGGCTAAGGTACCTGGTAATAAAGATTTGTATAAGGTTAAGTAATCATAATCGCTTGTTGCTTGCAGTTCTACATTTCTGCTAATGGCATACTCATCATCATTATAGGTTCTGTCAAAATCATTAGACACAAAATAATGATTGATTTTTGTGTACTTTTTGTCATAATCTAAGCCCCAGTTGCCATCTGCATGATAAAAAGCATCTTCTATTTCTCCGTTTACTTTTACCAAGGCATCGTATTCATATCCATCAGCAATATCAATTCTTATGGTTTTCTCTTTCTCTGAGTTTACAGGATTGTATCTGTGCTTTACATTATTAGCGGTTTCAGAATACACTTCTTCCATAGCAATTTCTACCTCTTGCCCAACTACAGTACTTCTTAACAAAACAACTAACTCCGCTTGTTCTCTAGCTATTTTTGCAGCATAAGTTTTTGGTAACTTCTGTACCTCTATTTGTTGCACTGGCGTGTTGTTTTGTAAATTCTGCAACACATCTGTAACTAACTTTTGGGTATCTGTAGGGTTTGTAGACCATACTTGAAAGTTATACATATCATTAAACTTAGTGTAATGATTTACATACCAATTGGTTTGTAAGGTATAATTGGTATCGTTATTATTCTTTGCAACTGCAAAAGAAATGGCATACTCTACCACACCTGTACGTTGTTTTATGGCTTGCATTAAAAAGTTTTTACCTTGCAATTGAACGGTGGTTATGTTTAAAATTTCTGCACCACGCAACCTATCGCAAGAGGCTTTGGTATGGTTGTACACTTTATCGGATGTTTTAATACCTAGCACTACCCCTTTGGTTTGCCCATCTACAGAAAAATCTACAGAAAACACCTCATCTGCAATGGTATAATCTAAAATATCTGTTGGCGAAGTAATGTTAGCAACATTACCAGCTACCAATTCATTAGGAAACATATCTAACAGTGTTAATCCTTTGCCTTGGTAAGGTTGTACACTCTTTAATTGTGCTTTGTTGTACAAGTTTGCTTTCGATTTTACAAACTGAGTAGGTACAGAATTCTTTTTTCTACCTACATAAATTTTAGAAATGGCATCGCCTAAAGATTCCGATTCTACACCACCACTATTTCCAGTACTTACCTCATTAGACTGAATGGTAATTGGTATGGTTGTAGTAACATTACATCCATTGGTTTGCACTCCGTTAAATAATAAGGTGTATAAACCTGGTTGCGCAAAGTTAAGAGAAATGGCATTTTCATTTGGATAACTCGCAGTATTTTGCCCTGGCAAAACCCAAGAGTAACTTGAAAATTCAGTACCATTTACAAGCGTAACATTGGCATTTATAGAAGTATCTGTTAAGTAGGTAGTATTTACCGCCACTTCTGCAGCTACTTTTGGCAACACAGTTACTTGTTTAGTTGTAGTATCTGAACCAAATGCATTTGTTGCAGTTAAAGTAACGGTATATACACCAGCTGCTGCATAGGTTTTGGTAGGTTGCATGGCAGTACTTGCAGTACCATCACCAAAATTCCATTGGTATGTAATTGGTGTTACTGGTTGTGCAATGCTACCCGTATTTGAAGTATTGTTAAAGGTAAACCTATTGTCTGTCAAGCACGCGTTATCGTTTACGGTAAATACTGCCTTTGGCACTGCATTTACAGCTATTGAAGCATTTACATCTGGTGCAAACGTTGTACAGTGTACAATACCACCACTTTGCGTATACGATGTTGCAATAATTTGCCCTACAACATCTGCAGTGTTTTGATTTTTTGTGATGCTTGCAAAAGGCGCTAAAATACTACCATAAATGGTATTGTTACCCTCTAAGTGTAATGCTGTTGTGTTGTAAAAATTATAGATGATGTAAGGCGCACTAGCATTGGCAATAGCTGTTTGCGACCAAACATTCCAGTAAAATTGTCCTGGTGCATTTACATTAACTATTAAAAATTGATTTGAATTGGCAGTGTTTAAGAAATTAATTGTCTGAACGTTGTTTAAATCTGAGCCATTGATATTGATATAATTTGCACCGGTTTTAAGAGTAAGCCCTATTTGATTGGGTAAGTTTGTATTTGCAATAGAATCGCCAGCAACATCTTTAAGTAAGGCATTGTGATTATTTTCTGACAAACTGGTTGCATTTGTTCTAAGTCTTTGAAATGCCAACGGAAAATCGAGATTATTTTTTGCAAAAACAGGATTCATAGATGCATTAAATGCGTTTGCATTGCCTGCCAATTGAATGTAACTACTTGCCTGATAATCGTTTTCTGGTGTAATACGAATAGGTGTTGGTGCGTTTTGAGGATCTGCATACCAAGCATTGCTACCATTTGCATGCCCTATTTGAGCATATTGTGTGGCATTACGTAGGTTTAAAATACCTGCATTGTAATTTACTTTACCATCTACCAACAAACCCAATGCATTGCCATTTACTTGATAACAACCACAATCTTGCAAAGCCAATTCGTAATCACCATTAATAGTAACATCGCCACCTGCAGCCAAACTTCCGTTTGTAGTACCTTGGGTTAAGGTTACATCATGCTCTACAAAAACCGTAAAACATTCAGCAGGAGTAATAGGACTGTAAGGGTTTGTACAAACTTGAGCTAGTACAGTAGCATCTAAACTTGTACCTATTGTTTGGCTAATACCTACTGCCACTAAAGGGATTCCATTGGCATTTACCCCACCTTTTAATCTTCCATTAGCATCTGTAACCGTAAAATTATGACTCCCTTCTAAAGCATCAGGGCAACCATCGTTGTCAGAATCTGTATCAAATTGATTAGGTATCGTATCATTATCTGCATCTTTTGCAAAAGGATAGGTACATAATTCGTTTACAAATCGTATGCGTTGACTATTTCTTTGTCCTCCTGTAGAAGCTGTAAACCCAAAATGTGCGTTGGTTTCTCCGTTAAAAACATTTGCGATTAAATCGTCTGTATAATTGGTAATTAGGTTTCCATCAAAAGAATAGCTTAAGGTTTTTGTACTTGCCACCCAACTAAAGTTAACCAAATGCCAGTTACCATCTTCTATATTTCCTAAATCTGTTGCCGTTGTTAAACCTTGCCAAGTAGTTGTATTTTTTATTTGGGTATGATCATTTACTAGTTCTCCATTATTACGAAAAGTATCAAACTCTATAGAAATTCCGTTTTGTATATGTTTTGCACCTATACCCTGACCAGTAATACCTACTGTATGAATACCATCAGGATCTGTATGAAACACAATAGCAATACCATCTGCACCAATATCTTTACTACCTAAGTTAATTTCTATAGAAAAATTAAAATCAGTTGTAAAATCTACTTTACCAAAAGACATACTAGAACCTGCCTGAGTATTTTCATCTGGTGTAAGTTCTATTTCATTTGAACTTACAAAACTTGCATCACCAGCAATTGTAAACAAATCACTTAACGCATTATTGTTTAATCCATTTTCAACACAATCTAAAATTCCATCATTATCATCATCTAAATCTATGGCATTTTCAATTCCATCGCCATCGCAATCGGTGGCACTAACACATTGTGCGTTTGATGAAAAAACATTCATCATCATAAATACAAGTAAAACAATAGCACTTTTTAAAAGATTAGTGTGGAAGTTTCTGTAAGATTTTTCTGCGGTTTTCATAATTAAAGATTTGAGGGTAATTCTTAAAACTATCTCGTTTAAAAGGATTTAACTACGTCAAAGGTAAAAATCTAACCGTCCTTTTTAATCTTTGCTTCGAGCATCGTAAAATTTGTTAAGTTGAATAGCAATTATCTTTCGTTTTGATTGATTTGGTGTATTTCAACGATACTTGTAAGGTAAGACGAATTGCATATAACGTTACAAAAGCAGTATTTTTTAATTGTATTAAAGTGTGGCATGGATTGCTGTAACTCGAAAAATAGAGGGTAAATATGTTTTTGGTAGTTTTATCTTTTAAAAAAAATAGGCAAAGAATTTTACTGCCATACAAAACCATTTGTAAACTACTTTGAATCGTTTAAAAAATTCATTTTTTAGCTACAACTTATTAGTATCTTTGTGGCTGATTCGCTTATAAATGAGATTACACAGAAATTTAACGTTTGCAGTTATAGACAGCATACGAGATATATTTAACGAAGGTGTTTATGCAGATAAAGCTGTAGAAAAAGCCTTAAAAAGAGACAAACGTTGGGGCGCTAGAGACCGAAAATTTGTTGCAGAAACTATTTACGAAATTACAAGATGGAATAGGCTTTACGCAGAAATTGCAGAAGTAAAAACCCCTTATAAAAGAGATGATATTTGGCGTATTTTTTCGGTGTGGTGTATTTTAAGAGGTATTGCTTTACCTGATTGGAACCAAATTGGAGACGTGCCTGTTAGAAGAATTAAAGGTCGTTTTGACGAGCTAACAAAAACCCGAAAGTACAGAGAATCTATACCAGATTGGATGGATGCGCTTTGTGTATCTGAATTAGGGGAAACCATTTGGACCAAAGAAATTGCTGCTTTAAACCAACAAGCACAAGTAATTTTAAGAACAAACACCTTAAATATTACGAAAGAACTTTTACAAAAAAAGCTTAGAACAGAAAATGTAATCACCAAATTTGTACCTAATCATCCAGATGCTTTGGTGTTAGAAGAAAGAGCTAATGTATTTAAAACAGAAGCTTTTCATAGTGGTTATTTTGAAGTGCAAGATGCTTCCTCTCAATTAGTAGCAGCGTATTGCGATGTAAAACCAGGCATGAAGGTAATAGATACATGTGCAGGTGCTGGTGGTAAAACGTTGCATTTATCTGCATTAATGGAAAATAAAGGGCAAGTAATTGCTATGGATATTTACGAAAGTAAATTGCGTAAATTAAAAGTTAGGGCTAAAAGAAATAAGGCACATAATATAGAGTTACGTGTAATAGATTCTACAAAACCAATAAAAAAATTGTATGGCAAAGCCGATCGTGTTTTAATAGATGCGCCTTGTTCTGGCTTGGGGGTTATTCGTAGAAACCCAGATTCTAAATGGAAATTGCAACCCGAATTTATAGACAATATTAAAAAAGTACAACAAGAGGTTTTACAGAGCTATTCTAAAATGGTAAAACCGGGTGGAAAAATGGTATACGCTACCTGCTCTATTTTACCTTCTGAAAATCAAGAACAAGTTGACAAATTCTTAACATCGGAATCAGGAAAAGAATTTACTTTTGTAAAAGATAAAAAAGTATTGGCTCATAAATCTGGTTTCGACGGATTTTATATGGCACTTTTAGAAAAAAAGTGATTTTACAAACTTGCTATTTGTAAAATTTAAAAATACTTGAAAAAGAAACTGTAAAAAAAACAATTTATGTACAAAAAAATTACGTTTCTACTTACCTTAACTTTCACAACATTTTTATACAGCCAACAAGCCTATTATAATGATGTTAATTTAAACCTAACTGGCATAAGCTTAAAAGAAGCTTTGGCTACTAAAATTATTAGTACACACACTCAATTTTTGTTTTACGACCAAGTTTGGGATGCTAGTAAAGCTACAGATGTTAATCCAAACAATACGCAAGAAGTATTGTTAATTTATGGTTTTGAAAACGGAACAGATAGTGATGTTACCAATGATAGAACTAGAGGAATTGATAATAATGGCGGTTCTTCTGGCAATTGGAATAGAGAACACGTGTATTCGCAATCTTTAGGGACTCCTGCACTTTCCGATTCTGGGCCAGGTTCTGATGCCCATCATTTAAGACCTGCAGATGCGCAACGAAACTCATCTAGAAATAATAGAAAATTTACAGAGGGTACAGGAAATTCTGGCGCGCAAGCAAATGCTGGTTGGTATCCAGGTGATGAATGGAAAGGGGATGTTGCCAGAATGATGATGTACATGTATGTACGTTATGATGATAGATGTTTACCTACCAACATTGGTATTGGCGATAACTCCTCTACCCCAGATGATATGATAGATTTATTTTTAAAATGGAATGCAGAAGATCCTGTTTCTGATTTTGAAAGACAACGAAATACCTATCATGAAAATACAGCCAACCAAAATGCACAAGGAAATCGTAATCCGTTTATAGACAACCCCATTTTAGCGACAAGAATTTGGGGTGGTACACCTGCAGAAGATACTTGGGGTATTTACACTAGTTCAGATACAGAAGCGCCAACTGTGCCCACAAATATTACTTTTTCAAATATCACTACTTTTTCTGTTGATGTTGCTTGGACGCCTGCTACAGACAATGTTACAGTTACAAGTTATGATGTTTACATTGATGGAAATTTAGTAAAGAACACATCTAATACTTTTACCACAATTACGGGTTTAAACTCTAACACAAATTATTCTTTTACAATTACAGCTAAAGATATTGCAAACAATGCATCAGCACAAAGCAATGCCGAAAACGTAACCACTTTATTAGATTCAGAAGCGCCATCTGTACCAACAAATATTGTTATTAGTAATGAAACTGGTATCTCTTTTAAAGCTTCTTGGGATGCCTCTACAGACAATTCTGGTGTTACAGGGTATGATGTTTATCTAGATACTAACTTTATTGCTACTACCACAGAAACTACATTTACCTTTGCCAATTTAACCACATCTACTACCTATTCTGTACAAGTTTTGGCAAAAGATGCAGTAGGCAATAGCTCTGCATTAAGTACTGCTGTAAATGCAACCACCACAAACGGCTCTACAACTACAGCCAATGAATTGTTTTTTTCTGAATATATAGAAGGCTCCTCTAACCTTAAAGCATTAGAAATTGTAAACTTAACAGCTAACGCTATCGATTTAAGTAATTATAGCCTAAAAAGACAATCAAATGGCGGTTTAAATGGCGCTGAATGGGAATGGGAATTGGTGCTTTCTGGCACTATAAATTCGCAAGAGGTTTTCGCCATAGCAAATGAAGCTGCAGGAGAATCTTCTTCTTCTTCAGACCCAAATGTGGCTATAGCTGGTAAATTTTTAATTGATAATGCTGATTATATTAGAGTGCATGATGGAGATACAAATTTTGGAGCACCCATTAACTTTAATGGAAACGACCCTGTAGGTTTGTTTAAAAACGGAGTTTTAATTGATATTATAGGTACCTACAATGGTGGTTCATCTAACTTTGCGAAAGACAAAACTTTACGAAGAAAAAAAGGAGTATCTCAACCAAATACAGCTTTTGATATTGACAATGAATGGGATGTTTACCCTAAAGATACTGTAGATGATTTTGGAAAACATAGTGCAATTGTACTTTCTGCAGATCAGTTTAATACAGAAGGCATTAAGTTTTATCCAAATCCCGCAAGTAATTTTATTAAAATTCAAAACACGAATAACAATTCAATTCAAAATATTAGTATTGTTGATATATTAGGAAAACAGGTTTTACATCTAGCAAATCCATCAAAAGAAATTAACATTCAAAAACTATCGAAAGGAATATATATCCTTAAATTTGCTGTAGATCATCAAATTTATACGACCAAGTTTATCAAAAAATAAATGAAATTAAAATTACTTATTTTAGGGCTACTTTGTATTGTTTCTATTGGGTTTTCTCAAACACCAACTGGTTATTATAATACTGCAACCGGAAGTGGCTACACTTTAAAAACACAACTAAAAAACATCATCTCTAATGGGCATATTGATCAAGGGTATGGTGCTTTATATGATGCTTACGAAACCTCAGATACCGACAGTTTTTATGAAAACGACAATTCGGTCTTAGACATGTATTCAGAAAATCCTAATGGTGCAGA
Organism: Polaribacter sp. R77954; assembly: GCF_044595335.1. Taxonomy (GTDB): domain Bacteria; phylum Bacteroidota; class Bacteroidia; order Flavobacteriales; family Flavobacteriaceae; genus Polaribacter. Next base: position 939,153 of record NZ_CP138992.1, read on the forward strand.
TTCTTACAACTATCAACATGGCTCTAGAAATTGTGGTAACTACAATTCAGAGAATGATTGTTATAATAGAGAACATATTTTTCCGCAAGGTTTTTTTAATAGTCAAAGTCCGATGAGAACAGATATACATCATGTAGTACCTTCTGATGGCTATGTAAATGGACGAAGAAGTAATTATCCATTTGGTGAAGTGGCTACTGCAAGTTGGACCTCAAACAACGGTTCTAAAGTAGGTAGTAATACTTTTGGCACTTTTTCTGGTACTGTTTTTGAACCTATTGATGAATTTAAGGGTGATATTGCAAGAATGCTATTTTATTTTGCCACACGTTATGAAGATGAAGTAACAAATAGCTCTTGGGATAATCCTAATTCTTCCAATAGTAATCCTTTAAACGGGTCTAATAACCAAGTTTACGAAGATTGGTACCTTAAATTATTGTACAAATGGCATATCAATGACCCTGTAAGCAACAGAGAAATTGTAAGGAATAATGAAGCTTTTAAGTTTCAAGGCAACAGAAATCCGTTTATAGATCATCCTGAATTTGTTTCTCAAATTTGGGGTAGTATATTGTCTACCAACAATATCGCCTTGTTAACACATGTAAAAATTTACCCAAATCCGTCCACCACTAAAAAAATAACGGTTGAGATACCCAATGGATTAGAAATCACTTCCATTAAGTTATACGCCATTATTGGTACTAAAATTTACGAGGCTAAAAACCCTACTTTATACCAACAAAAGATTACAATAACAGATTTAAAAAGTGGCGTGTATTTATTAAAATTGAATAGCAACGCTACAAATATTACTAAAAAAGTAATCATTAATTAATAATGTTGATAACCTTCTTAAAAAACTCTCAATTTTTGAGAGTTTTTTTATGCTTCAAATTAAAATCAAAAAAGTAAATTTGCATTTTTACAACAATTTGCAAACACAACTTATAATGATTCATTTCTTTGGAAACAAAAACAGCAAAGTATTTGCGGTTCAAACAACAAAAGAATTATCTACAGAAACTATTTCTAAATTAACTTGGTTATTTCAAAGTCCTGAACTTGTTTCAGGTGCTCCTAAAATAAATGCAGCGTCTTTAGACGCTTTTTTTATTGGCCCAAGAGCAGCAATGATTACTCCTTGGAGTACCAATGCAGTAGAAATTACGCAAAACATGGGCATCTCTGACATCATTAGAATTGAAGAATTTACGAGTTGTTCAGCAGATTTTTCAGATTTTGACCCTATGATTTCTGAAAAATTCAATGGGTTACACCAAGATACTTTTACCATTAACATTCAACCAGAATCTATTTTAGACATTGATGATATTGCTGCATACAATGCCCAAGAAGGCTTGTCTTTAAGTGATGAAGAGGTAGCTTACTTAGAAGGTGTAGCAAAAAAAATAGGAAGAAAATTAACAGATTCTGAAGTTTTCGGGTTTAGCCAAGTCAATTCAGAACACTGCAGACATAAAATATTTAACGGAACTTTTGTAATTGATGGAGAAGAAATGCCAACTTCTTTATTTAAATTGATTAAGGAAACATCTAAACAAAATCCTAACGATATTGTTTCTGCTTATAAAGATAATGTTGCCTTTGTAAAAGGTCCAAAAGTGGAGCAGTTTGCACCTAAAACAGCAGACAAACCAGACTTTTACGAAACTAAAGATTTTGAATCTGTAATTTCATTAAAAGCAGAAACACATAATTTCCCTACAACTGTAGAGCCTTTTAATGGCGCTGCAACTGGTTCTGGAGGAGAAATTAGAGACAGATTGGCTGGTGGAAAAGGTTCTTTGCCTTTGGCAGGTACAGCAGTTTATATGACTTCGTATTCTCGTTTAGAAGAAAACCGTCCTTGGGAACAAAAATTTGAAGCAAGAGATTGGTTATACCAAACTCCTATGGATATTTTAATCAAAGCCTCTAATGGAGCTTCAGATTTTGGAAATAAATTCGGTCAACCTTTAATTGTTGGTTCTGTTTTAACTTTTGAACATAAAGAAAATGCAGCTTCTAGCACTGCTGCTGCAAGAAAATTAGGGTTTGATAAAGTAATTATGCAAGCTGGTGGAATTGGGTATGGAAAAGCAGCACAAGCTTTAAAAGACACCCCAAAAGAAGGTGATAAAATTGTAATTCTGGGTGGAGAAAATTACAGAATTGGTATGGGTGGTGCTGCAGTTTCTTCTGCTGATACTGGAGAATTTGCATCAGGAATTGAGTTAAATGCAGTTCAAAGATCAAATCCAGAAATGCAAAAACGTGCTGCAAATGCGGTTCGTGGAATGGTAGAAAGTGATGAAAACTTTATTGTTTCTATTCACGATCATGGTGCAGGTGGTCATTTAAATTGCTTATCTGAATTGGTTGAAGATACAGGTGGTAAAATAGATTTAGATAAATTACCTGTTGGTGATCCTACCTTATCTTCTAAAGAAATAATTGGTAACGAATCTCAAGAAAGAATGGGATTAGTGATTGCCGAAAAACATACAGCAACTTTACAGAAAATTGCAGAACGCGAGCGATCGCCAATGTATACTGTTGGTGATGTTACAGGTGATAATCGTTTTACATTTGAATCAAAAACCAATGGTGCCAAACCTATGGATTTGGCTATGGAAGATATGTTTGGTTCATCACCAAAAACAATAATGACAGACAAAACTGTCATCAGAAAATATAAAAACCCACGTTATAAAACCAAGAATTTAAAAATCTATTTAGAGCAAGTTTTACAACTTGAAGCTGTGGCTTGTAAAGATTGGTTGACCAATAAAGTAGACAGATGTGTAGGTGGTAAAGTTGCCAAACAACAATGTGTGGGGCCTTTACAAATTCCGTTAAATAATGTCGGAGTTATGGCTTTAGATTATAATGGAAAAGAAGGTGTTGCTACTTCAATTGGGCACGCTCCTATTGCTGCATTAATTAACCCTGAAGCAGGAAGTAGAAATGCAATTACAGAAAGTTTAACCAACATTATTTGGGCACCTTTAAAAGATAATTTAAATTCAATTTCTTTATCAGCAAATTGGATGTGGCCTTGTAAAAATGAAGGTGAAGATGCACGTTTATACAAAGCTGTCAAAGCAGTTTCAGAGTTTTCTATTGATTTAGGCATCAATGTTCCAACAGGAAAAGATTCGTTATCAATGAAACAAAAATATCCTGATGGAGATGTAATTTCTCCAGGAACTGTAATTATTTCTGCAGCAGGAAACTGTAACGAAATCACTAAAGTTGTTGAACCTCTTTTACAAGTTGATGGAGGAAATATTTACTACATCAACATTTCTCAAGATGATTTTAAATTAGGAGGAAGTTCTTTCAATCAAGTATTAAACACCATTGGTAATGAGGCTCCAGATGTAAAAAATGCATCTTTTGTAAAAACAGTGTTCAATACCATTCAAAATTTAATTAAGGAAGATAAAGTTACTGCAGGTCATGATGTGGCTTCTGGTGGATTGATTACAACGTTACTAGAAATGTGTTTTGCTGATGTAAATTTAGGAGCAGATTTTGATATTACTTCTTTACATGAAGAAGATGCTATAAAAGTATTGTTCTCAGAAAATACAGGAATTGTTTTTCAAGCAGATGCTTCTGTAGAAACAATTTTATCAGAAAATAACATTGATTTTTTCACGATTGGAACAGCAAATTCTTCAGGAATTGTAAACATCAAAAACAACGAAGACAACTTCTCTTTTGATGTTGCTGAACTGAGAGATGTTTGGTACAAAACATCGTTCTTATTAGATCAAAAACAAACCGCTAATAATTTAGCTCAAGACAGGTTTGACAATTATAAAAATCAACCTTTAACCTATAAATTCCCAGAAAATTTTACGGGTAAATTACAAGATATTGTTGATTCTTGTCATTCTGAGCGAAGTGAAACGAAGTCGAAGAATCTCAACAAAAATGAGATTTCTCCACAAGGTCGAAATGACAAGAAAAACATTCGTCCAAAAGCTGCCATCATCAGAGAAAAAGGTTCTAACTCAGAACGTGAAATGGCAAATGCAATGTATTTAGCGGGTTTTGATGTAAAAGACGTACACATGACCGATTTAATTTCTGGTCGTGAAACTTTAGAAGACATCCAATTTATTGGTGCTGTAGGTGGTTTTTCTAATTCTGATGTTTTAGGCTCTGCAAAAGGTTGGGCAGGAGCATTTTTATACAATGAAAAAGCCAATAAAGCTTTGCAAAATTTCTTTGATAGAGAAGATACTTTATCAGTAGGAATTTGTAATGGATGTCAGTTGTTTATGGAATTAGAACTTATCAATCCAGAACACGAAGTTCATGGAAAAATGGTTCATAATAATTCTCAAAAGCACGAAAGTTCTTTTACTTCTGTGAAAGTTCAAGAAAACAATTCTGTGATGTTATCTAGTTTAGCAGGAACAGAACTAGGGGTTTGGATTTCTCATGGAGAAGGAAAATTTAAGTTACCAGAAGCTGAAAAAAACTACAATATTGTAGCTAAATACGGTTATGAAGGCTATCCTAATAATCCTAATGGTTCAGATTTTAACACTGCCATGCTTTGTGATACAACTGGTAGACATTTGGTAACAATGCCACATATTGAACGTTCTATTTTTCAATGGAACTGGGCCAACTACCCTAAAGGTAGAAAAGATGAAGTTTCTCCTTGGCTAGAAGCGTTTATTAATGCTAGAATTTGGATTGAAAATAAATAAATTTAAAACTAAACTTCTGACTAAACGTGCATTTCGTCTACACCTAACTGACTTTAAACGACGTTAGGTGTTGATAGTCTTTATGTTTCAATACATTTAAATTCACTAATCTCCCTCATCTAAATGAATTTGAACTATTTTGAGTTAAAAGACAAAAATAATTTAACAAATAGATTATTTAAACTTTCTTTTTCTAAAGAAAGTTTGCCTTTTAAATCTGTTATTATACCTATAGGTTTTCCTACATTAACTTATATTTATAATGAACGTAAAATATCAATTACTAAAGACGCTAAGCAAAAATTAAAAGGTTTGATTATTACTGGCCAACATTATCGGGCTTACGATTTTATGATGAAAAATGAAGGGTTAATTTGTGGTATTGAATTTCATCCTACTGCATTTTATAAAATCTTTAAAACTGATGCTTCTACGATTAGTAATAAACATATTAAACTCTCTACCATTGATAAAAAGAAATCAAAAAAATTTCTAGATATTTTTTTGATGTATCAAAATGATGAAGATTTGTTTATCAAAAAAATGTTAGATTTTTTAGAAAGTTTAGAGTTATATAATGGCAAAGATGTTAAAGAAATTGACAAAGCTATTCACTTAATTCTTAAAAAAGAGGGTATGCTTCAAATTAGCGATTTGTTAAACGTGATCCCTTTTAGCCAAAAAACATTAGAAACTAAATTTAAAAAAATCATTGGCTTTACACCTGGTAGATATATTAGGTTAGTACGTTTTACCTCTCTGATGAAAAAATACGAAACTGGTACAATTGACCTTAAAACGTTAATGTATGATTACAATTATTATGACGAATCTCACCTAAAAAAAGACTTTAAACGCTTTTTAAATAAAACCCCAAATGCGTATTTTAAAAAAAATTATCCGCTTATAAAAAAATACTTACAATAGTATTTTAACTATTTGTAAACTGAAAACTTATATTGTTTTTAAGTTAATAATTTTAGAGAAATCGTAAAAATAAAACCTTATTACTATCTATAATTTATTTTACAACCTAAATATAACAGTATTTATAAAATGATTATTTGATGTAAAATTTACGATTTTTTACCTTTTACATCTAAAATATAATGTTATTTTTGTTGTATAATTATATAAGTTTTGGGGGAAACTAATAATTAACGGAGAGAGCTAATTTTATATTAGCTCTTTTTTTTTAAACTGTCACATATTTATTTTGTACTTGTCTTTATTAAAAACACAAAAACTACAAAATGAAATCTAAAATTATATTTACAGCCTTTCTTTTTTTTTCGCTTACTTTTTTTGCACAAAATACCATAGAAGCTTCTGATATTATGAAAAGTATCAAAGCAGGTAAAACTGTCTCTTTTCAAAATGCAACTATTGTTGGTACTTTAGATTTTACTTACATGGATGACGCTTTAGAAAAACTACCTAGAAAAAAGAAAACTAGTTGGTGGAATACCAATAACAATAATCTTATAAAAAAAACAATTAAAGTTAGTATCTCATTTACAAATTGTATTTTTAAAGATGATGTCTTAGCATACATACCTGACGAAGATTCTGGCTATACTTTTACCGCAAACTTCGACAATAATGTAAAGTTTAAAAATTGTGATTTTAAAGGAAAAGCAATGTTTAAATATTCTCGTTTTGAAAAAAATACGGATTTTTCTGGTGCTACTTTTGGTGATGATAACACATTTAAATGGGCAGAGTTTATGAGCGCTAGTAGTTTTCAAAACACAAAATTTACTGAAAGGTCTACTTTTAAATATGCTAAATTTAAGAACAACGTAAGTTTTGCAAATTCAATTTTTGAAGACTCAGCAGTTTTTAAATACACACAGTTCAACGATGGTGTTTCTTTTAACAATACGAATTTTGAAGAAGATTTGAATATAAAATATATGAAGGTTTTAGGTGAATTTAATATCAGCAAAATGAATGTGGACTATGAAATTGATTCAAAGTACACCCAAATTAATGGAAAAAGCTTCAATAAATATCTTCTAGAAAGCAGAAATTAAGCTTACCTTTTAGTTACATGTAGTATTTTAGTTTAATTAAGGTAGGTTAACGTATATTATCATTTAATAACCATTTCTGATGTGTTTAACGAATTATACTTCAACTGTTGATAATTTAGTTACTTTAATTATTAAAATTATGGTAAAACAAATCACTATAAATTAAATAACTTATAGTGAAACTGGCGATAACCATCTTGTTTTAAGTAGGTAAACTTTTTTAGAATTGTATCCTTTTAAAATTGTGCAATTACTTGCTCGCAAACAATTTTACATCATTTCCAGAAACTTGTTTTTCGCCCAAAATAATTAAGCGTTCCACAACATTTCTTAGTTCTCTTATGTTTCCTGTCCAATCATATTTCTGTAACAGTTCAATGGCTTCATCAGAAAATGTTTTTTGTGGTGTACCTTGTTCTTGAGATATTTTTGTGGTGAAAAAATCTACTAATAACGGAATATCTTCTCTTCGATCATTTAGAGCAGGAACTTTTATTAAAATTACTGCCAATCTGTGGTACAAATCTTCTCTAAATCTGCCTTCTGCAATTTCTGTTTTCAAATCTTTATTAGTGGCAGCAATTACTCTAACATTAACTTTAATATCTTTATCAGAACCTACTCTAGATATTCTGTTTTCTTGTAAAGCACGCAACACTTTTGCTTGTGCAGAAAGGCTCATATCACCTATTTCATCTAAAAAAATAGTACCTCCATTTGCGGCTTCAAACTTTCCTGCTCTGTCTTTATTTGCCCCTGTAAATGATCCTTTTACATGACCAAATAATTCGCTTTCTATTAGTTCTGATGGAATTGCAGCACAATTCACCTCAATCATTGGTGCTTTTACACGATCAGATTTTTCATGCAACCAATGTGCTACCAACTCTTTTCCTGTTCCATTTGGCCCAGTAATTAAAACTCTAGCATCTGTAGCCGCAACTTTTTCAATGATTTCTTTAATGTGATTAATACTCTGACTCTCACCAATCATTTCATAATTTTTACTTACTTTTTTCTTTAGTCTTTTATTTTCTACCACCAACACTTTTCTATCTAAAGCATTTCTAACCGTATTTAAAAGACGATTTAAATCTGGTGGTTTAGAAATATAATCAAAAGCGCCTAAACGCATTGTATTTACTGCAGTATCTAAATCTCCATGGCCAGAAATCATAACAATGGGTACTTCTGGTTTTATTTTTTTTGCTTTTTCTAACACCTCAACACCATCCATTTTTGGCATTTTTATATCACACAAAACCAAATCGTAATCGTTATTTTTTATCATTTCGATGCCAACCAAACCATCTTCAGCTTGCTCTACATGATAGGAATCATTTTCTTCGGATATAATTTTGGTTAATACTCTTCTAATTGCGGCTTCGTCTTCAATGATTAAAATTTTCGACATATTATTCTTTCTATTTTATAAGGTGAACATCTCTTTGAGGAAATGGTATTGAAATATTATTTTCTCTAAATTTTTTATCAATTTCAAAACGGATATTACTTTGTGTAAAACGTACTTCAAAACTGTTATTTAATGTAAAAGCAACTCTAAAATTGAGTGAACTTTCTGCAAAATCTGTAAACAAAACAGCTGGTGGAGGACTCTCTAAAACCGATGGTTGTGCTTTTGCAATATCAAGCAAAATTTTCTTTACCAATTCTACATCAGTACCGTAAGCTACTCCAACATCAACAACCTCTCTTGTTTCAGTTCCATTTTCTGTCCAATTGAATAAAATATTAGTTAAATACAAATGATTTGGTATTACTAAAACCTTATTATCAATAGTTACAGCTCTTGTTGTTCTTAAACGTATATCCAAAACCCTGCCAACTTTTCCTTCAAGCTCAATAATATCTCCTACATGCACAGATTGATCTACTAAAATAAAAATACCCGACAAAATATCTTGAAAAAGTGTTTGTAGTGCCAAACCAACACCAATCAATAATGCAGCAGAAGCAGCAAAAACGGCTGTTACATCTACACCTGAAGCATTCATAGCAACTAATAAAATAATTAAAAACACAAACCACCTGATATAGCCAAAAACAGTAACAAATTTTTGTTTATTGTTTTCGGGCATATTTCTTGTAATAAACCTTCTTGATAATTTTAAAACAAAAGAAGTTACAATAAGTGCCAAAACAATAAAGATTAACCCCTTAACAGTTAAAGAGATCTCTTTACTAAAAACAAAAGTATAATCTAAAATAGAGGTTGCTTCTTCTACAATAGAATCTGTTACTTTATCAATTGTGTCTTGCATTTAGCCTTTGTATTTTAACCATTTGTATAAATCTTTATACGTTGGTTTTTTACCATACATTAAAATTCCTACTCTGTATATTTTAGCTGCTAACCAAACCATAAAAACAAAAGTCACTACCAACAAGGTCATTGATATTGCTAACTCGTACCAAGAAACACCAAAAGGCACTCGCATTAACATTACAATTGGGCTTGTTAGTGGAATATAAGAAAAAGCAACAGAAATAGGTCCATGAGGATCGTTAATTACAGTAGCAAAACCTACATAAACCCCTAATATTAAAGGTATCATTATTGGTAACATAAATTGTTGCGTATCTGTTTCATTATCTACAGCTGCACCCACAGCAGCAAACAAAGAACTGTATAACATATACCCTCCTAAAAAGTAAAAAATAAATAAAAGAAACATTTTTAAAATAGGTAATCTTAAAATTTCTTGAATAACTAACTGCATTTTATCACCTCCAGCTGCCTGTTTTGCAGCCTCTAATTGTTCTGCTGGTAATTTAGCAGTTTGCATTTCTACCATGTCAATTCCAAAAATAGAGGAAGCTACTGTAGAAATGATAAATAGTAAAATACCCCAGATAAAAAACTGCAACAAACCTGCTGATGCATTACCAATAATTTTACCTAACATTAGTTGAAAAGGTTTTACTGATGATACTATAACCTCTATAATTCTACTTGTTTTTTCTTCTATTACACTTCGCATTACAGAAGAGCCATAAATGATTACAAACATCATTAATAAATAACCTGCAATTGCGCCAACTCCAATTTTTAAACCGTTAATGAGTTTGGAAGATTCTTCGCCAGAAAAGTTATACATTTTAATATCAGACTGAATTCTTGAGGCGTTAATTTTATTGATATCTATACCAAAGTTATTCAATTTTTGATTTCTAATTTTTTGTTCTATCTTATTCTCTAGAGTATTCATTACAGATAAGCCTGGAGAATCTTTAGAGTAAAACTCAATAGATTTTGCTAAAATTTCTAAACTATCTTGTTTAGGAATAATTAAAGCTCCATAATGGTTACCTTCTTCTACCTTTTGTTTGGTTTCTGCTACACCCAAAGCAGTAAAATCTTGATAATGAATCGTTTTTGTATTTTTAAAATCTTCTTTAGAGAACAAGCCTGAATGATCTACATAAACAATTTCTTTTACTTTTTCGTCATTTTTTTTCATCAAAAAATAAACCAAAGCACCCATACCTACCATAATTAGCGGGCTCAAAAAAGTCATTACTATAAACGATTTATTACGAACCTTTGCAATAAACTCTCTTTGTATAATTAATTTTAACTTACTCATTACTTAACTATTTTTATTTACGGCTTGTATAAATATATCGTTTGCACTAGGTATCAATTCTACAAAATGTTGTACCTCTCCTCTACTGGTTAAAAAAGATAACAAATTGTTAGCAGTATCTGTTTTACCCAATTTTACATTCATGGTCAACTCATTTCCTAATAGATTAAAATCTGCAGGAAAAACCTCGAAATTTGCTTTTAATTGCATTTGAACTTCATTCGGATTTGCAGTGTTTAACCCCACTTGAAATGTATGAGTTCTAAACTGGCGTTTGATATCGTTTAATTTACCATCTAAAATTAAATTCGATTTATTGATCAAAGCAATCTCATCACACATTTCTTCTACAGACTCCATTCTGTGCGTAGAAAAAATAATGGTAGCTCCTTCATCTCTTAATTGTAAAATTTCTTTAGCAATTAATTGTGCGTTTATAGGATCAAAACCCGAAAAAGGTTCATCAAAAATTAATAATTTAGGATTGTGCATTACAGTAACAATAAATTGTACTTTCTGTGCCATTCCTTTAGAAAGTTCTTCAATTTTCTTTCCCCACCAAGCAGAAATATCAAACTTTTCAAACCAGTATTTTAATCTTTTTTTAGCTTCAGATTTACTTAACCCTTTTAATTGTGCCAAATACAAAGCTTGCTCACCAACTTTCATAGACTTGTATAAACCACGTTCTTCTGGCAAATACCCAATATCTGCTGTATGTTTTGGTGCAAGCGTTTCTCCATCTAACAAAATCGATCCAGCATCTGCCATGGTTATTTGGTTAATTATTCTTATTAATGAAGTTTTTCCTGCCCCATTTGGCCCCAATAAACCATAAACACTTCCTTTTGGTATATGGATAGATACATCATTTAAGGCTCTAAAATCTCCATAGTTTTTAAAGACGTTATTTATTTCTAGTAAATTATTCATTGATTCTGTTGATTTTTAATTGATAGTTCAATCCTTACAAATTTAGTTAATTTAAAAATATTAGTGTAGCAATCGTGTAAAACGTTACAATTTAAATAAAATGTTAAATTTACTATGCACGCATAACTTTTATTACATTTACTATGCGTGCATAGTAAATTTTTATATCTTTGGCACAATGGATAAAAATATCTCAATAGATCATCAACTAAGGGCAACATGGCAAGCAGTTGCAAAAATGTATAATGAGCAGGCTGCCAAGCATGATAGTACTATGGCTACTGCTTTTGTGCTATTAACAATTGATAAAATAAACGGAACTCCATCAACTGCATTAGGCCCATTAATGGGTATGGAACCTACTAGCCTTTCGCGCATATTAAAAAATATGGAAGAAAAAGGAGCTATTTGTAGAGAAAAAAATCCAGATGATGGTAGAAGCGTTATTATAAAATTGACGGATTATGGCAAAGAAATGCGCAAAATTTCTAAAGGTCACGTTTATCAATTTAACAATATTGTAAGAGAGTATGTGAATCAAAACGAGTTAGATTCATTTTTTAAAGTAATGAACACGATAAACACGTTAATTGCCGAAAAGAAAATTTTTGATAGCATTCATCAAAATAAATAAAGAGTACAAAAAAACTATAAACAAATGACAAGAAGAATTAAAAAAGTAGCAATTATTGGATCTGGTATTATGGGTTCTGGTATTGCTTGTCACTTTGCAAATATTGGCGTAGAAGTTCTTTTATTGGATATTGTTCCAAGAGAATTAAACGATACTGAAAAAGCAAAAGGACTTACATTAGAAGATAAAGTAGTTCGTAATCGTTTGGTAAATGATGCATTAACCACATCTTTAAAATCAAAACCCTCTCCTATTTATAGTGCAAAATTTGCAGAAAGAATTACAACAGGTAATTTAGAAGATGATTTACATTTAATTAAAGATGTAGATTGGGTAATGGAGGTTGTTATAGAACGTTTAGATATTAAAAAATCTGTATTCGAAAAAATCGAAAAATATAGAACTCCAGGTACTTTAATTACTTCTAACACTTCTGGTATTCCTATAAAATTTATGAATGAAGGAAGAAGTGAAGATTTCCAAAAGCACTTTGCTGTAACTCACTTTTTTAATCCACCTAGATATTTAAAACTTTTTGAAGTGGTTCCAGGACCAAACTGTACACAAGAAGTTACCGATTTCTTAATGATGTATGGTGATAAATTTTTAGGAAAAACTTCGGTTTTAGCAAAAGACACTCCAGCATTTATTGGAAATAGAATCGGAATCTTTGGCATTATGAGTTTATTCCATGTTGTTAAAGAGATGGATTTAACGATTGAAGAGGTAGATAAATTAACTGGCCCAGTAATTGGTCGTCCAAAATCTGCTACATTTAGAACAATTGATGTTGTTGGTTTAGATACTTTAGTGCATACAGCAAATGGAGTAAAAGACAACTGTCCTGAAGATGAAATGAGAGATCAGTTTGTAATTCCTGATTTTGTAAACCACATGATGGAAAACAAAATGTTAGGAAGTAAAACCAAACAAGGTTTTTACAAAATGACAAAAGATGCTAATGGTAAAAAAAATATCTTATCATTAGACTTAAACACTTTAGAATATAGAGAGAAAAAACGTGCAAAATTTGCAACTTTAGAACTTACGAAAACGATTGATAATGTAGCTGACAGATTTAAAGTTTTAGTTGCAGGTAAAGATAAGGCTGGTGAATTTTACCGCAAATCTTTTGCTGCAATGTTTGCTTATGTACAAAATAGAATCCCTGAAATTTCTGACGAATTATACAGAATTGATGATGGTTTAAGAGCTGGTTTTGGCTGGGAACATGGCCCTTTCCAAATTTGGGATGCTATTGGTGTTGCCAAAGGTATAGAATTAATGAAAGCTGAAGGACATGAAATTGCTTCTTGGGTTACTGAAATGTTAGCAAAAGGAGAAACATCTTTCTATTCAGTAAAAGAAGGAGCTACTTTTTATTATGACATTCCTACTGCAAGTCAAGTTAAGAAACCAGGACAAGATGCATTTATCATTTTAGATAACATCAGAAAATCAAACGAAGTTTGGAAAAATTCTGGTGCAGTAATTGAAGATTTAGGTGATGGAATTATCAATTTAGAATTCCAATCTAAAATGAATACGATTGGTGGTGATGTTTTAGCTGCAATTAATAAAGCAATTGATTTAGCTGAGAAAAATTACCAAGGATTGGTTGTTGGTAATCAAGCTGCAAACTTTTCTGTTGGTGCCAATATTGGTATGATTTTTATGATGGCTGTAGAACAAGAATATGACGAGTTGAATATGGCTATCAAATATTTTCAAGATACCATGATGCGCATGCGTTATTCTGCAATTCCAACAATTTCTGCTCCTCATGGAATGGCTTTAGGTGGAGGATGCGAAATTTCTTTACACGCAGATAAAATAGTAGCTGCAGCAGAAACATATATAGGCTTAGTTGAGTTTGGTGTAGGTGTTATTCCAGGTGGTGGTGGTTCAAAAGAAATGGCCCTAAGAGCACAAGATACTTTTAGAAAAGGCGATGTTCAATTAAACGTTTTACAAGAGTACTTTTTAACGATTGGTATGGCTAAAGTAGCAACTTCTGCCTATGAAGCTTTCGATTTAGGTTTATTACAAAAAGGAAAAGACATTGTAGTTGTAAACAAAGACAGACAAATAGCTGAAGCTAAAAAACACGCTTTATTAATGGCAAATGCGGGTTATACACAACCCATAAAACGTAATGATGTGCTAGTTTTAGGTAAACAAGCATTAGGTGCTTTTATGGTTGCTACTGATTCAATGCAAGCAAGCAGATTTATTTCAGAACATGATCAAAAAATTGCAAATAAATTGGCTTATGTAATGGCAGGTGGAGATTTATCTGAGCCAACTAAAGTTTCTGAACAGTATTTATTAGATATAGAACGCGAAGCATTTTTATCTCTTTGTACTGAAAGAAAAACGTTAGAAAGAATTCAGCACATGTTAAAAACTGGGAAACCATTGCGTAACTAAATCCCATCTAAATCTTCCCAAAGGGAAGACTTTAAAATTGGAAAAATATAAAATGAAGTCTAAAACTTAAAAAAATAACCCGAACAAATTCCCTTTCCTTTGGAAAGGGTTAGGGATAGGATTATGAAAACAGCATATATAGTACAAGGATATAGAACAGCAGTAACCAAATCTAAAAGAGGAGCATTCCGTTTCAAAAGAGCTGATGAATTGGCTGCTGAAACGATTCAACACTTAATGAAAAACCTACCTGAATTCGATAAAACAAGAATTGATGATGTAATTGTAGGAAATGCAATGCCAGAGGGTTCTCAAGGATTGAATATGGCACGTTTAATTTCTTTAATGGGATTAAAAATTGAAGAAGTTCCAGGTGTAACTGTAAATCGTTTTTGTTCTTCTGGATTAGAAACAATTGGTATGGCAGTAGCTAAAATTCAATCTGGAATGGCAGATTGTATCATTGCAGGTGGAGCAGAAAGTATGAGCTCTGTGCCAATGACAGGTTTTAAACCCGAATTGAATTATGATACAGTAGCTGCAGGTAACGCAGATTATTATTGGGGAATGGGAAATACAGCTGAAGCTGTTGCAGATCAATTTAAAGTTTCGAGAGAAGATCAAGACGAGTTTGCCTTAAACTCTCACTTAAAAGCGTTAAAAGCACAAGAGGAAAATCGTTTCCAAGACCAAATAGTTCCTATTGAAATTGAAGAAACGTATATAGATGCAAAAGGTAAAAAAGCCACAAGAAAATATACAGTTACTAAAGATGAAGGCCCTAGAAAGGGATCTAATATTGCAGGTTTACAACGATTAAAACCAGTTTTTGCAGCTGGTGGAAGTGTAACTGCTGGTAATTCCTCTCAAACTAGTGATGGCGCTGCTTTTGTTATGGTAATGAGTGAAGAAATGGTAAAAGAATTGAATATAAAACCAATTGCAAGAATGGTAAGTTATGCTGCTGCTGGTGTGCCTCCAAGAATTATGGGAATAGGACCAGTTGCTGCAATTCCAAAAGCTTTAAAACAGGCAGGTTTAAAACAAGAAGATATTAACTTAATAGAATTGAATGAAGCTTTTGCTTCTCAATCTCTAGCTGTAATTCGTGAATTAGGTTTAGATGCAGATATCATCAATGTGAATGGTGGTGCAATTGCTTTAGGTCATCCATTAGGCTGTACAGGAGCAAAATTGTCTGTTCAACTTTTTGATGAAATGCGCAAAAGAAATATGCAAGGAAAATACGGAATGGTAACCATGTGTGTAGGAACTGGACAAGGAGCTGCTGGTATTTTTGAGTTTTTAAATTAAAAGCCCCTCCTAACCTCCCCAAAAGGGAGGAACTGAATACGGAATCAAAATGAAAAAATATTCTAAAAATATATAATTAATTTATAAAATCCTACTTACCCTTGGTAGGTTTCCCCCTTTGGGGGACAGGGGGCTAATATGGAAGCAATAGAAAATAAAGAAATTTTAAGAGGTGGACAATTTTTGGTGAAAGAGTCTAAATGTGAAGACATTTTTACACCAGAAGATTTTACTGAAGAGCAAGTTATGATGAAAGAAGCTGTAAGAGAATTTACAGATCGTGAAATTGTAGCTCATAGAGATCGTTTTGAAGCTAAAGATTATGCTTTAACAGAAGAGGTAATGAAAAAAGCTGGTGAATTAGGCTTTTTAGGTGTGGCTGTTCCTGAAGAATATGGAGGAATGGGAATGGGCTTTGTATCTACTATGATTACTTGTGAATATATTTCTAGTGGAAATGGTTCTTTAAGTACTGCTTTTGGTGCACATACAGGAATTGGAACGATGCCAATAACTTTATATGGTACAGAAGAACAGAAACAAAAGTACGTTCCTAAATTAGCTTCTGGTGAATGGATGGGTGCTTATTGTTTAACAGAGCCAGGTGCAGGTTCTGATGCAAACTCTGGTAAAACAACTGCTGAAATTTCAGAAGATGGTTCATCTTATAAAATAAACGGACAAAAAATGTGGATCTCAAATGCAGGTTTCTGTAATTTGATGATTGTTTTTGCGCGTATTGAAGATGATAAAAACATCACAGGCTTTATTGTAGAATATGATGCAGCAAATCCAAATGGAATTACTTTAGGAGAAGAAGAGCATAAATTAGGAATTCGTGCCTCGTCTACTAGACAAGTATTTTTTAATGATACTATTGTACCTGCAGAAAATATGTTATCAGTAAGAGGTGGTGGCTTCAAAATCGCGGTTAATGCATTAAACGTTGGGCGAATTAAATTAGCGGCAGCTTGTATTGATTCTCAAAGAAGAGTGTTAACCACAGCTTTAAAATATGCTAACGAGCGTAAACAATTCAAAACTCCGATTGCAAACTTTGGTGCTATCAAAGCTAAATTAGCTGAAATGGCTACGAATACTTATGCAGGAGAATCTGCAAGTTATAGAGCTGCAAAAGATATTGAAGATAGAATTGCAATGAGAATGGAAAATGGAAATACACATCAAGAAGCAGAATTGAAAGGTGTTGAAGAATATGCCATTGAATGCTCAATCTTAAAAGTAACCGTTTCTGAAGATGTACAAGCTTGTGCAGATGAAGGGATCCAAATTTTTGGTGGAATGGGCTTCTCTGAAGAAACACCAATGGAAGCTGCTTGGAGAGATGCAAGAATTGCGCGTATTTATGAAGGCACAAACGAAATTAACAGAATGCTTTCTGTAGGTATGCTGATTAAAAAAGCAATGAAAGGGCATGTAGATTTATTAGGGCCTGCCCAAGCTGTTGCTGATGAGTTAATGGGAATACCTTCTTTTGACACTCCAGATTATTCAGCATTATTTGCAGAAGAAAAAGAAATGATTGCGAAAATGAAGAAGGTTTTCTTAATGGTTGCTGGATCAGCAATTCAAAAATTTGGACCAGATTTAGAACAACATCAACAATTATTATTGGCGGCTGCAGAGATTTTGAACGAAATATATATGGCAGAATCTACCTTATTACGTACAGAGAAAAATGCAAAACGTTTTGGTGAAGAAGCACAAGAAGGGCAAATTGCAATGGCAAAATTGTATTTATACAATGCTGTAGAAATCATCACAAAAAATGGTAGAGAAGCTATCATTTCTTTTGCAGAAGGTGATGAGCAACGCATGCTATTAATGGGCTTAAAGCGTTTTACTAAATATGCAAATTACCCTAATGTAATTGCGTTGAGAAATACAATTGCAGAAAAATTAAAAGCAGAAAATAAATATTGTTTCTAAGATTAATTATCAAATTAAAAATAGAAAATAACTCAATTTATTAGTCGCAATAAAAGTTTTAAAACTTAAAAAAGTTTTAAATTTAGGTTGTTTGTTAAAAAAGACCATTTTAATTAATGGTCTTTTATTATATTTGCAAATCGAATTCCCCAATGTATTAAAAAGAATTCAGTACAACTATGAAATTAAAATTAATCTCAGTTGTTGCTTTTTTGATGATATTCGGGAGCTGCAAAGAACCAAAACCTATCGATATTAATACCGATAAGTTATTAGAAAATATTAAAACGCTATCTGATGACTCTTACCAAGGAAGGGCATTTTCTAGACCTGGAAACAAGAAAGCGCAACAATTTATTATAGATAAATTTACAGAGTTAGGCATACGCCCTGCTATCAACAATAATTATCTTCAAGAATTTTCGCATACTTTTAAAGGTAAAGCAAGGCATGAGGTTTTTCCGATGGTTAAACGTAAACCTTTAAACGATTATTCTAATGTGCCAGACACCACTGCTGCTGGTGCTAATGTAATTGCAATGCTTAAAGGCCAAACGAATAAAGATTTTATAATTACTGCACATTTTGATCATTTAGGTGTTAGAGATGAACGTATTTATAATGGTGCTGATGATAATGCCTCTGGAACTGCTGCTCTGTTTACCATTGCTGAATATTTTAAAGATAAACCAACACAACATAATTTAATTTTTGCAGCTGTAGATGCTGAAGAAATTGGCTCTTTAGGTGCTGAATATTTTTTAAAAAATTATAGCAACAAACCAAATATTGCATTAAACATCAATTTAGATATGATTGCTCATAGCGATTATGACCCAGAATTGTTTGCATCTGGCTTGTATCATCACCCAAATTTAAGAAAACCTTTAGAAAAGATTTATTCTGAAAAAATCATGCTTCTTTTTGGGCATGATGATCCAGAAAATAAAGCACAATCAGATTGGACTTTTTCTTCAGATCATAGAGTTTTTCATAAAGAAAAGCTTCCTTTTATCTATTTTGGTGTTCCAGATCATAAAGATTACCACAGGCATACAGATACTTATGGCACTATAAACGAAGAGTTTTATATAGAAGCTGTAAAAATCATTATTCAAGCTATTGAAAATTTTGATGTAAAACTAAGTAAGTAGTAAAAAATTCTACTTTTAACATTATAAAAAACGATAAATAAGGAAACTTGTCTATCGTTTTTCTTTTTTAACAATGTAAATATTGATAGAAATATAAGTTTTCCTTAATTTCGACTCATAAACCTCAACTTACACGTTAATTATGAAAAAAATAGTATTCTTTTCATTGATTTTAGCATTTATGATGCCTACTACAATGGAAGCTCAAAAGAAAAAATCAAAAAAAAATCCAACTGAACAACCACTACAAAAACCAAAAAAAAGTAAAACACCTAAATATTCAGACTTTGTAAAAGCAGCAACAAAAACTGATGATGGCCTTTTTAAAGTGCATCAAAACAAAAGTGATTTTATATATGAAATCCCTAAAAATCAATTGGGTAAAGAAATGCTTTTGGTTACTAGAATTAAAGAAATTCCGGCTGGTTTAGGAGGTGGTTATGTAAATGCTGGTTCTAAAATTAATACACAAGTAATTGTTTGGGAAAAATTTCAAAATAAAATTTTATTAAAAGTAAAATCTTACGATGCTGTTGCAAACGATTCTTTACCCATCTATAAATCTGTAAAAGCAAATAACTTAGAACCTATTATTTACGCTTTTGATATAAAAACTCAAAATGCTGATTCTACTGCTGTTTTGGTTGATGTTACTAAATTGTTCTCATCAGATATAAAAGCCATCACTGCTTTACCTTCTTATTATAGAAAAAGATATAAAGTAAGAAGATTAGATGCTTCCAGAAGTTTTATCAACTCTATAAAAAGTTATCCTAAAAATATTGAGGTTGTACAAGACTTTACTTTTGATGCAGATGCACCTCCAAGTAATTCAAGCACAAATACCATAACAATTCGCGTAAATCAATCTATGATTGTATTGCCAGAGCATAAAATGATGCCAAGATTGTATGACAAACGTGTTGGTTATTTTTCTATTGGTAATGTAGATTATAGTTCTGAAGCCTTAAAAGCCGATGATAAAAGATATATTAGACGTTGGCGTTTAGAACCAAAAGACATTGATGCGTATAATCGAGGAGAGTTGGTAGCACCTAAAAAACCAATTGTATATTATTTAGATCCTGGTACACCAGATAAATTGAAAAAATACATTAAACAAGGTGTAGACGATTGGGCTAAAGTTTTTGAAACTGCTGGTTTTAAAAATGCAATTATGGCCAAATACCCTCCAACTAAAGAAGAAGACCCAGAATTTAGTATGGAAGATATTCGCTACTCTTCTATAAGATATGTAGCAAGTACAACCAGAAATGCCACAGGGCCAAGTGTTTCTGATCCAAGAACAGGAGAAATTATTGAAAGTGATATTATTTGGTATCATAATCATTTACGTTCTTACAGAAATAGATATTTATTAGAAACTGGTGCTGCAAATCCTTCTGCAAGAACATTAAACACGCCAGATGAAGAAATTGGAGAAATGATGCGTATGGTAATTTCTCATGAAGTTGGGCACGCCCTAGGTTTACCCCATAATATGGCTGCCAGTTATGCATATCCAGTAGATTCTTTACGTTCTGGAAAATTTACTCAGAAAATGGGTATTGCAGCAACCATTATGGATTATGCACGCTATAATTATGTTGCTCAACCTGGTGATGAAAACATCAGATTTATTCGTCAGTTAGGGCCTTATGACCATTATGCTATCAACTGGGGATATCGAAAAATTCCATCGGCAAAAACTCCTGAAGATGAAGTAAAAACTTTAGATAAATGGATTGAAGAAAAAGCAGAGAACCCTATTTATAGGTTTGGAGGACAACGTTTTGACCCATCTGCGCAAACAGAAGGTATTGGTAATGATCAGGTAAAAGCATCTACCTACGGAATGAAAAACTTACAAATAGTTGCCAACAATTTACCAGAATGGACATCAAACCAAACTAATAATTATGACGATTTATCTGAACTGTATGGTGAATTATTAGGAGTATGGAATAGATATGTAGGCCATGTTACAGGAAATATAGGTGGTGTGTACGAATACAATAAAAAGCCCACACAAAAAGGTTTGGTATACCAACCTGTGCCTAAACAAAAACAAAAAGAAGCAATGGCTTGGTTACAACAAAATGCATTTAAAACCCAAGATTGGTTGTTAAATCCTAAAATATTAGCAAATATAGATGAAAGTGGTTATACCAGTAGAATGCTCCGTTTACAAAACAGGCAATTGTACACACTATTAAACCCAACAAAATTATCAATGATAATTGATGCCGAAATTATTGATGATAAAACGTACACTCTTTTAGAAATGATGCGTGATTTAAGATCTGGTATTTTCTCAGAACTAAATTATGTTAAAAATGTAGATCTTTTTAGACGAAACTTACAAAAATCATACATTAACAGATTAGGTTCATTACTTAATAATGATGAAATTAAAAACTCTGATATTTCGTCTATCGCAAGAGGAGAATTACAAACATTAAATTTTCAATTAACCATTGCAAAAAACAGAAAAGTAAATCGAATAACAAAATATCATTATAACGATTGTTTGGCAAGGATAAAAGAAATTTTAAATCCGAAGTAAAAAATAGTTTTTACAAAGCAAAAAAACATTTAGACGAACTTTTAAAAAGTCATCTAAATGTTTTTTTTATCGATATCAATTTTAAAAAAAAGTTTTTTAAACATTTTTGTAACCTATATGTAAAAGCATTCGTCAAAGCTACAACATAATAATAAAAATCAATTTAAAACTTTAAAATAACAAATTATGGAAGAAGTAGCTGTATTAATTATAATTTTTGGAACATTATTCGGTATCATTTATTTATTCTTTTCAACTAGAAATAAAGAAAGAATGGCCTTAATAGAAAAAGGTGCAGATGCCAGTATTTTTATGAAAGGGCAACCCAAAAATGCTGCACCTTTTTGGAAAGTGCTTATTTTAAACCTATCACTTTTATTAATGGGTATTGGCTTTGGGGTATTTTTAGCACTTATTTTAGAAACCTATACAAGTTTAGATGGCGATGCTATTTACCCAGCAACCATTTTTTTTATGGCTGGTGTTGGTTTGTTTGTAGGCTTTACACTTACCAAGAAATTAGACAAAGAATAACTATTCTTATAAATTCTGTTAAAACCGCCTTTATAATTAAAGGCGGTTTTTTTATGCATTAGAAAGTTAGTATCTTTAAGGAACTTTTTTAATATGAGTAAAGAAAAGCAAAATTCAACTTTTAAAGAACTTCTAGATAAGTTACAACAAGAAAGTTGGCAACTAGAACTACTAATTTCTGGTTTTGCAATTTTAGGCTTATTCTCTGCTACAGATACTTTGTCTTTAAAATTCGAGATAGCACAACACGACCAACATTTGGCAGAAAGCTTGGTTTGGTTTGCACTTAGTATTTCATGTTGGATTTTGATTGCTAATTTACTAATTCACGTAATTTTAAGAGGTTTATGGATTGGTGCATTGGGCCTACGCTATATTTCTGGTGATATTGACTATGAAGTTCTTAAATACTCCCCAAAATTCACCAATTACCTAAAAAAAAGAATTGGTTCTTTTGATAATTATATTGCAACTTTAGAAGACTATTGTAGTATTTTATTTGCGGTTTCTTTTCTCTTTATTTTTTATTTCTTGGCCAGTTTTTTATGCTTTATTACCTTACTAACCATAATTTTTGTATTCTTAGATAATGATTTTGAAGGCTATTGGGAAAATATTTTTTTAGTTATTGGAATTGGATTAATGATCTTTACATTAATTGGTATATTATTAACCTTTATCGATTTTTTAACGCAAGGCTTTTTAAAACGTAAAAAATGGACTAGTAAAATTTATTTTCCGATTTACAGAATTTTTAACGTAATTACTTTATCGTTTTTATACAGACCCTTAGTTTATAATTTTTTAGATAATAAATTTGGAAAGCGGCTAAGTTTTATTCTTGTGCCAATTTATATTGGCATTTTATACTTAAGTTCTTTTAAATATACAAATTCAAATTATTTAAACATCAATAGAAAATCCTCAGAATTTGTGGCTAATTCAAACAACTATGATGAATCAATTCTAAAAGAAAACGATTTTATAAACAAAGCCACCATTCAATCTAAAGTAATTACAGATAATTATCTAAAAATTTTTATTGTTTTTAATGATAATTTAGAGGAACGATTATTTGATTACAACCCAAGTTTAAGGCCCAAAAACGATAGAAGAGGTTTAAGTTCTGGTGTGGTTTTTAACAACAATTACGATATTAGTTTTAAGAAATTAGATAGTCTAAGAAAAGCCTATTATAAAACTTTTAATCAGGTGTATTTAACCAAAATAAATGATACTTATTACAAAACGAACTACGTAGTTTCATCAAGCAAAAATAAAAAATTAGGATTCGAAACTTATGTTACCATAGATAGCCTAAAAGAAGGTAAACATTTGTTAAAAATCAATAGAAAATACATCAACAATAAAAAAGATACTATTTTACGAAACGTAGTACAAATACCTTTTTGGAAATTCAAAAAATAAACAAATGAAAAAAATTACTCTCTTACTTTTACTAGTTACAAGCATTACTTTTTCTCAAACCGATCAAAAAATTTATGATATTATCAATGCTGTTTCAGCAGATAGAATTAAAGCTGATGTAAAAAAGCTAACTGAATTTGGTACACGAAATACGTTTTCTGATACCATTTCTGATACTCGTGGAATTGGTGCTGCAAGAAGATGGATAAAATCTGAATTCGATAAAATTTCTAGCACTTGTAACAACTGTTTAAACGTTTTTTATCAAAAAGATTTGGTAACCAAAGCAATGGGTAATAGAGTTCCTCATGATGCTTACGTTGTTAATGTTGTAGCCATTCAAAAAGGCACAAAATACCCAAATAAGTATATTATTATGAGTGGTGATATTGATTCGCGTGCAAGCAATACTATGGATTTTAAAACAGATGCACCAGGCGCAAACGATAACGCTTCTGGAATGGCTGGAACCATAGAAGCTGCAAGAGTTTTAAGCAAATACAAATTTGAAAGTAGTATTATTTATGTTGGTTTATCTGGTGAAGAACAAGGACTTTTTGGTGGTGCAGGTTTGGCAAAATATACCAAAGAAAAAGAATGGGATATTATTGGTATTTTAAATAACGATATGATTGGAAATATTGAAGGTGTAGATGGTGTAATTGATAATAGAGCTTTTAGAATTTTTAGTGAACCTGTACCTGCAAACGAAACCGAAAGACAACGCAGAATGCGTCGTTTTTATGGTGGTGAAGTAGATGGAATTTCTCGTCAATTGGCTAGATATGTCCACAAAACCACAAAAACGTATATGCCAGAAATGAATCCAATGATGATTTATAGATTAGATAGATTTGGACGTGGAGGCCATCATAGACCTTTTAACGATTTAGGTTTTGCAGGAATCAGAATTATGGAAGCGCACGAAAACTACACACAACAACATCAAGATATTAGAACTGAAAATGGTATTAATTATGGTGATACTTTTGAACATGTAAACTTTGCGTATGCAAAAAAATTAACAGCTGTAAATGCAATTAATTTAGCTTCATTGGCTTGGGCACCAGAAGCACCCAAAGAAGTTGCTATTGGTGGTATTGTAGAACCTTCTGTAAAATTTAAATGGAGCAAAGTAGCAGGTGCTAAAGGTTATAAAATTTACTGGAGAGATACAACCTCTCCTACTTGGGACAATTCAAGGTATGTGGAAACTACAGAATTTACTTTAGACGGAATTGTAATAGACAATTTCTTTTTTGGTGTTGCTGCTGTTGGCGAAAATGGTCATGAAAGTGTTGTTGTTTTTCCGAATAAAGTATTTCGTTAATTATAAAATTTTTTTCTAATGAAATCTTATTGGGGTTTTGCAATTGTAATATTTTTTGCTTGTAAAAGTGTACAAGAAAAAATTATAAAACCATCTTATATCCATTTTAAAATAGAGAAAAACACTTTAATTGTTAGTGCAAAAAATCCGCTTTCTTGCCCAACATTTATCACTTTTAATAAAGGTAGTTTAGACACTGTAATTCATATAAATCCGTTTCAAGAAAAAGTGATTTTAAAACTACAAGACACGCTACCAGATACCTTAAAAGTTTTAAAAAAATACAACCCTATCATGAAGTATGGTAGTTATCCGTTTAAAAAATACGATACTAGTTTTAATTATGGCTTGCCTTTTAGCAAGGGCAAACGCTATAAAATTATGCAAGGCCATTTTGGTAAATTTTCACATAACTCTAATTTCTCAAAATATGCCATAGACTTTAAAATGAATGTTGGGCAACCAGTTTGTGCTATGAGAGATGGTGTTGTTGTAGCGATTAAAGAAGATTCTAACGAAGGTGGAAAAAACAAAAAATATTATGATAAAGCCAATTATATTTTAATCTATCATAAAGATGGTACTTTTTCACAATATGTACATTTAAAACAAAATGGTGCAGCTGTAGAAAAAAATGATTCTGTAAAAAAAGGTCAAATTATTGGGTATTCTGGAAATACAGGGTTTTCTACAGCACCACATTTACATTTTGGAGTATTTAAACCTACCACAAACGGGTTTGTTTCTATACCATATCTGTTAGATTCTATACCTTCTGAAAAGTATAAAAAAGGAAAATACGCTTTTAATAATTAAATTAGTCTTGTAAAAACTCACTAATTTCTTTTTCAGTAATTATTGGGTTTGCTCCATCATTTTTAGCTACTAAAGCCCCAACTGCACAAGCAAAATTTAATGCTTTTTGTGGTTCTTCTTTAGCTATTAATTTATGAATTAAAGCAGCCAAAAAAGAATCACCAGAACCAACAGTATCCTTTACTTTAACTAAAAAACCACTATTATAATATAAACTACCTTCAAATAATAAAACTGCACCATGCTCACCTTTTGTAACGCAAATGGTTTTTACTTTTGTTTTTGATGCTATAAAATGCAAGTTTTGTTCTAAATTATGATAAGGAGATCCTAAATCTGCACCTATTTCATACAATTCTTCATCATTAAATTTAATAAAATCTGCCTTTAGCATTAAATCTAATACTGTATTTATATCGTAGAAAGGTTTACGAATATTAACATCAAATATTTTATATGATGCAACTTGTAAAAGCTGATGCAATGTGTTTTTAGAAACCTGATCTCTAGCAGCTAAAGTACCAAAAACAAAAGCATTAGCCTCTTTTACCAAGGCTAATGCTGCCAATGTTGGCTTTATTTTATCCCATGCTTTTGGGTGTTGAATTTCATAGCTTGCTACGCCTTTTTTATTTAAAGTAACTGCTACTTTACCAGTATCAAAATCATCTAAAACTTGAACATTACTTGTGTTTATATTTTGTTTTTGTAGATAATCTAAAATGGGTTTTCCTAATTTATCATTACCAATAGCACTGATCAAAGCAACCTGATTAGAAAAAGACTGCAAACGAGAAGCTACATTTAAAGGCGCTCCACCTATTTTTTTAAAAGTGGGAAAAACATCCCACAAAACTTCACCAAAAGAAACAAACTTATTCATTATTAATAAATATTCGATTCTGAAGTTCTTTGATTAATAGAACTTCTAAAAACATTTAACATTCGTTTTGCAATACCTGTCCACCCAAAATTACGCCTTGCAAAACGTGCCCCTTCTACAGACATTTCGTTACGCAATTGTGGATATAATAATGGCATTGCCATCATTGCACCAAACTCTTTAGGCCTATGAGGATCTGCAAATAATGCCTGATTTCCAAAATCAATCAAATCGCATAAACCACCATGTACAGTAACCACACTTGGTGTTCCACAAGCCATAGCTTCTATGGCAACCATGCCAAAAGGTTCGTATCTAGAGGGCATTGCAAAAATACTTGCAGAACGATATACGTTTGCCAAATCTTCATCTTCAATATAATTTTTCCATTTAATTTTATCCGTAACTCCTATTTCAGAAGCCACTTGTTTTAGCTTTTCTATACCTTCTCTATCTTGCTTAGAATCTCCACCAATAGCAGCAACCAATCTTGCTTCTGGGCATAATTCAAAAAGTGTTGGTAAAGAATTTATTAATAAATCATAGCCTTTATTGTGTGCCATTCTACCCAAAGCCAACACGTCTGTTGGTTGAATGTCATATTTTAAACGTATTTTATCATTCTCTTTAGAAGGTACAGGAAAAAAACGATTTTCATCTATTCCTGGAGGAATCATACTGCAATTTTTAGGCAATACATCGTATTGCTGAATTAACAAATCTACTTGTGGTAAAGTGGTTGCAATTACAAAATTACACATTTGGTATACAAAGTATTCTTTTCTAATTCTTTCTTTAAAGCGATAGGTTTTTTCCATCTCTTTTTCATCCATATCACTACCCATTGTGTGCTGTTTCCACCAACCTAATGAATGTGGTGTATGTACATGACAAACGCCTAATTCTTCCGCAATTTTTTGACCTGCCCAACCTGCATCCCAATAATGAGAGTAGACTACATCATATTTTTTGTTTTCTTTTTTAATAGCAGCCAAGGTATTGGTTACAAACTTTTTAAGATGATCGTGCATGTCTTCTTTTCTGATAAATTTTTTACCTCCAAAAGGGATTCGCCAAACATCGTAATTTTCATTTACATGATCGTATTCTGGTTGATCTTCGAATTGACGCGTAACCAAATCTACTCTTTTGCCAAGTCTACTAAATCGTTCTGCTAATTCTAAAACATAAACTACTTGACCTCCTGTATCTGGTTTTCCTAATTCAGCATTAGCAGCAACATAGCCATGTAAAGAGATCATTAATATCGATTTCATAATTTTATTTTTTTGTTTTCGTTAATTTTAATTCGTGACAAGCAGAAATATATTGCGCAGCAGACCAAGCTTGGTAAGCTTTACCCATTGGTTTACCTGTTACACCATGTGCCCACTCTGTAAACTCCCATTCATTATTAATACCTTCTTTATTGATTAAAGCCAACTTGTGTAATTCTGAAATTGCTACATCTCTAAAACCCAACTTGTTCACAAATTTTACCCAAAAACCACCAACAAATGGCCAAATACCTCCATTATGGTAATGATTTGGTAGGTTCAATAAATTTACGGTGTAATATGGACGCCAATCTGGATCTCCAGGACTTACTACTGGATATACATTTGATACAGGAAATGGATCATTAACCCCTACACCTAACATAAATTTAAACGTTTGATGTGCTTTTTCAGCATCAATAGTACCGTGTAAAAATGCAAGTACATTGCCAAAAACATCACACCTCCAACTAAAATCGAATGGTGTTGTTTGGGCTATAAGATAAGAGGTATCTCCTAAGGTGAATTGTTTTTCTGCAAATGAAACAGACTGGAATAATTGTTGTTTTGTAGAGGGCCAAAAATTATCTACAATTTCTTTTTTTATTACTTGAGACCACCTGATATATTCGCCTGCATCTTCATGATTTCCTAACATTTCCATTAGCCTACCAAAACATACATTGGCTCTGTACCAAAGTATTTCATCATACAAAATATTATAACTTCTACCAAAAAGATCTGTCCAGTCTCCAGCTTCTGGAATTTCTAACAATGCATCATTATTACTATCATGTGCACCTAACCAACGCATTGTTTCTTTGATATCGTTTATATATTTTCTTAAAAAATCGAAATCTTTGGTTACATTAATATATTCATAAAACGCAATAACTACCCAAATACCACTATCAATAGAACAAATACCCCCAACACCAGAATAATCGGGTTCGTTATTTTTTATACGAACGTTTGATGGAATTTGACCATTTCTTGATATATGCTCCAAAAGTGTTTCTAATGTTTTACGTTGGCATTTATGAATTTCATCATCATGTACTAAAGACAAAGAGCCAATTACTGTTATAGCACCATCTCTTGCCCAAACACTGTAGTAATTTTCATCTGTACCATGAGCTGTATTATCTTCTATAGAACAGGCTGAAAAGCCTAAAGGTGTTATGTTTTTCTTTAAAGCTTCAATGGCTTTTTTATACCCTTCTTGAATAAGTGCTATTTTTTCGTCATCATCTTCTAAAGCAATTATATCTAATTCTTTCTGTATAAAAAAATCATCTGAATGGTCTATAACAGTATCTTCTTTAGCTTCTGTAGGTAAAATATCAAAATAAATTAGCCCCTCTATGATACCATCTCCTTTTTCTTTTTCTGAATGGTATACATTTTTATATTTTGTATAGTCGTATAACTCTTTATGCGCATTAGCTACTACAATTCCGTTTACATTGGGCAAGTCAAACATTGCAGAATCATTTCCACTATCTCCTGCAACTATAACCTGATTAGCACTTAACTCTAATCTGTTAATTAACCATTGCAAAGCATTACCTTTATTGGCAAATTTTGGTAAAATGTCTAAAAATTTATTACCAGAATACACCACATTCAAATCCATGCCTTCATCAACAAATTTTTGAGAGATGTTATCTATAAGTTCTGCAGAAGCATCATATAAAAAATAACTTCTTTTGTAAGAATGCTGAAATTTAGAAGGTTGCTCACTTATAGGATGAGCAATGGACTGAATTACTTTTTCAACAGCATTAATTTCCCAACCATCTTCTAAAATATCGTTAAATTCCTTTTCTGTAGAAGCTTGTTTGTAATTATAAATATGCGTACCCACACCAGAAATAATGTAATCTGGCTCTGGAAGCACTTTTTTTTGTATTAAATCTAGCACATCTTCTATTAATCTACCTGTATTAAAGGTGAGTAAAACATCTGTTGGTTTGCCATATTTTTCCCAAACTTTACTAAAATTACTCTTAAAGGTATAAAAATCGATAAGCGTGTTATCTATATCAAAAGAGAGTAATTTTAAAGGTTTCATTTGCTTGTTTTCTTCGATCATTATGATTTTAAATTGGTTCTGAATCTCTAATTTAAAAATTTTTAAAGAGGATATGAAACATTAACCCTTTTATATTTATAGTATTAAGGATATAATAAAATTATGAATTGATAAGTATTGTATTGAAAATTATTACTCTTTTGATTAATATATATACAATACCTATAACTGCTAATTATCTGTTTATAAGATAAACCAATAGCTTTTTGTTTAATTATGATAGTATTACTTTTATATTTGTAATATAAACTACTAATCATGAGAAAAACATTTTACATATTGCTTATTTTGGCCTATCAAGTTACTTTTTCTCAAGTTGAAAAAGCTGAAACTTCATTATTAAATGAAAACATTTTTGAGAATAAATTAAATAAAAATTCGTTTACGGGTAAAAAAACACCTTTAAATCTGTTTCCTGAAATAATTAATTTAGAATTAAAAGATATTAAGAACAATTCAGAAGGTAAGTTTTCATTAAATGATAACCATAAAAAATATTTTATTGTTGAAAAAAATGAAACTTCCATTTTTGATAAAAATAAAGAAGTTAAAAAAACTGAAATCAGTAAAAATTTATCTACTAACGTAAAAAAAGAGTTTGTAAATACGGTTATACGCAAAAAAATTGCAGAAGAAATTGAAAAATACATGCAAATTAATGAAGCTTTAACTTATGGTGATCGAAACATGGAGTTCTACAAGAATTATATTGATCTAGAAAACAAACTCATTATTAGTACACCTATAACCCCTAAAGTTGAAGCTCAAATTGGTAAAGATATTTATCCTTTTTTGAATAAAATACTAAAAACAGAATTAGACAAAACTTTACAAAACAGTTTAAATCTATTTGTTATAAATTTTTAAAATATTATTTATTTATTATTTTTGGTTGATTGATAAATTGGCACCTTAATTATATTAAGGTGTCAATTTTATTGTATTGTTCAACCTTGTTTTGTAACAATTTCTATTCTGCTATTCTTTTAGATTGCTATAAAATACAATCTATTAGTTTTTAATTCATACCTACCATTACATTTTTCGTTGATAAAAATCAGCTTCAATTTCATCAACATTTTTTATTGTTTTCTTCACCCAATTGTAATATAAATGCTCTTTTTCTTCTTTGGTAAGTTGCCAATTTATAGTAGAGTTTCTCAATTTTGTAGTAACGTCATGCAAAAGTATAGCAACTGCTACAGATATATTTAGACTTTCTGTAAACCCTACCATAGGAATTTTTAAAAATCCGTCTGCATTATCTTTAACATACTCAGAAACACCATCTGCTTCAGAACCAAAAACAAAAGCTGTTTTTTTATGAATATCAAAATCTTGTAATAAAGAATCTGTATGTGGTGTTGTAGCTATTATTTGGTAGCCCTTTTTTTGTAATGCTTTAAAACACATTTGCGTATTGTTTCCATCTGATTTATATCTGTGAGAGGTAATCCATTTTTGTGAGCCTTTAGCTACGTATCTAGAAATTCTGTTTACATATTTATTTTCGATAGCATGTACATCTTGAACACCAAAAATATCGCAAGTTCTTACAACAGCACTCGCATTGTGTGGTTGATAAATATCTTCTAAAACAGTTGTAAAATGGCGTGTTCTATGCTCTAATACCCTTTTAAAAGTATCTTTTCTTTTTGATGTTAGATAGGTTTCTAAATATTCTAAAAGTTTTTTATCAATCATAAACACAAACTTATGATTTTATTCTTATTTTTAATTAAAGTAAACAAACATTAAATTTAAACTGATGAAAAAAATAGTGGTGTTAACTGGTGCTGGAATTTCTGCTGAGAGTGGCATAGAAACTTTTAGAGATGCAGATGGTTTATGGGAAGGACATGATGTTATGGAAGTGGCTACACCAGAAGGTTTTAAAAAAAATCCAGAATTGGTTTTAGATTTTTACAATCAACGCAGAAAACAATTATTGAGCACAAAACCCAATAAAGCCCATTATAATTTGGCTGCACTAGAGACTTATTTTGATGTTGAAATTATTACTCAAAATGTAGATAATTTACACGAAAAATCTGGTAGTACTAAAGTTACTCATTTACATGGAGAGCTTTTAAAAGTAAGAAGTACAAAAGATGAAACTTACGTTTTAGATTGGGATAAAGACCTTCTGTTGGGCGATTTATGTAAGTATAAAAGCCAACTAAGACCTCATATTGTTTGGTTTGGTGAAATGGTACCTATGCTAGATTATGCCATTACAATTACCCAAAAGGCAGATATTTTAATTATTATTGGTACCTCTATGCAAGTATATCCTGCTGCTAGTTTAATAAACTACATACAGCAAGATACACCTATTTATTTCATAGATCCTAAACCCTCTGTTTCTGAAAACGATTTTAATAACTTAAAAATAATTAAAGACGTGGCTAGTTGTGGAACAGATAGTTTGGTTAAAATTTTAAAGCAAAATGCTATTTAACTTGCTTGTTGAAAGTGGTCGTAAATTTCTTTGCAACCTCCACCAACAATATAGAATTGTTTTTGTTTCGTAGTCGCTAATTTTAATAATTGCTCAATAGCATGTAGTCCTTGTTTATCAATTTCTATAGCTTCTTCAATATTTAAAATTATTCTATTTTTTTTGTTGATTTTTTTGGTGAAGTAATTTAGTAGTTTTGTTACGTTAGGTGTAATTACTTTACCTTTTACATGATAACTACTTTTTTTTCTTGAAATTTTGAGGGACATAATATATAAATTTAGTTAATAATTCTTGTTTTTCTTCTGCCTATTTCTGAGATAAACAAAATCTCTGCAAAATGAATTAATTTAAAAACTGTAGAACCAAAACTCCAATTAATTGATTCATTAAGTATTATTTTTTGTTCGTAATGACTCTTCTGCTTTGATTTTTCTAATAATTTGTAATCTAACTCTCCTAAAGCATTAATATTTAGAGTAGCTATTATTATTGATGTCCAAACAATTAAAAAGTTTTTCATGGTATTTTGCTATACCATAAAATTAATAATTCTATTTTTTAATACTTTAAAAATTCGCTTTTTACACTTTACCTAACGTTGAATACGTGTTTTATTGCGATTAATGTTTTATAGTAAATCTAATCGTTTCATCAATTCTGGTCTGTTAGACCTACTTACAGGAACCACATCTTTTTTTATTAAAACACTATTGTCTTCTATATCTATAATCTTTTTTACATTAATAATATAAGAACGATGGACTTTTAAAAACAAAGAATCTGGCAATTTTTCTTTTATTTTTTTTAAGGTGGAGTGTACAACATAGTCTTTATCTTCAGTTTTAATATGTATATAATCTCCTTTAGCTTTTATCAAATAAACTTTAGACAAATCTATTTTAATCAATCTTCTATCAATATTTACATAAAAATCATTTTTGATTTCTATTTCTTGTGCTTTGTCGTCAGCCTCTTTATTTTGATTTAAATTTAATTTTTGTGCTTTTCTAATGGCTTTTTCAAAACGGGGTAATTCTATTGGTTTTAATAAATAGTCTACAATAAAATCATACTCAAAAGCTTCTATAGCAAATTTAGGATCTGAGGTAGTAAAAATTACTTTACATGGGTCTTTTAGTGTTTTTATAAAATCTAAACCACTAAAATTGGGCATGTGTATATCTAAAAATATGAGGTCTACTTGATTACCATTTAAATATTTAATTGCATCTATAGCACCAGAAAATTCTTCAACAAGATTTAATGATTTTACTTCATTACATAGCGTTTGAATAATAACTCTTGCCATTTTCTCGTCATCTATAACAATACAGTTCATAGAGGTTATCTGTCTAAATAGTTTTTAAATATTGAGAAATCACTGATAGAATTTTTTCGAAATTATCTTTTTGACTGATGTTTAATTGATGTTCTCTCAAATTTTCCTCAAACTGATTAGCTTTTTCATAATTTTTTTCGAGTCCCAAAATACTAAATTTATGTTTAATTCGATGAACATTTGCTTCAATTTCTTTAAAATTTTCTTCTTCAATACTTTTAAAGTACTCTTTTATTTCATCCGGAAACTCTGCCTTTATAACATCTATTAAAGTTTGTTTTATAGATTCATCTCCTCTTGCCAATTGGTTAATATAAATTAAGTTAGGTTTTTCCAAATCTATTTTTTTAATGTAAATACAAAAGTAGTGGCTACGTTTGGTACTGATTCTAATGAAATTTTTCCATTGTAAGCTTCTACTATTTTTTTAACTATAGATAAGCCAATTCCTGTGGCTTTATAATTGTTCTCTAATTTTTGAAAAGCAATAAAAATTTTATCAAAATACTCTTTATCAATTCCTTTACCATTATCTTTTATTTTAAATTTCCAATAATCGCTATTATTTTCAAAGCTAATGTTTACATAACCTTTATTTCCTTTATCGTTAAACTTAATTCCATTATCTATTAAATGAAAGAAAAGTAGTTCGATTCTTTGGTAATCGCCATAAATTACGGGTAAGTTATTGGGGTAAGTAATTTCTATATCTTCTGGGTTGTCAATGGTAAGTATTAAATCGTCTAAAAGTATGTTTAGGTCTATTTCGTAGCGTTTTTTCTCTACTTTACCAATGGTAGAATATTGTAAAATACCTTTTATAAGCGTATCCATTTTTTCTACATTTTCAATAATTAAGTTTACAATTTCTCTACCACCTTCGCCTAAATCATTAAAATAATCTTCTTTCATCCATGCTATTAAGGCATCTATACTTTGTAAAGGCGATTTTAAATCGTGAGAAACCATGTGTGCATAATCATTAAGCTCTTGATTTTGTTTTTCTAAGCTTCTAACCAATTTATCTTTTTCTTTATTGATTTCGATAATATCTTTGGTTTGGTTGTCTATAAAATCGGCTAATTTTAAAGAATCTGAATTTTCAATATTTTTTACCTCGTCTAAATTATAAAATTTTAAAGTATTAATTACATTATTTAATTTAGAAATCACCTTTTTTTGCGATTCAGTTTCTTCTGTTAATTTTTTGTTGAATTGAAAAAGTTCTTCTGAACTAATAGAAGCCGCTCTTTGTAACATGGCAAATTGCTCATCATAATTATTATAAGATTTATCTACTGCGTCTAAAAACTTTTCTAGATCTGGGCTAGAATGCATTTCTTTAGGTAGGTATTTTCTTAATTGTCTTTTTAAAAGAGAATTCATTATTCGCTAATTAGGGTAATGACGATTGTTTGGTTGTGAAGTTGGCAATTTTTTTCGCCATTAAAAGGTGCTATTTCTCCATAAGAATAAAAACCGCAAACGGTTACTTCTTTACCTATTACCTCTACAACTTCTTCTACTTCTTCTTCTACTCTTTGGTCTAAAACTAATTTTCTACCAATACAACTTACCAAAATTGCTAAATCTGGTTTATTTTCTCTATAATTTAAGGCTTTTAAAGCACCAACTTCTGCTGCATTTACAATGCTATCTACATTAGTCATCATCAGTTGCACTTTAGATCCTTCTTTAATATCACCAGCCAAAATCATAGAGTTTTGATCTTCATTGATATTTAAAATTGTTCTAACAATAGATTTTTTTTCATCAGAAGATTTTACTTTTAGTGGATATAGCAAGGCTGCACCTGGCAATTCTTTAGATTTTTCTCCTAAGTATTTTTTATATAAATCTAAAGCAGACTTATTATCTAATTCGTAAAGTAGGTTATCTTCAGATTTTGTTACCACACGTTCAGGACCAAAAGGTGTCCAACCTCCATTTGTAGCAAAAGAAACTTCTAACGTATCTCCATACAAACCAACAACAACAATTTCTCCTTCTTTTGGTTTTTGATTGTAAGAAGCTAACGTAGTTTCAAACCTAGCCCCATCACCACATAAAGCACCTGTAATCAATAAATTGTCTTCTGTAGCTGTATTCATACCAATAGTTAATTGGCTTCCGTTTACAAAACTACCTTCAGAAACAGCAAAAACATACTTTAAATTTTCTTGTGGTAATTGTTGTATTAGTTCTTTACCAACAAGATTGCTATCAATTTTTTGATCAGCATTTGAAACATTAGCTGTTTTAATTGTAAAAGTACTTTTTTCAAACTCAATAGCGGTTATGGTAATAGACTCGTCATCTACAGAATAAGAAGTAATGTCTCCAGAAGTTGAGCCAAAAACAAAATGACCATCATTAAAAACTGCTCTTATTTCTTTATAGATATTTTCATCTTGTAACATGTATCTGTTACCAAATACCAAAACCAAAGGTTCTTTAAGTGAAATTGCTTCTGATAAATATTCTAGCTTTTCATTTCGAACTTTTTTTAATTGAACAGTTTTCATTTTCTTTATTTTTTGAGGGTGAAAATAAATAGTATACTAAACCTACACTTGGTTTTTTATTGAATCTATAAATGTGCTTGGTATAAATCTACAATCTTTTTAACAATTTTTAAACCTATATTTAAAGATTCTTTCTTTTTATTTTAAAGATTTTTCCTGTAGCAATCTATTTTTTCGATTATTTTAACCCTTTTGTATGATTATTTTTCACTTAAAACTCTGAATTTTAAGGGTATATTTTTTTATTGATTAAAAACCTAACTTCTGTACCTTCTTCATTAATTTTTTGCATCGTAATATTTGCAGTAGCATTAAAATGCGAAAAAGTTTTATTCATTAGGCCTAAACCAAAATGATGCATAGCTCTAGAAGATTTATAAATCATAATTAAATTATTCTCTTCTTTTTTTTCTATGATAAAAGTTGGCAGTTCTGCTTTTGGAAATATTTTTTGAACCTCAACATGAATATGATTTTCTATAGAAGACAACATTTCTATAGGATCTTTGTAAGTAGATAAAAGATTTCCATAACTATCTTGTAATACAGAGAAAAAGTGCTCTCCATAAACCAATAATAAATCGTCTACAGGTATAAGGGTGTTACTACTTAAATTTTGTAGTAATTGCAGCATTTCTGCGAAACTATAAGTACCTATATTACTATATAAACCTTTAGAAGATAATTGAGATTCAGAGATAATTTTATCTAACATTTCTAAACCAAATTTTTTTTCGACCAAATCTAAAAACTCGGTAAATACAATGCCTTTCATTTACAGTTTTCTTAGTTCATTTACACTCCAATAGGCTAAAACTGTCTCTATTTTTTTTACATATTCCTCATATTTTAAAGGCTTTAATATGTACCCAGACATACCTGTTCTATAACACTCTAATAAATCTTTTTGGTTGCTAGATGTGGTTAGTATAATTGTTGGTATGTGTTTTAAATCTTCATTTGCTTTAATAATTTTCAGAAATTCAATTCCGTTTATTTTTGGCATATTTAGATCTAATAAAATAATATCTGGAATATTAGATTTGTCTTCTAAAATTTTTAGAGCATCTTCCCCATTTTTAGCTTCTTGTAAAGTATGCTTTAATTTTAATAATGAAATGGTTCTTTTCATTTTCATTATTTCGATTAAATTATCTTCTACCAATAAAACTTTTAAACATTTTTCCATATGAAATGATACCTAGGTTAAGGGATAAATGAGTACTAAAATAACGTTAAACTGGTTTATCTCTAACAATAGCGTGTTAAAAGGCATAAAACCTAGGTTAAAATGCAAAAAAGTATCGATAAACTGTTTTTGTAAAAAAAACGGGGAGTTTTAGCCTATTAACTGACTAAAATAGTCATAAATTTCTCCTTTAGAAATGGTACTTCCTTTTTCTACTAAATCGAAAATTTCTTTGTTTCTATCTTTGGTGTACGATTTTGATCCTTTAAAAATATCTACAGAATTGTCCATAGGGTTTTTCATTAACCACTCAAAACCTTTTTGCTCTAGTAAATTAATATCCCAATTGATTTTTATGGCTATTCTATGTATTTGATTTTCATCGCATTTAAACAAATTTGCTGATGTTTCAGAAAAATGTTCGATGTATTTGGTTTTAGTTAATACATCATTCCAAACAATGTCAGAAAAAATATTCATTTCCTCTTCTGCAATTTCTGGTTTTTCTGTTTTAATTTGATTCCATTCTTTTACATCAATACTTTGTGTGGCTAAAAAATGGGCGAATTCTTGATGCAAACCTTCAAATTGTTCTTTGGTAAGTTGTCTGTATTTCATACTTAATTTATGAGTTTAAAACCTTTAATTTTACCGCAAAAATAAGAAAAGTATTAAGAGTGTTTCTTTTTGATTAGACATAAAAAAAGGCCTTTCAAAAAATTATGAAAGACCTTATTTTCACAAGCAAAAATTTTTACTTTTTCATAAACTTTTTAGTTACTCTTTTTCCTTTTCTTGTTTCTATCTGCATCAAATAAATACCTGCATTTAAATTTGATACGTTTATTTTTTTTTGATTTAACACCATTACCTTTCTTCCTAATACATTATAAATTTTAATAGTTTCAATTTCAATATCTGTCGCAACATTTAACACATTTTGTACAGGATTTGGAAAAACCTTGAATGTGTTCTGCAACAAAATTTCGTCGTTTGTGCTTGCTGTAGCACTAAAATTGGCTGTTATTGACTTATCTGCATCCATAGTAACTGTTGTTGTTATGGTAGTTGCTGTAACATCTCCTGTCCATTCTACAAACCCAAAATTATTATCAGGTATGGCTGTAATTGTTACTACAGTACCATCATCATAAGTACCATTTATAGGATTTGGATTTGTTGTTACTGTACCATTTGTTGCTGTTATGGTTAATGTTCTTTTTGTTATCCCTACTACTTTAGATTCGTAGGCCCCCATATCTACAGCTGTACCAAATATTCTAGTTTCTCCTGCTAGATCTAAGTTAATATTTGTTGGGACTTTAGAGTTATCTCCGGCATTAACAGCTGGTGACGAAGATTGTAATGTAAAATCAGTAGTACTTGTAAACAGTGGATTTGAATTAATATTCCCAGAAGTTGTGGATAAATCAAAAGAAGTATCATCTGAAAGCGAGTTAGATACTGTAAAAGACCCTACACCAGAACTAATATCGTTACCAACCGTTAATAGTGTTTGGTTATTGGCATTTTTGTTATTCCAAAATATACTATTGTATGCTTTTACATCAATACCAGATTGAGCACTAATAAGTGTTGCACTAGTGTTTCCACTACTTGCATTGTCATTATCAACAAATGTACTATTGGTTATAATTACAAATTGTTTTGAAACTTGAGCTCCTCTAAAATACATAATTCCTCCACTTGAAATTCCCGAAGTTTTAGCTAAAGTATTGCTGTCAAAAAGACAATTGGTAATGTTTGTATTTAGTCTACCATTTGTTGCAACATAAGCTCTTGTATACAGCACTGTTGCAAACGTTGCCAAATTATTTCTAAAAACTGTATTTTCTACATTGATAGTTCCTAATTTATCTAACACTCTAATAACACCCCCTCTAATACACAAATTATTTTCTACAATAGAATTTCTTAAAGTAAGATTTACTGGAATAGAAAAATTTCTTGGAATAACGGTTATAGCTGCTCCTTCTCCTCTTGGGTTAACACCTGTAGCAGAATTAACATCTGCAGTACCACTTGTTAAGGTAAAACCATCTATAGTAACGTTGTAAGTATCAATTACAAATAATTGATACAAATTGTCTGTTCTATTAACTCTAGAAAAATCATTTCCTGTATCATCATCATTTACATCACCATTAATAATAGTTTGATTATTATTGATATCTCTATCTAAAGGGCTTTTTTCGTTTCCTGCAAAACCACCATAAATAGTAGTAAAATCCTTATCAATTAAAAACCTATTAAATCTGCCTCCACCACCAAGAACTGGTTTATGAATTCCTTTAGCTACCCAAATTTCTTTGGTTGGATCTGCATTAGTTAATGCAGTTTGTAAATCTGTAAGTGCATTTGACCATGAAGATCCATCGTTATTTCCTGTTGCATTTTTATCAACATAAGTAATTTTAAAAGGTGCATTTCTTATTGATGATGAGGTTTCAAAACACCCTAGATCAACTTTATCTGCTTGTAACCTTGTATTACCTAGTAAATCTTTTGTTATTCCTGAAGGAATTTTACTGTTATCTCCAACATTAATTGCAATGGAATTATGCTGTAGCGTAAAA
Organism: Polaribacter sp. R77954; assembly: GCF_044595335.1. GTDB lineage: Bacteria > Bacteroidota > Bacteroidia > Flavobacteriales > Flavobacteriaceae > Polaribacter. Next base: position 978,991 of record NZ_CP138992.1, read on the forward strand.
TCTTTAGAGTTTTTAAACAATGGGTCTTCACTACTATTATTTATATTGATAACACTAGTGTTGTTATGGGGTAAATTTGTTAATCCTTCTTCTGAAATTGAAGATTCTATTTGATATAAGTTTGCATTTTGTAAAGATGGATGATCATTACCAAGGGCTCTCATTGGATTATTGGAAGCGTCTTGATTCTCCCAAAAAATAGAATTGAAGGCTTTTACTCTAACTGAACCATTACCTGCTTTATTTGCAACTATAATAGAAGAACCAGCTGACCTAGTTATATTTGTATTTCTAGCAAATGTACAATTAACGATAGTAATATTTTGCGGAAAATTAGGGTCTTGTCTAAACCATAACAAACCATTGTCTCCATTTCCAGATGCTGCTTCTAAAGTATTACTTAAAAATAAAGAATTGGTAATATTTACATCCAATGTACCTCCTAATGCTCTAGTATATTTTCCAATAGGCGTCGTTTTTTTCATTTACATGTTTATAATAACCATCTACAGCTCCTTTAAGTATTGCAATATCTACTTTATCTTTAGTTGTAAGCGTATAAGCGTCTTGTTTTACTTTCATACTTTGTAAATACTCAAAAACAAACTTTTTCAAATCCATACCTTCTGCTTTTTTACAAGCAGGACTTGTACATTCAGAAGGTGTTTTATTCATAGCAGCATCTTTTAGTTTATTCATAAATGCACCAAATTTCTTTTTCTTCTTTTTTCCAGAGGTGTTTTTTCCTTCGCTTCCTTTTGCGCCTACTCTAATATAAATGGCATCAATATCATTAAAACCAATGCCATCTTTCTCTTTCCAAACATTGCCTAGTTTAAAAATATAATCATTTATAGCTACATAACCTTTTCTCGAAATTCTATCTACAAGAAGAGAAACATTTGGGTATCCTATAATTTTATGAGATTTAGATTTGGTTACATCAATAGTAGCTATCCCTGCCAAATCATTTTTTGAAGCTGCTACTAATTTAAAACCAGCATTTATATCTTGAAACTTTACAATTTCGGCTTTTAATTGATATTGTTTTCCTGCAATAACTTGTTTACCATTATCATCTTTATATACAGAATAATAACGTTGATATATTGCACTCTCTCCATGAGAAGCTATGGTTTCATAAAAGTTTTTTTGTGAGAAGCTTGCTAAAGTTGTTAAACAAACTAAAAGTTTTAAAATGTTTTTCATTTGATAGTTTTTTAGATTAAAACCTAAATATCTATCAAATTAAGACTGTTGTTGCTGCTTTTTTAGTGAAGCGTAATAATTTACTTGTAAATTGCAGTTTTACTGAAAAATATTTTGAATCATTTTTAGAAAATCATCTTTTCGATCTCTTGCAATTGGAATTGTGACCTTATTATTCATAATAATATACAAACCATCCTTTTTAGAAACTTCTTTCATAAATTTTAAATTGATGAGATAAGAACGATGTGGTTTGTAAAAAATGGATTGATCTTTTAATTGATCTGAAAAGTGTTTTAAGGTTTTACAAATTAATTCTGATTTTCCGTTTTTAAGATGCACTTTAGTGTAAACGCCATCTGCCTCGAAATATAAAATTTCATCGTGCGAAGCAAATATAATTTTTTTAGGAACCTCTAAAGCAATCTTGTTGATAGATAGTTGCTGAAAAGCTTTTTCTAAGTTCTTAAGTTTATCTCCTATATTTTTTTCTTTTAAATTTTCTTTTGCTTTTAATAATGCATTTTGCAATTCGTCTACATCAATGGGTTTCATAATATAATCTATAGCAGATAGTCTAAAAGCCTCTAAAGCATATTGAATGTAAGCTGTTGTAAAAATAATCTGAAAATCTACGACTTCGTTTTTAAAAAAATCTAAAATTTCTAAACCTGAACTTTGAGGCATTTCTACATCTAAAAAAACAACCTCGGGTTTCTCTTTTTTAATTAAACTTACACCTTCTTTTAAATTTGAAGCTTCTAAAATTGATTCAACACCAAGACACTCCTCTATCAATAATGTTTTTAATACATTTCTTGCTCTACTTTCATCATCTATAATAATTACATTCATTGTTGATAGTTTAAAGGGATTTTTACAATAACTAAAGTGCCTGTTGCTTGGTTATTTTCGTATAAATCTTGTATTTCTAATTCTATTGAATTTTCATTTGATTGATTTAACAAATCAACTCGTTTTTGGTTGGCTGAAGTTGCGAAAGATTTATGAAGTTTATTTCGTTTTTGGTTAATTAAAAGTGATGCCTCTCTGCCAACACCATTATCTTTTATCTTACAAATTAAAGAGTTTGTAGCAGTGTCTTTCTGAAAAGAAACCTGCAATCGTTTGTTATCTTTTTTATGAAGAAAACCGTGTTTTAATGCATTTTCTACATAAGGTTGTAAAAATAAAGAAGGTATGGCTACATTGTCTAAATCTAATTTTTCATCAATAACAATATCAAAACTAAAATCATCATTAAATCGATCTTTTTCTAATTCTAAATATAGTTGTAATGCTTTGATTTCTTCAGATAGCGTAATTGCAATTTTTTGGCTTTGTTCTAAGTAAATTCTAATCAACCTAGAAAATTTTACCAAATATTGCCTTGCCAACTTTTTTTCATTTAATATAATATAGTCTTGTATGGAATTTAAGGCATTAAAAATAAAATGAGGATTCATTTGAGATTTTAAGACTTTTAATTCAGAATCACTATATAACTTTTGAATTTCTAAACGTTTTTGTGTTTCTTTTAACTCAAGCTTTACAAATTCAATTTTTCTTTTGGCTCTTAATCTTTCAAAATAAAACAATAACAATAGTGTAAATAAAACAAATATAATAATGGAAGCAATTAATATTACTTTAGTTCTTTTACTATCAATTTCTGCTATTTTCTTTTCAGATTTAATTTTTTCTACTTGAAATTTTACTTCAGAATCTGCAATAAACTTTCTCTTTTTTATATTAAAAATTGAATCTTTAAGTTTAATATATCTTTTATTTACTTGTATCGCCAAATTATTCTTGCTAATAATTGAGTAGGAAACAAACAAATGTTGATTAATTTTCATGGTAAAATAAAGGTGACCTGCTTCTTTATATTTTTGTAATGCTGATTTATAATATGGAATTGAAGCCTTATGATTGCCAGAAATAGAAAACAAGGTACCCTGTGTGTAAACAGCATACGCTTCATTGTTTAGTTGATTTAATTTTTTAAAGATTAAGCGTCCTTTATTTATAAAATCTTCTGTTTTTTTAAAAAAAAATTATTTCCACTTTTAAATAGTAAAAGTTTATAAAAGCGAGCATATTTTAGATATGCCATACCTTCACCAGTTTTATTATTTAATTCTTTAAAAGTAATTAAAGCTAAGTCTAAATATTTCTCGGCCTTTTTAAAATTGTCATCTTTTAAATACATGTACGCATTAGCAATATCTAAATAATATCCACCAAGTTCTATTGAAATGTTTTTAGTTGATAGTTCTTGTATTAACTTTTGATACTCATTAATTGCTTTATCTATATTACTGTTTTGCCTATCTATCTTAGCTATGGTGCTGCGAATTAACCTTAAACTCTTTTTATCATTAATTGCGCTTAACTGCTTATAACTTTCTAAAGCTTTTTCTAAAGCAATATCAAAAAAACCAACTTCTATATAATAATTGGCGTATGCTAAATTTAAATATCCTAAAAGACGATCATTTTTAATGTTGTTTTTTTCTACCTGATTAATAGTTTCCAAGCATTTATTTAAATTTCTTGTTAAATAATAATCTGAAAGCAGAAGCAAATCTTTATTATTAAGTTTTGCCTTATTTTGATAGTGATCAGGAAGTTTATCTAGATATCTTAATTGCGCATGGCCTATTAATGAACACAATAAAAAGAAGCTACAGAAAATATTTTTAACTTAATTCAAAGAAATGCAAGTACATTAATTACGATTACAATGTACTTATAAAAGTAAAAATAAAATGAATTTAATAAATAGCCTTTAAATATTAGTAAACTGTGGTAATTTTTTAATGAATGGTTACTTTTTAGCTAAATAACACGATTTGTAGATATCTTCATAAACAGGTAGTATATTTTCTAAAGAAAAACGCTTAGTATGTTCTCTTGCATTGAGTTTAAAACAGTCTAAAATATCATTATCTTTTAAGATGGTAATTGCGTTTTTTGCCATATCCTCTACATCTCCTAAATCACTTAAAAAACCTGTTTCACCATGCAAGTTTACCTCTGGCAAACCACCTGTATTTGTAGATATTACTGCTGTTTTTGCAGCCATAGCCTCTAAAGCTGCCAAGCCAAAACTTTCTGTTTTAGAAGGCAATAAAAAAACATCTGAATAACATAAAATTTTATCAATTTCTGTACTATTTCCTAAAAAGAAAACTTTACTTTTTATACCCAACTTTTTTGTTAAAGCTTCTGCTTTTTTTCTATCTGGGCCTTCACCAATCATTAATAATTTAGCAGGTATTTCTTTTTGAACTTGGTAAAAAATCTTAATAACATCCTCTACTCTTTTAACAGGCCTAAAATTACTAATGTGAGTTAAAATACGCTCATGACTCTGGGCTAAAGCCTCTCTTTTACACTCCTCACCTTCTACTTTGGCATATTTTTCAACATCAATAAAATTGTAAACTACTTTAATTTCTTTATCAATATTAAACAAATTGTTTGTAGTTTCTTTTAAATTATTTGAAACCGCAGTTACTACATCAGAATTATTTATACTAAATTCTACAGCAGTTTTATAGGTAGGATGACTACCTACTAAAGTAATATCTGTACCATGCAGAGTAGTTACTACTCTTACAGATATTCCCTTTTCTTTTAACATCTGTTTTGCCATATAAGCTGCATAAGCGTGTGGTATTGCATAATGTACATGCAAAACTTCTAGTTCATATTTTTGAACAACCTCTACCATTTTAGTAGATAAAGCAAGCTCATAAGGTTGGTATTGAAACAATGGATACTCTTCTATAACAACTTGGTGAAAATGTAAATGATGAGATAAAAAATCTAAACGAACTGGTTGATTATAAGTAATAAAATGAACTTCGTGTCCATTATCTGCTAAGGCCATTCCTAATTCTGTTGCTACAACTCCACTACCCCCAAAGGTTGGATAACAAACAATACCGATTTTCATAAAATATGATTAAATTGATTTTAATGTTTAGTTGTAAAGATAAAAGTATTCTTACAGTTTATATCTAAATAAAAACATAAAAAAACCTACAACGAATTGTAGGTTTGTATCATAAAAACTGAGAAAAAAATCAGTATTAATAATCTCCTAAAGTTTCAGGATTTTGAGCTAAAGCGCTTTCCAATTGCTCATCATTAGGTGCTTTACCATGCCAAGCATGTGTGTGCATCATAAAATCTACTCCATTACCCATTTCTGTATATAACAAAATACAAACTGGTTTACCTTTACCTGTTAATGCTTTTGCTTTAGCTAAGCCTGCTAAAATTGCATCAATATCGTTTCCTTCTTTTACTTCTAAAACATCCCATCCAAAAGCTTCAAACTTTGCTTTAATGCTTCCCATTGGTAAAACCTCATCAGTAGAACCATCAATTTGTTTTCCATTTAAATCAATGGTGGCAATTAAATTATCAACTTTTTTACCTGATGCATACATAATTGCTTCCCAGTTTTGCCCTTCTTGCAATTCTCCATCACCATGTAAAGTATAGACTAATTTGTCATCTCCATTTAACTTTTTTGCTTGTGCTGCACCTAAAGCCACAGACATACCTTGACCTAAAGAACCAGATGCAATTCTGATACCTGGCAAACCTTCATGCGTTGTTGGATGCCCTTGTAAACGAGAATCTATTAATCTAAACGTATTTAATTCTTCTACTGGAAAAAAGCCACTATGTGCCAAAACACTATAATAAACAGGAGAAATATGACCATTAGATAAGAAAAATAAATCTTCGTTTTTGCCATCCATAGTAAAATCTGTAGAATACTCCATAACTTCTTGATACAAACAAGTAAAAAACTCAGCACAGCCTAAAGATCCACCTGGATGACCAGAATTTACTTTATGAACCATTCTTAAAATATCTCTACGTACTTGTTGTGTAAAATCCTGTAATTGTTGTGTTGTTGGCATTTTCTAATTTAATTTTATGACAACAAAAATACAAAAGCGAATGAAATAGATTGAATATTATTTGTTATTTATTGAAGATTTATTAACAGTTTAGTATTAAAAAAATTATTGATTCTATTTTAGATTTCAATATTTTAAAAAATATCTATAAAATTAAAAATCAAATGAAGGCATCAAGTCTTTTGCTTTTTCTTTTTAGCAGCAGGAAATAAGACATTATTTAAAATTAAACGATATCCAGGTGAGGTTGGATGCAAATCCAATTCTGTTTTTGGATCACCTACTCTATGGGTATAATCTTCAGGATCATGACCTCCATAAAAAGTAAACATTCCTTTTCCTTTTGTGCCATGAATGTATCTTGCCTCTCTATTGGTTTTGTTTTCGCCTAAAACCAACACGTTACTTTTTACCGTATTTCTATCAAAAGATGTAGTTTGCCCCATAAACCCTTTTACTAAAATGGTATGATTTTGTGTTAACATTGTAGGCACAGGATCCCACTTTGCAGAAAATTCTATCAATGAAAAATAATCTGAAGTTTTTGGTATTCTGCGTTTACGGGTCATATCAATAGAAGAAAACTCATACGTTACCGGATTTCTAACCAATTCAAAATCTTTAAATGCAAACGTTTTATTGTAGTTTATTTTAGATTGATAATTTGGCGTTGATGCATCACCATCAAACATGGCTTCTGCAATATCTACACCTTCTGCAGATAATGCAATATCAAAACTATCTGTTGCAGAACACATGGCAAACATAAATCCACCACCAATTACATAATCTCTAATTTTTTTAGAAACTGCTAATTTTTCCTCTGAAACCTTATCAAAACCCAATTCTTTAGCTAATTTTTCTGCATCTTTTTTACCCTGAATGTACCAAGGTGTAGTTCTGAATGAGCCATAAAATTTCCCATATTGTCCTGTAAAATCTTCGTGATGCAAATGCAGCCATTCATACAACAAAAGTTTATCTGCCAAAACCTCTTTATCATAAATAACATCAAAAGGAATTTCTGCATAGGTTAATACCATGGTTACTGCATCATCCCAAGGCATTTTGTCTTTTGGAGAATATACTGCAATTTTTGGTGCTTTTTCTAAAGTAACAGCCTCTTGATTTGAAGATGGTGACGAAATTTCTTGCAAAATCAATTGTGCCTTTGCATCTGAAATAATTTGATAAGAAACTCCACGAATTTTACATTCGTTTTCTATGGCTTTGTTATTTTCTATTAAAAATGCGCCTCCATCATAATTTAATAACCATTTTGATTTTAAGCCAGCTTCTAATCCAAAATAAACAATTCCATATGCTTTTAAATGATTTTTTTGATTATCATGATTCATGGGTACATATATAAATGACGCCCAAGTTGAGTTTGAAATTAATAGGAATGTGAAAATTATTAGGAGTTTTTTCAAATTAAGTTATTTAGAAATTATAAAACTTTTTGCTGTCATAACTGGTAATTTAGAATTTTTAAAATCTTTTAAGTCTCTTGTAATTATGTAATCACAATTTGCCTCTAAAGCAGAATAGTATTGCAATCCATCTTCAAAATCTGGAAATGTAAAATCATTCAAAGCTAAATTGATAATCTCATCAGTTAAATGGACAATTTTTAATAGTAATCTTAAATTTCTTAAAATAGTTCTAATTTCATTAATTGAATTTCCTTTAGAAATAACATAATTAGCATTTGCAAAGGTTAAACTCGATATATAAAATACTAGATTTTTATCTTTAGCAGAAGAAAATAAAATTTGTGCATCTTTAAAAAATGGAGGTCTTTTAGATAATAGATCAATTACTATATTAGTATCTAGAAAAATATGCATCATTATTTATACTTTTCAAGAAGATGATCTCTGTAATCTTTTTTGAAATCAAAATCTTTGGGTAGTTTTACAACACCACTCAGACTTTCTACCAAAGGTGTAATCTCAATTTCTTTTTTGTTTGATTTTTCTTTCTGCGTTAAAGAGGCCAAATAACTTTCTATCAATCTTGATAAACTAATTTGGTTTTTTTTTGCATACTCTTTTGCTTGTTCAATAACAGCTTTATCTAATTTTAAGGTGAGTTTTGAGTCCATAACAACTAGTTATACGTACAAATATAATTATTATTTACGTATTAAATTTAACTAAAATGTTAAAATGGAATATCTGTATCGTCATCACCAAAAGCATCTTTTGGCTCAATTCTTTGGTTTGGAGAAAACTCATCATCATCAAAAGGATTGTTCATAGATGATTGAAACTCTGAACTAAAACCTTCTTCTAAATCTGAGAATTTTGCCAAATGCCCAGTAAACTTTAATCGAATATTATCTAAGCCACCATTTCTGTGTTTTGCTACAATAAACTCTCCTTGACCTTCACAAGGTGTGTGCTCATCATCATCCCATTCTGTCATTCCATAATATTCGGGTCTAAAAATAAAACTTACAATATCTGCATCCTGCTCAATGGCTCCAGATTCACGTAAATCTGATAATAATGGTCTTTTAGATCCTCCACGTGTTTCCACAGCACGTGATAATTGTGATAAGGCAATTACTGGCACAGACAATTCTTTGGCTAAGGCTTTTAAGTTTCTGGAAATTGTAGAAATTTCTTGCTCTCTGTTTCCTCCTCCTTTTCCATTTCCTCCAGCAGTCATTAACTGCAAATAGTCAATTACAATTATTCTTACATTATGCTGAGATACCAAACGTCTAGCTTTTGCACGTAAATCGAAAATTGACAAGGATGGTGTATCATCAATAAAAATAGGTGCATCAGACAAACGTTTTACTTTTACGTTTAACTGCTCCCATTCATGTGGTTCTAAATTTCCCTTTCTTAATTTTTCGGATGTCAATCCTGTTTCTGAAGAAATCATCCTTGTAATTAATTGCACAGAAGACATCTCTAATGAAAATACTGCAACTGCATGATTAAAATCAATAGCCATATTTTTTGCCATCGAAATTACAAATGCCGTTTTCCCCATACCTGGCCTAGCTGCAATAATAATTAAATCGGATGGTTGCCAACCAGAAGTTAAAGCATCTAACTTGGTAAAACCAGTAGCCAAACCAGACATACCTTCTTGATTACCAATTTCTTGAATTTTCTTTAAGGCTTGTTTTACCAAAGAACCAGCATCTTCACTACTCTTTTTTAAGTTACCTTGTGTTACTTCGAATAATTTACCTTCGGCTTCATCTAACAAGTCGAAAACATCTGTAGATTCGTCATAAGAACTTTCTATAATTTCTGAGGATATCGAAATTAATTTACGTTGAATGTATTTTTGTAAAATGATTCTGGCATGGAATTCAATGTGTGCAGAAGAGGCTACTTTTTGTGTTAAACGAATTAAATAAAAATCGCCACCAACCATTTCTAATTTTCCATTCTTTTTCAACAAGTTAGATACTGTTAACAAGTCGATTGGTTGTGAATTTTGAAATAATTCATAAATAACAGCGTAAATTTCTTGGTGTTTCACATCATAAAAAGCATCTGAATGCAAAATATCAATTACATCGTCAATTCCTTTTTTATCAATCATCATTGCACCCAACACAGCTTCTTCTAATTCTAGTGCCTGTGGTGGTATTTTACCTTTTTCTAGGCTTATAATTCGTGATTTATCAATCGTTTTTGCGGCTATTGTATTCGTTTTTTCCATTGTCACAAAAGTAATTTTTTAGGTTGATGTTTGCTTCTAAAACTGAACTTTAATTTGTTGACAAATATTGTAAACAAAATTGTTATTATCTTGTTAATAACCAGTCAACTTCTAAATTGATTTGCTATTTTTACCACAATGAAGTGGAATAAAACACATATATATTTAGCAATTTTCTTGCCAATACAAATGCTATTGATGCAAATTGTGGCAAAAAATCCTGCTTTTATAGAGCAGCATTATTCCAAAGGAATTTACCCATACATTTCTTCTTTTTTCAGAATTATTTTTGGCTGGATTCCGTTTTCTATTGGTGATGTACTTTTAGCTTTTGGTTTATTTATGTTTCTTCGTTTTTTATATAGATTAATTACATCAAGATTTAAAAACTTTTTTCCAAAAATAATTCATTTTACCGCTGTTTTATCTGTTGTTTACTTTTGTTTTTATCTCTTTTGGGGATTAAATTATTACAGAGAACCTTTAGCAAAAAACTTAAATTATCAACAAAAAAAATACACCACTAAACAGTTACAAAAAGTTACAGAAAATATTATTGTAGAATTGAATAAGTATCAGCTAAAAATTACCAAAAATGATACAGTAAAAGTTTACAATCCTTATCAACCTGAAAAAATGTACCAAATGGCAGTTGTTGGTTATAGCAATTTAGCCAAAGATTTCCCACAGTTATCCTATCAATTTTCATCAGTAAAAAGCTCTTTAATGAGTTTATTACAAACGTATAATGGCACTTCTGGTTATTTAAATCCGTTAACTGGAGAGGCTCAAGTAAATGATAAAATCCCTAAAACAAGTTACCCAACCACTACTTGCCACGAAATGGCGCATCAAATTGGTTTTGCTGCCGAAAATGAAGCCAATTTTGTCGGTTTTTTAGCTGCGAATTATAATAACGATGTACACTTTAAATATGCAAGTTACAGGATGGCTTTTGGCTACTGTATTTCTGAAATTAGAAAACGAGATGCTGAACTATCCAAAGAACTTTGGCAAACTGTACATAAAGGAATTATTAAAGATTTTAACAACAGTTATGATTTTTGGCAAGCTTATAAAAATCCTTTTGAACCACTTGTAAAAAAAGGATATAACGCCTATTTAAAAGCCAATAAACAAACAAAAGGTGTACAATCTTACAACTATGTAGTAGACCTTTTAATCTCTTATTTTGAGTCTGCAAAGGTGAATTCGTTTTCTTAAAACTTTGTTAAAAATTTTATGCTTTAACATTTTACAAAATGCATATCAATAAATTTAGCATTAATTCAAATAATTCAACTACATGAAAAAACTTTTATCACTACTCTTTTTCTTGTCGCTAACTGCCATACAAGCGCAAGATTATTTTCCTACGGATGCTGGAGTAAAAACAACAGAAAACTCAACTTTTGCATTTACCAATGCAACCATTTATGTAACTCCTACAGGAGTTATAAAAAAAGGAACTTTACTTATAAAAGATGGTAAAGTTGTTGCTGTGGGTAAATCTGTTAAAATCCCTAAAGGAACAAAAACAACAGATTTAGCTGGCAAATCTATTTACCCTTCATTTATTGATATTTATTCTGATTTTGGAATTGCTAAACCAAAAAGGCAAAGAAGTACTTCTAGAACTGCACAATATGCAGCAACTAGAGAAGGCTATTATTGGAACGACCATATTAGGCCAGAAACAAACTCTATAAAAGATTTTAAGTTTGATAGTAAAAAAGCTAAAGATTTAATTAATGCTGGTTTTGGTGCAGTAAACACACATTTGCATGATGGTATTATTCGTGGAAATGGTATTTTAGTTGCCTTAAATCCAAACTCTTCTGATGCTTACAGAATCATAGACACCAAATCTGCTCAATATTTATCTTTTTCTAAAAGTGTAAAATCAAGACAAGCATATCCAGGCTCTAGAATGGGTGCTATGGCTTTGTTACGCCAAGTGTATTTAGATGCAGATTGGTATGCAAAAGGCAATATGCAAAATAAAGATATGGCTTTAGAAGCTTTAAATGATAATAAAAACTTAGTTCAGATTTTTGAAACTGGCAACCATTTAGATGCTTTAAGAGCAGATAAAGTAGGTGATGAATTTTCTATTCAATATACCATTGTTGGTTCTGGTGATGAATACGAACGTGTAAACGATATCAAAGCAACAAATGCTAATTTTATTATTCCGATTAACTTTAGTAATGCGTATGACGTTTCTAATCCGCTTTTGGCGCAACAAATCTCTTTGCAAGATATGCGTAAATGGAATCAAGAGCCATCAAATTTAAGTGTTTTAGCTAAAAATGGTGTGAATTTTGCATTGACTACTCATAAATTAAAGTCAATTAAATCTTTTCATAAAAATTTGCAAAAAGCCATTAAATATGGTTTTGACAAAGAAAAAGCCTTAGCTGCATTAACTACAATTCCTGCAAATATTATTGGCAATACTACAATTGGTAATTTAAAAACAGGTAGTTATGCAAACTTTATTATTACTTCTGGTGATATTTTTGACGCAAAAACTACCATGTATGAAAACTGGGTGCAAGGTGCTAAAAATGTAATTAATGATATGAATATCAAAAATATTACAGGTAGTTATTTATTAGCGGTTAACAATAAAAGTTACAAACTTACCATTTCTGGAAAAGCAGCTAAACAAATTGGATCAATTACTCTAGACAGTGCAAAAGTAAAATCTAAATTTTCATTTAAAAACGACTGGGTTTCCATCACTTTAAACGAAGACACTGGTTATACTAGAATGATGGGTAAAGTGATTAATGACGCTGGTATTATTCAAGGAACTGCTTACGATAGCGAAGGCAATGAAACGCCTTGGTCTGCAGGTAAAATAGTAAGAAAAGAAAACACAAAAGAAAAATCTAAACAAAAAAAGAAAGCTGCTGAAGCTGTAACCGTTTTGCCTGTAAGTTACCCAAATATTGGATTTGGTAATTTTAATCAACCTAAAACAGAAACCATTTTAATTAAAAATGTTACCCTTTGGACAAGTGAAGATGAAGGTATTTTAGAAAATACAGATGTTTTATTAGAAGATGGAAAAATTGCCAAAATTGGTAAAAATTTAAAATCTAAAAAAGCCAAAATAATTGATGGAACAGGAAAACATTTAACAGCTGGTATTGTAGATGAGCATTCTCATATTGCTGCTTCTGCTATAAATGAATGGGCGCAAAACTCTTCTGCAGAAGTAACTATTGAAGATGTAATAGACCCTACAGACATCAATATTTATAGAAATATTTCTGGTGGTACAACTTCTTCACAAATTTTACACGGTTCTGCAAATCCTATTGGTGGTAGATCTGCAATCATCAAATTAAAATGGGGAGAAAATGCAGAAAATATGATATACAGCAACACTCCTAAATTTATAAAATTTGCGTTAGGTGAAAACGTAAAACAATCTAGAAGCCCAAATGGCACACGTTTTCCGCAAACAAGAATGGGTGTTGAACAAATGTTTGTAGATTATTTTACTAGAGCTAGAGAGTACGAAGCTAAAAAGAAAAGCGGAAAACCATACCGAAAAGACATAGAAATGGAAACTTTAGTTGAAATTTTAAATGGCGAACGTTTTATTTCTTGTCACTCTTATGTGCAATCAGAAATTAACATGTTAATGAAAGTTGCTGAACAATTCGATTTTAGAGTAAATACGTTTACACATATTTTAGAAGGCTATAAAGTGGCTGATAAAATGGCAAAACATGGTGTAGGTGGTTCTACATTCTCTGACTGGTGGGCATACAAATATGAGGTAAATGATGCCATACCTTTTAATGCTGCTATAATGCACAATGCAGGTGTAACTGTAGCTATTAATTCTGATGATAGAGAAATGTCAAGACGTTTAAATCAAGAAGCTGCTAAAACCATGAAATATGGTGGTATGCCTGAATTAGAGGCATGGAAAACCGTAACTATAAACCCTGCTAAATTGTTACATATTGATGACAGAGTAGGTAGTATAAAAGTTGGTAAAGATGCTGATGTTGTGTTATGGACAAATCATCCTATGTCTATCTACACCAAAGTAGAAAAAACAATTATTGAAGGAAAAATATTTTTTGACAGAGCTGAAGATCTTAAAAAACGAAAAGCAATCAAAGAAGAAAAAAGCACATTAATTAATATGATGTTGAAAGAAAAAATGGGTGGAGGTAAAACCAAAGCACCAATGATTAGAAAAGATAGAAACTTTGAATGTGATACTTTAGAAGAACTTAAAAGCTAGAAATGATGAAAAAAATAATATATAGTATACTCTTTTTATTTTTAATAGGAAATATAAGTGCACAACAAACCCCTGCTGACCCACAAACAACTGCCATTTCTATTGAAGGAGCTACAGCACATTTAGGAAATGGAAAAGTAATTAAAAATTCATTAATAATGTTTAATGCAGGTAAACTTACTTTTGTAGGTTCTGCAATGTCTAAAATTGCTAGGCAAGGAACTGTAATTAAAGCAAAAAACCATCATGTTTACCCTGGTTTTATTGCAGCAAATGCTTCTTTAGGATTAGTAGAAATTGATGCTGTAAAAGCAAGTGATGACGAAGATGAAATAGGAACTAACAACCCTCATATTAGAAGTTTAATTGCCTATAATGCAGAAAGCAAAGTGGTTGAATCTATGAGACCAAATGGAGTTTTAATGGCACAAATTACACCTAGAGGTGGTACTTTTTCAGGAACATCATCTATAGTACAACTAGATGCTTGGAATTGGGAAGATGCAGCAATTAAAGTTGATGATGGTATTCATATGAATTGGCCTGGAAGTTTTACAAGTGGAAGATGGTGGTTAGGTGAAGATCCAGCCTTAAAAGCAGACCCTAAATACCCTGAAAATATTGGAAAAATAAAAACCTATTTAATGAATGCCAAAAATTATTTAGCTGGTCAAAAAATAAAAAAACACCTTCCTTACGAAGCTACAAAAGGTTTATTTGATGGTTCTCAACGTTTGTTTATCCATGTAAGTGGCGAAAGAGAAATTACAGACGCCATAACTATTTCTAAAGAATTGGGTATTAAAAACATGGCAATTGTACATGGTGAAGGTGCTGAAAATATTGCTGATTTATTAGTAAAAAACAATATTGGAGTAATCTTAGACAGACCTCACAGAAATCCGAATTCAGAAGATGATGCTTATGATTACACCTATACTATAGCCAAAGTTTTAACAGACAAAGGTGTTGTTGTTAGTTTAGGTATGGAAGGCCAAATGGAACGTATGAATACAAGAAATCTTCCTTTTTATGCTGGTACTTTTGCAGCTCATGGCCTAGACAAAGAAGTTGCTCTACAATTATTAACAAGCAATACAGCAAAAATTTTAGGTATTGACGATAAAGTTGGTTCACTACAAGTAGGTAAAGATGCTACTTTATTTATTTCTAAAGGCGATGCTTTAGACATGAGAGGCAATCAATTAACCAAAGCTTACATACAAGGTAGAGATATCAGTTTAGAAACACATCAAACAAAACTTTGGAAACGTTATGCCAACAAGTATAAATCTGAATAATTGTATTCATTAATATATCAAAAAAGGCTCGCAAAATGCGAGCCTTTTTCTTGTAATTAAATATTGATTAGTTTTCCTTTTTCTGTTACCTTTTCTTTATCAAACAAAATTCAAATAATAATAAAGACTTTATTTAATTACAATGTAAAAATGAAACTTTTGGTTATTATACACAATACCTATTATTAGGTATATTTGCAGTAATGAAAGAAATTACTAGCATTCAAAACAATTACGTTAAAAACCTTCTTAAATTACAAGAAAAATCTAAAGAACGTAAAACACAAGGCCTTTTTTTAATTGAAGGTAAACGAGAAATTTCTTTAGCCAATTTAGCCAATTATGAATTTGATACGGTTTTATTTTATCCAGCTTTAATCACTGAACAAGAAATTATAAACCTTTTTTATCAAGAGGTTACGTTGATAAAAATATCAAAAGAGGTCTATCAAAAATTAGCCTACAGAGCATCAACAGAAGGACTTATTGCTGTAGCAAAAATTAAAAATTTTTCTTTACAAAACATCAGTTTTAAAAATTCAACTCCTTTAATATTAGTAGCTGAAAGTATAGAAAAACCTGGGAATATTGGAGCTTTATTAAGAACTGCTGATGCTGCAAATGTTGATGCTGTTTTTATAGCCAATCCAAAATCAGACATGTACAACTCAAATGTTATTAGATCTAGTGTGGGTTGTTTATTTACCAATCAAATTGCTGTAGGAACATCCACAGAAATCATTACTTTTTTAAAAGAAAACAATATTGCTATTTATAGTGCTACTTTGCAGAATTCAAATGAATATCACCAAGAAAACTATACAAATGCATCAGCAATTGTAGTGGGTACAGAAGCTACAGGTTTATCTGAAATTTGGCGTAAAAATGCAACACAAAACATAAACATACCCATGCAGGGTAAAATTGACTCTATGAATGTGTCTGTTGCAGCAGCAATTGTTATATTTGAGGCTAAGAGACAACGAAATTTTAAATAACAACAAATGAAAATACTAGGTTTTGACATTGGAGGCTCAGGAATTAAAGCTGCAATTGTAGATACAAAAATAGGTGAATTAATTTCTGAAAGACATAGAATTGCAACTCCTAAACCAGCAACACCAGAAGCTGTTACAAAAGTAGTTCAAGAAATGGTTGCTCATTTTAATTGGAAAAAGGCTGTAGGTTGCAGTTTTCCTACAACTATTGTAGATGGGCAGTGCATTCATTCTGGTAATTTAAGTGAAAAATGGTTAAATGTTAAGGTTGATAAATTGTTTAAAAAAGCAACTAAACTGCCTTTTTATGTTAGTAATGATGCTGATCTAGCAGGATTATCTGAAGTAAGTTTAGGAGCAGGTAAAAATGAAAAAGGAGTAACTATTGTAATTACTATTGGTACAGGAATTGGTTCTGGCTTGTTTTATGACGGAAAGCTTATTCCTAATTTAGAATTGGGTAAAATGTTACATTCTGATGGAAAAATTATTGAGTATTACACTGCAGATTCTGTAAGAAAAAAACAAGATTTATCTTTAAAAGAATGGGCTTTACGTTTTGATGAATTGCTAAATTATGTTCGTATTGTATTTTCGCCAAGTTTAATTATTTTAGGTGGTGGCATCAGTAAAAAATACGACGATTTTAAACAATATTTAACTACAGATGTTAACGTTAAAGTAGCCGAATTTAGAAATAATGCTGGTATTATTGGTGCTGCCATGTATGCACACAAACGAATAAAAGACTAATGCAACCCACTACGCTTTTCTACATATTAATTACAATTATCATTATTAGTTTTATAATCGATAAAATATTAGATGCTTTAAACACAAAACATTTTGATGATAAAATACCCGAAAAACTTGCAGATGTTTATGATCAAGATGAGTACAAAAAATCGCAAGCGTACAAAAAAACAAACGCTAATTTTTCTAACCTAACTTCCACGTTTTCCATAATAATAACATTAAGTTTCTTTTTTGCTGATGGTTTTAAATATGTTGATGCATTTGCCAGAAGTTTTACCACCAATCCAATCTTGGTTGCTTTAATTTTCTTTGGTGTAATATTGTTTGGTTCAGATATTTTAACCACACCTTTTTCTTATTACAAAACTTTTGTAATCGAAGAAAAATTTGGGTTTAATAAATCTACCAAAAAAACATTTGTATTAGATAAATTAAAAGGCTGGTTGATGTCCTCTATCATTGGTGGTGGAATTTTATCACTAATAATTTGGTTTTATGAATTTTCGGGCGCAGATTTTTGGATTTACGCTTGGATTTTAGTCGCTGTTTTTTCGCTATTTATGAATATGTTTTACGCAAAATTAATTGTACCTTTATTTAATAAACAAACACCTTTAGAAGATGGTGATCTAAAATCTGCCATAGAAAAATATGCGCAAAAAGTTGGTTTTACCCTTAACAATATCTTTGTTATTGATGGCTCTAAACGTTCTACTAAAGCAAATGCTTATTTTTCTGGATTTGGTTCACAGAAAAGAATCACACTTTATGACACCTTAATTAACGATTTAGAAACTGATGAAATTGTGGCAGTTTTAGCACACGAAGTTGGTCATTACAAAAGAAAACACATCATTTTTAATTTAGCATCATCAATCTTACTTACAGGTTTTACCTTATTTATTTTATCTTTATTTATCGATTCTTCAATATTATCTAAAGCATTAGGGGTTGCAACACCAAGTTTTCATATCGGTTTAATTGCATTTGGCATTCTATACTCGCCAATATCAGAAATTACAGGACTTTTTATGAATTACATGTCACGAAAATTTGAATATCAGGCAGATAATTACGCAAAAAACACTTTTGCTGCTTTACCATTAATTACATCTCTTAAAAAATTATCTAAAAATAGTTTAAGCAATTTAACACCTCATCCTGCATATGTTTTTATGCACTACTCTCACCCAACATTATTAGAAAGAATTAATAATTTAGAAAAATAATAGTATCCATTTTTTAAAATCATAAACTACATCATTAAAAATTCATAGTCTTTTTTATCAAATTAAAAATATATTTTTTTTGCTTGTTAAAATACTTATTCCTAAATTCACTATATCTTAGAAAAAAAAGATTATGGAATACACAGCAACCATAGAAGAAGAAAATAAAGAAATTGCAAATCGCTACAAAGATTTGTTAAAAGGCACTTATGAAGTTTTATCAAAAGAAGATAAAGAATTAATAAGAAAAGCCTTTGACATTGCTGTAGATGCACATTCTAAACAACGAAGAAAAACAGGCGAACCTTATATTTTTCATCCTATTGCAGTAGCCAAAATTGTTGCTATGGAAATTGGTTTAGGAGCCACCTCTATTGCTGCTGCGTTATTACACGATGTTGTAGAAGACACTGAGTACACCATAGATGATATGGAACATTTGTTTGGCGAAACCATTGCCAGAATTGTAAACGGTTTAACCAAAATATCTCGTTTAAATAAAGAACAAGACGCTTCTATACAAGCAGAGAATTTTAGAAAAATGCTCTTAACATTGCATGATGATGTAAGAGTTATATTGATAAAAATTGCAGACAGGTTGCACAATATGCAAACTATGGATGCAATGCCTGCACACAAACAGGTAAAAATTGCTTCAGAAACCTTATACATTTACGCTCCTTTAGCACACAGATTAGGACTGTATAATATCAAAACAGAATTAGAAGATTTAGGCTTAAAATACACAGAACCTGAGGTTTTTAATAGTATTATTAATAAAATAAAAGAAAGTAAAGAAGAACAACAAGCGTATTTACAACAGTTTTCTAAAACTTTAGGTGATGACTTAAATAAAGAAAATTTTGATTATGAAATAAAAGGACGATTCAAATCCATTTTTTCAATCAGAAAAAAAATGCAAAAGCAAAATGTTACTTTTGAGGAGGTTTTTGATAAATATGCCATTCGAATTATTTTTAAACCTATTTCTAAAGATGTAAAACATGATGCTTGGAAAATATACTCAATAGTAACAGATAATTTTAGACCAAATCCTGCACGTTTAAGAGATTGGATTTCGCAACCCAAATCTACAGGTTACGAAGCTTTACATATTACAGTTATTGGCCCAGATGCAAGATGGGTAGAAGTTCAAATTCGTTCTGAAAGAATGAATGAAATTGCAGAAAAAGGATATGCAGCGCATTTTAAATACAAACAAGGTGAAGACAATGAAAGCGGTTTAGAAACTTGGCTTAATAAATTAAAAGAAACCTTAGAAAATCAAAATATAAATGCCGTAGATTTTGTTGAAGATTTTAAACTAAATTTATATGCAAAAGAAATTTATGTTTTTACACCTAAAGGAGACTTAAAATCTTTACCAAAAGACGCCTCTGCTTTAGACTTTGCCTTCTCTATTCATACAGATGTTGGCTTAAAATGTAGAGGTGCAAAAGTAAACGGAAAATTAGTACCCTTAAGTCATACTTTAAAAAGTGGCGATCAAATTGAAGTCATTACAAGTTCTACCAACAAACCAAATTCTAGATGGTTAGATTTTGTAATTACAGCAAGAGCTAGAACCAAAATTAGAGCTGCCTTAAAAGAAGAAGAAAAGTTAATTGCAGAAGAAGGTAAAGCTATTTTAACCCGAAAATTACGTCATTTAAAAATACCTTTTAACGAAAAATCTATCAATGAATTGGTAGTGTATTTCAAACTAAAAACAAGTTTCGATTTGTTTTACAGGTTTGGTAATGGGGCTATAGACAATACACAACTTAAAGCATTTGTAAGTCAAAGAAATAGTACTATTTTAAATTTCTTTAAAACAAAATTAAGAAGAACTCCATCTCATACAGTAGCTGATGATACTACTGATGAAGTAAACAGTAAATACGATGCCTTAGTTTTTGGCAAAGAAGAAGAAAAATTAGATTACAAATTATCTAAATGTTGTAACCCTATTTCTGGTGATAAAGTTTTTGGTTTTTTAACTATTAATGATGGTATTAAAGTACATAAAATGAATTGCCCAAATGCAATTTCTTTACAATCTAACTACGCATATCGTATTATGCGTGCCAAATGGATAGACTCTACAAAACAAGACTTTAAGGCTGTTTTACAAATTAATGGTGTTGACCATGATGGAATTGTTAATAACGTTACAAGAATTATTTCTAGTAGTACTGGTGTATATTTACACAAAATAAATATTTCTGGTGATGAAGGTATTTTTGATGGAAAAATATCGCTAAGCGTAAAAAATAGCGCTCAACTAAGTAAGCTAATTAAGCGTATAGAAAAGGTAGAAGGCGTAAAAAATGTAGAGCGTGTTAATAGAATGTAAATATCATTTTTACAAAAGTGTATTTTAATTCAGAAATAGCTGTAAATTTGTCTTTTCGTAAAATGTAAAACGATGAGTAGTTCTCAGGACAACCAAGAAATAGTTAAAAAAGTTTTTACTTCATATTTACAAGAGCATAAACACAGAAAAACTCCTGAACGTTATGCCATACTTCAAGAAATTTATGACGCAGAAGAACATTTTGATATAGAATCTTTGTATATTAAAATGAAAAACAAAAACTACAGAGTTAGTAGAGCAACATTATACAATACCATAGATTTACTTTTAGATTGCGGTTTGGTAAGAAAACACCAATTTGATGGCCAATCAATGGCACGTTATGAAAAGAGTTATTTTGATAAAAATCACGATCATGTAATTTTTACAGATTCTGGTGATGTAAAAGAATTTTGCGATCCAAGAATTCAAATCATCAAAAAAACCATAGAAGATATTTTTGATATCGATATTCATAATCATTCACTTTATTTTTACGGAACTAAAAAGAAAAAATAATTCAGTTTTCATACACTTTACAATACAACAAACAACACAAAAACAACAAATTAACACAACTAATGGCTGTAGATTTATTACTAGGATTGCAATGGGGAGATGAAGGAAAAGGTAAAATTGTAGATGTTCTTACCAAAAATTACGACATCATTGCACGTTTTCAAGGTGGCCCAAATGCTGGACACACTTTAATATTTGATGGAAACAAACATGTTTTACATACAATACCATCTGGAATTTTTCATAAAACAGCATTAAATGTTGTGGGTAATGGTGTGGTTATAGACCCTGTAATCTTTAAAAAAGAGCTAGAAAATTTAGACAAACATAATATAGATTACACATCTAAACTACTTATTTCTAGAAAAGCGCATTTAATTTTGCCTACTCATAGATTGTTAGATGCAGCTTCTGAAACATCTAAAGGTAAAGCTAAAATTGGTTCTACATTAAAAGGAATTGGCCCAACATATATGGACAAGACTGGTAGAAACGGAATGAGAGTTGGAGACCTTGAGTTAGTAAACTGGAAAGAAAAATATGATGCTTTAACAGAAAAGCATATTAAAATGTTAGAATTTTTTGATGTTCAAATTGAATATGACTTGCAAGAGTTAGAAGCTGAATTTAAAAAAGGAATTGACAAATTAAAAACACTTGAATTTATTGATAGTGAAGAGTTTTTAAACCAAGCTATAAAAGATAAAAAAACAATTTTGGCAGAGGGAGCACAAGGGTCTTTGTTAGATATTGATTTTGGTACGTATCCTTTTGTTACTTCATCTAATACAACTGCAGCTGGTGCTTGTACTGGCTTAGGTGTTGCACCAAACAGAATTGGTGATGTTTTTGGTATTTTTAAAGCGTACACAACTAGAGTTGGTTCTGGTCCTTTTCCTACAGAATTGTTTGATGAAGATGGAGCTACAATGGCTAAAGTTGGTCATGAATTTGGTGCAACAACTGGTAGGCCAAGAAGATGTGGTTGGTTAGATTTAGTGGCTTTAAAATATGCTGTAGATGTTAACGGAGTTACACAATTAATGATGATGAAAGGTGATGTACTTTCTGGTTTTGACACCTTAAAGGTTTGTACTTCTTATACTTATAAAGGTAAAGAAATTACGCATTTACCATATAATATAGAACCAGAAAATGTATCTGTAAATTATTCTGAATTTAGTGGTTGGGAAGATGATTTAACAAAAATGACCTCTGCAGATCAACTGCCTAAAAATCTATTAGATTATGTGGCTTTTATAGAAAAAGAAACAGGTGTACCTGTAAAGATTGTTTCTGTTGGGCCAGATAGAAAACAAACTATTACTAGATAATTTTTAGAACACCTTAAATAAAAAAAGCATCTTTTTAAAGTTTAAAAAGATGCTTTTTAATTTGTTAAATTTTTTCTATTTCTAAACCTATTCCTTGCAATTGTTTTTCTCTTATTTCTAAAGTTTCAATAACAAGTTCTTTAGTATCCTTAAACCTATCTTTTTGTTTTGAAAATAATTCAGTGTAATAGGTAATTCCTTCTTGAAGATTTTTACTAAATTTTTTCAAATAACGTTTTTGTTTTTTATCTAATGAAGTTTTTACATCTTCGAGTTTGTTTTCTAAATACTCAAAATACAAGTTTAATTCTTTTATAAACATATTAGGTCTATCAGCTTGTGCAATTACATTTTCTCTACCATAAATGTGATCGGTCATATTTTTTAAGCTCATTATTTTAGAATAATATGCCATATTGGGTCCAGGACAAACTGAAACACCATCACCTGTTTTTACAGTACTTGCCTTATTAATAAGTAATGCAGAAGTACCTAAACCAACACAAATACAAGATTTTTCGACAATTTCGTTGTATTTTTTTATTTTTTCTTCTTCAGCCAAAGGCTGGGTATCTAAATCTTTTAATTTTAAGTATTGATACTCTCTAGATGCTGTACACAAACCTGTATCTTTAAACTCTTTGTTTAAAGCCACAAATTTACTTGGACAAGAACTTCCTGGTCTATTTTTATCAATATTAATTTGTTTTTCAACATCTTTTGTGTTTCCTTTTAAGGTATTAAAAGGTACTCCCAAAGGTGATGTATTGCTCAAATACAAATCATCTTCTTTGGCTTTAGAAAGTTTTTCTAAAGTATCATCATCTACAGTAGTAGCCTCTGGCACTAACAAAAAAGGACTTCCCCAACCTACAGAATCAATATTATATTCTTCTAAAAGAAATGCTTGCTCCTCTTCTGTGCCAACACCACCTTGGGCTGTTATTTTTAAACTTAAATCTGTATGGGGTATTGTTTTGTTATCAAGTTTAAGGGCTGCAAATACCAGTTCTTGAAGTTGCATTTTTAACTCACTTCGTTTTTCTTTAAATTCTTTTAAAACAGGCCCCATTAAAAAACCATCTGTTGCAAATGCATGACCACCACAATTCAACCCAGATTCAATTCTAAATTCAGAAACCCATAAACCTTTTTTTGCTAAAATTTTTCCTTGAATAAAGGCAGAACGATAATCGCTTACTTTTAAAATAATTTTCTTTTTTATAAAACCATTAGCATTAGGGTAAAAATCTTTAAAATTACTGATGTACGAGTATAAACGAGAATTTAAGCCTGCAGAAAGCACTAAAGACGATGATAAATTACTTTGTGCATAACCTCTAAGAGCTGCGTGAGCATCATTATATTCTACAGGTAATTTTTCCTTATCAATATAATTATCTTTATCAATTTTAGTCATGATATTTACATCTATACTTCCCATAGTTAAATTTTTATTTGCCCATTTTTTTAATTGGGCAACACTAAAATCTGTAGAGATTAGGGCTTGAAAATCTTTTTTAAGCATTGAGTTCTCTGGAAGCATTTCTAAATAATCTTTTAATGCGTCTGTAGTTTCTGTAGTTACATTTTTTAAGGCATTAAACTTTTTTTCTGTTTGTTTATGAATAAAATTTAGGTAAGATGTAATTCTTTTTGCTCTAAAATCATCTACCTTATTAGATATTTCTGTGTAAGGAATTTCTAATTTTTCGCTATAAATTTTCCTCAACTTCTCTATTAAAATGTCATCTACTAAAGAAATTACAGAATCTATACCATATTGTGCTACTTTTAAAGGAGAGTCTATTGTAAATCCTATACCCATAACTGGGATATGGAATGTATGTGCGTTCTTCATTTTTAAATTTAATTATTTTACTAGTTTTAAATTCCACGCAATGTATTTATTAAATCAACTGCAAAAAATGATTATTATCATAGTAAAAAGAAGTATGCTTATAAAATAAATTCATTTTCTGCCTAATTTCTTATTAAGAAAACAAATATTTATAAATAACTATTATTTTATCAAACTAATTAAAAGTAGTAATGCAGATAATTTAGGTGCTTTTTATGAGACTGATAAAAATCATATTATTAACTAATATTTATTGCAAACTTCGCATAAAATATGATATAGCATGATACATTTAGAAAATAAAACCGTAGGAAATATCGTAACCGAAAATGTAAATACTGCAAAAATTTTTCAGAAATACAAAATTGATTTTGGCTTTCATGGAGATGTTGTGTTGAAAAAGGTTTGCAAAAAGAAAAAACTAAACATTGATCGTTTAATAACAGAATTAAACGCTGTTAACCCCAATAAATTCTATTTGAAAGACTATAATAATTGGAAATTGAATTTGCTTATTAGTTTTTTAATTGACATACACCACCACCATAAACAAGACGATATCTTATTGCTGAAAAAATTAGCAAATCAAGTGTATAAAAATTATGGCAATACCAATTTAAATATAAACCATTTAATACAAACTGTAATTTCAATTTCTGATGATTTGTTAGTGAAGATGAATTATGAAGAAACTATTATCTTCCCTCATATAAAAAAATTATTAGTTGCAAATTCAGAAGCAAACCATACCTGTTCTATATTTCCAGTTTTAAGTAATAATATTTCAACCATTGAAAAACAGCGATCTATAATTTCAGATAAATTTAATACAATTGTAAAGTTTACCAATGATTTTAAGTTGCCTGATAATGCCAGTAAAACCTTTCAGCTATTTTATCATAAATTAAAGCAGTTTCAATTTTATCTACAAGAGCATAATCATATCGAAAAAAACATTTTATTGCCAAAAGCACTAGAGTTAGAAGAATCCTTAGTGTATAAAAATTAAAATATTCACTTTTCTTTAATATCATACACTTATCTTTTCATTATTTTTGTGTCAAAACAACAACTTTTGAAAAGACTATTTTTCTTTTTGTTTACCACTTCTTTTTTGATTTCATTTTCTCAAGAAAAGTTGAAGGATGAACAACAAAAAAAAAGAATTGAATACAAAGCAGAAATTCAAGAAGCAGACGAAGAAAAATATCCAGGTGCAACTGTACTTATTGGAAATGTAAAAATGAAACATGCTGGCATACATTTAACCTGCCAGCAAGCACTGTATTACCGTAAACAAAATTTCTTTAAAGCCATAGGTAACGTACTTATTAAACAAGGAGATACTATAACACAAACTAGTGATTATGCAGATTATGATGCCAATGCTAAACAAGCACTTTCTTGGGGAAATGTAGTATTAACAGACCCAACAATGACGTTAACTACAGATACTTTACAGTTTGATAGAATCAATCAAAAACTCTACTATCAAAGTTATGCCACCATTAAAGATGCTACCAATACTTTAAAAAGTAAAAACGGAAATTATTATTTAGAGAACAAGAAATTTACAGCAACTACTAGAGTTACTGTGGTAAACCCAGAGCATCATTTGGCATCTAACCATTTAGATTATTACACAAATTCCGGTTTAACTTATCTTTATGGTCCTTCTACTATAACAAATACAGAAAACGAAAATAAACTATACTCAGAAAAAGGGTTTTACAATACCAAAACCGACATTTCTCACTTTACCAAAAACGCAAAATTATTCTTAAATGAACGCACCATTGAAGGAGATAGTTTGTATTACGATAAAAACCGAGGATTTGCCTCTGCAACCAACAATATTCAAGTAATTGATACCGTGCAAAATTTTGTGTCTAGAGGAAATTATGCTGAATTATTTGAGAAAAAAGACTCATTATATATCATAAAAAGAGCAGTTGCCATTTCTATTGTAGATAAAGATTCTATGTTTGTTCATGGAGATACTTTGTTGGTTACAGGAAAACCCGAAAAACGAATTATTAGAACATATCATAATGTAAAAATATTTAAATCTGATTTACAGGGCAAATGCGATTCTATTCATACCAACCAAGTAACTGGCTACACCAAAATGTATAGAAATCCTGTAATTTGGTCTGATAAAAATCAAATTACTGGAGATAGTATTTACTTACAGTCTAATGTAGAAACCGAAAAATTAGATTCTCTAAAGGTATTTAAAAATGCGTTTATTGTTTCTAAAGATTCTTTATCAGAAAATGATTTTAACCAAATTAAAGGAAGAGATATGTTTGGTAAATTCTACAATAATAAACTAAAACTATTACTTGTAAAAGGAAATGCAGAATCTGTCTATTTTAATAGAAATGAAGATACTAAATTATTAGAAACCATCACCAAAGAAATTTCTAGTAATATTGAATTCACTTTAGAGAATGGAGAAATTGAATCTATAAAATATCTAAAAGACTCTGATGGTCAAACATTTCCACCTTCTAAACTCCCTGATGAAGTTAGAAAATTAAAAGGATTTATTTGGCGCGAGAATGAGCAGCCAAAAAGGAAAGAAGATATTTTTATTAAAGATGGAATTAAAAAAGAAAATGACCAAAAAGAGCAACCCATAAAAGATAAAAAACAAAGCAAACCCAGTGCTGTTTTAGACAAAAAAAAGACGGCGAAATTACCTTTAAAAAAACAATAGTTTTGAAAGCAGATTTTTTTAAATACCAAGCTCAAACTACTCCTCACCCACTTGCTTTAGAAATTGCTTATGCTAAAGGTTCTTATATCTATGATATTTCTAAAAAAAAATATTTAGATTTTGTAGCGGGTGTTTCTGCAAATAGCCTGGGGCATAATCCTAAAAAAGTAACAAACGCAATAAAAAAACAACTAGATGCTTATGCACATGTAATGGTATATGGTGAGTTTGTACAAAAACCACAGGTAGATTTATGTAAATTATTAGCCTCTACTTTACCCAAAGATTTACAATCTGTGTACATTACCAATTCTGGAACAGAAGCTACAGAAGGTGCTTTAAAATTAGCAAAAAGAGTAACCAACAGAGCAGAAATTATAGCTGCAAAAAACTCTTATCATGGTAATACACAAGGTGCTATGAGTGTTTCTGGAGTAGATAAACAAAATGCAGCTTTTAGACCTTTAATACCTGGTAATAAGTTTATTACTTTTAATTGCGAGTTTTGTTTACAACAAATTACCCCTAAAACTGCAGCTGTAATTTTAGAAACCATACAAGGGGGTGCTGGTTTTATAGAACCTATTGATAACTATTTATTGAAAGTAAAAAAAAGATGTGAAGAGGTTGGAGCTTTGTTAATTTTAGATGAAATACAAAGTGGTATTGGACGAACAGGTACATTTTGGGGATTCGAAAATTATAATGTTGTTCCAGACATTATCATCACAGGAAAAGGTTTAGGTGGTGGTATGCCTATTGGTGCATTTATAGCATCATTTAAACACATGAACTTGCTTAAAGACAATCCTAAACTTGGGCATATTTCTACATTTGCTGGGCATCCAGTAATTGCTGCTGCAGGTGTTGCCACTGCTACAGAAATTTTAGAAAAAAATCTACTTTCAGAAAGTTTACGAAAAGAAAAAATAATAAGAACACAGCTGCAACACAAAGCCATTTTAGAAATTAGAGGACGAGGGTTAATGTTAGCTGCAATTGTAGACACCCCAGAGTTAGCTGCAAAAATTGTATTTAAATGTTTAGATAAGGGTTTGATTTTATTTTTCTTGTTATTTGAAGCAAGAGCTCTTAGAATTACACCACCATTAACCATTTCTGATGATGAACTTTTAGAGGGCTGCAACATTATTCTAGAAGCCATAGAAGAAATTATTTAATTCTTGTTTTTCACTTTATTTATTGCTGTAAACCATTATTTTTGCAAAAATGGAACACATTAAACAAACTACAAAAAAATTACAAAAAGCAATCGCTAAAGCTATTCAAGAATTTAAAATGATTGAAGAAGGCGATAAAATTATGGTGTGCTTATCTGGTGGTAAAGACAGTTACACCTTGTTAGACATGTTGTTGTATTTTCAAAAAGTAGCCCCTATTTCTTTTGATTTAATTGCGGTTAACTTAGATCAAAAACAACCTGGTTTTCCAGAAGAAATATTACCAAATTATCTTACAGATTTAAAAGTAAACTATAAAATTATAGAAAAAAATACTTACAAAATTGTAATGGATAAAACTCCAGAAGGTAAAACAACTTGCAGTCTGTGTTCTCGATTACGAAGAGGAACCTTGTATGAAGCAGCTAAAGATTTAGGTTGCAACAAACTTGCTTTAGGACATCACTTAAATGATATTTTAGAAACATTTTTTCTAAACTTATTTTTTTCGGGTAAATTAGAAACTATGCCTCCAAAATTTAAAAATGACGCTGGAGATTTAGTAGTTTTAAGGCCATTGGCTTTTTGCAAAGAAAACGATATTGAAATCTATTCAAAATTTAAAGATTATCCTATAATACCTTGTAATTTATGCGGATCTCAAGAAAATTTACAACGCAAAAAAGTAAAACAAATGATTACAGACTGGGAAAAAGATTTTCCGAACAGAAATGCTATTATGATAAATGCATTACAAAACGTATTCCCTTCTCATTTATTAGATAAAAACCTATTTGATTTTGATAATTTGAACATAAATCAGCCAACAGTTTAAAATAGTTACATTGTAAATTTTAATGTTTATCTTTATGCTTTAACAAACCAGGAAACTTACTTTTAAATTTATTTAATCTTGGTATAGAAACCGCTTTTACATATCCTTGATTAGGATTTCTTTTTTCAAAATCTTGATGATATTCTTCTGCTTTATAAAACTTTGTATGCTTGGTAACCTCTGTAACTATTTTACCATCATAAATATCTTTATTTAATTGAGCAATTTTATTTTCTATAATTTGCTTTTCTACATCAGTTTCATAAAATGCTATAGATCTGTATTGTGTACCATAATCTGGATGTTGGCCATTTTTAGTTGTTGGATTGTGTGAACCAAAAAAAACCGTAACTAAAGTTTTAAAACTAACTTTCTGAGGATTGTAATATACAGCCACAGTTTCTGCATGCCCAGTTTTACCAGTACCTATAGATTGGTAAGTAGGATTTTTAGTTTGCCCACCTGCATAACCAGAAACAGCTTCTTCTACTCCTTCTACACTTTCAAAAATTGCCTCTACACACCAAAAACAACCGCTTGCAAAATAGGCTACTTTTGTATTTTGTGTTGGTGTATAAACTGCTTTAATTTCATTTTGTTCTTGTGCAGAACCTTTGTCTTTTTTTGAAAACCCTAAACAAGAAAACAGGGACAAAGAAAAAACAATAGCAAATACTGATTTTGATAATTTCATATATAATTTGGTGTATTAAAAGTTAAAAATTGCACCTCAAATATTGCATTGTATTTTCAGTGCAATTTTCGGAACTTTTAATTCGAACTTGATTAGGTTTCGAATATTTATTAAGTCGTAAAATTACGAATGATTTTACAGATGTTTACAACTTTAGCATTTTGTTAAGAATTGATGTTGTAGAAACCCAAACAGAATCTTACTTTTGTATGGTTAATTAGAATAATGGAGCATTTTATAGTATCAGCACGAAAATACAGACCTCAAAACTTTGAGGATGTTGTTGGGCAACAAGCCATAACAAATACCTTATTAAATGCTATACAAAATAATCATTTAGCACAAGCATTGTTATTTACAGGACCAAGAGGTGTAGGTAAAACATCATGTGCAAGAATATTAGCAAAAAAAATAAATCAGCAAGAAGTAAAAGTTTCTGATGATGAAGATTTTGCCTTTAATATTTTTGAGCTAGATGCTGCTTCTAATAATTCAGTTGATGATATTCGTAGTTTAACAGATCAGGTTCGTATACCACCTCAAACTGGTAAGTACAAAGTTTATATTATTGATGAGGTACACATGTTATCTCAAGCTGCTTTTAATGCATTTTTAAAAACGTTAGAAGAACCACCTGCACATGCTATTTTTATTTTAGCAACAACAGAAAAGCATAAAATTATACCTACCATTTTATCTCGTTGTCAAATTTTTGATTTTAAACGAATTGGTGTTTTAGACGCCAAAAACTATCTAAAAACCATTTGCGAAAAAGAAAATATTATTGCAGAAGATGATGCTTTGCATATTATTGCACAAAAAGCAGATGGAGCAATGCGTGATGCTTTATCTATTTTTGATAGAGTAGTTAGTTTTTCTGGTAAAAATTTAACTAGAGAAGCTGTTACAGAAAATTTGAATGTATTAGATTACGATACTTATTTTAATATGACAAATTTATTGCTAGAGAATAAAATTCCAGATGTATTGAATGCATTCAACACAATATTAGCAAAAGGTTTTGAAGGCCATCATTTTATAAATGGATTAGCGAGTCATTTTAGAGATTTATTAGTAGCTAAAGATAAAGTAACCTTAGATTTATTAGAAGTTGGTGATGCTGCTAAAAAGAAATACTTAGAGCAATCTATAAAAGCTAGCATTCCGTTTTTAATGCAATCTATTAATAAAGCAAATGATTGCGATTTAAATTACAGAGCAAGTAAAAACCAACGATTGCTGGTCGAATTGACCCTAATGCAGATTGCCTCTATCACTTTTGATGGAGAAAAAAAAAGCCAGCTAATTACATAATTCCGGCTACATTTTTTCAAGCGCTTTCTCCTGCTAAAAAAACAGTTGCAAAACCTCTTCAAAAAACGGTTACACCTACAAAAACTGAAAAGGTTGAAGCACCTAAACCAAAGCCAAAAACTCCGATATTACAATCTGCCAGAAGAAGAACATCTTCTCTTTCTTTAAAAAGTATTCATCAGAAAAAAGAAATAAAAAAATCTGAAATTGAAGAAAATTTTGACAATCACCCTAAGGATGCTTTTACGCAAGAAAAATTAGAAAAACTTTGGAAAGAGTATGTTGTTTTACTTCAAAAAAAAGGGCAGAGAAGTATGGCTTCTATTGTTGCTACGAATCAACCAAAACTAGAAAATGATTTTAAGATTTCATTTTCTATACCCAATAAATTGATGCAAGACCAGTTTCAGAAAGGAAGACCGAAGTTATTAGGTTTTTTAAGGGAACAGCTTAATAATTACGGTATTGAAATCATTGCAAATTTGAATGAAAAAATAGAGAAAAAATTTGCTTACACCAATCAAGAAAAGTTTAAAAAATTAGCAGAAAAAAATCCTCTATTAGAAAAACTACGCCAAACTTTTGAATTGGATTTGTAACAAAAATAGTTTTTGCTACACTTATAAATAAGTCTTTAACTTAACTGCTTACCAACTTATGAATTACTTTTTTGGCATTGCTTTTATTGCAGTTATTTGGTTTCTAATCCGTAATGAAATTAGAAAAAAGAATCTTAAAAAGTTTAAAGCTGAGCTTCATCATAATTGGGGAAAACACAAAAAGAAAGCCTATTATAACTTTTTTGTAATCGGAAAATATTTCCATAATAATGCGCATAAAAAAGATGCTTACCACCTCATCTCAGAAAAAAGTAAAACGGACTTTGATATTGATGAAATCTTTCAATTTTTAGATAGAACTTCATCAAAAATTGGGCAACAATATTTATACTTTAAATTAAGAACTATTGGCGGTATTAAAGAACTACTTCAATTTAATGAACTTGTAACTATATTTCAAGAAGACAAAACATTAAGCGTTAATTGCCAAATAGCACTTTCTAAACTCAATAATAATGATGCCTATTATTTAGAGGAGTTGATTAATGGTAAACAACTAGAAAAACCAACCTATTTGTGGTTGATTAAGTTGCTTAGCATTTTGGCAATACTTTTTATTAGTTTATCTTTTTATCACCCAGCATTTGGACTTCTATTGATACCCATCTGTGCTACAAACATGGTTTTTCATTACAAAAACAAGCATAGTGTGAGTTACTATTTAAATGGTGTTACTCAATTATCTAAGGCATTAAAAGTTAGTAAAATCCTCATCAAAAACAAAAAAATTAAATATCATTTTAATGATTTATCATTTATTGCTCGTATCAAATCCATCAAATTTAAAACCGAGTTTATTGCTTTTGAAAAAAATGTAAGTAATGAATTTTTATTTGCTTTTTGGTTTATTTTTGAGTTAATTAAAGTGATGTTTAATATTGAATATTTAATGTTCAATAGCTTTTTAAAATCCATATCTAAAGAAAAAAAAAGTATAGAAAAGTTATTTCTTTTTATTGGTGAAATTGATACTGCAATTGCTACAGCTTCTTTAAAAGCTGGTAATTTACAGATTTGTAGTCCTAGTTTTACCAATGATTTTAGTTTTAATGTTGCCGGAATTTATCACCCTTTAATAGACAATTGTATAGAAAACAACTTGAATTTAAAAAGTAAAAGTATGTTACTTACAGGCTCTAACATGTCTGGCAAAACTACTTTTATTAGAACAGTTGCAGTGAATAGTATTTTAGCACAAACGTTGCATTTTTGTTTTGCAAAAAGTTATACTGCACCTTTTTATAAACTCTATTCTTCTATTCGAATTTCTGACGATTTACTAGATCAAACCAGTTATTATTTGCAAGAAGTTTTAACTATAAAAGAATTAATTGAAGCTTCTAAAAACACATTTCCTTGTCTTTTTGTGCTAGATGAAATTTTTAAAGGAACCAATACTGTAGAAAGAATTTCTGGCGGAAAAGCTATATTATCTTACCTAAATAAAAAACAGCATACTGTGTTAGTTTCTACACATGATATTGAACTCACCGAATTTTTACAAAAAGAGAATTATAACTTATATCACTTTAGTGAACATATTAAAAATGAGCAACTTATTTTTGATCATAAATTAAAATTAGGGAAACTAAAAACTAGAAACGCTATTCAAATTTTAGAAATTTATAATTATCCTAAAGAAGTTATAAAAGACGCTAAAGATATTGAAAATAATTATTTTTCGTAATTTCTTGTTATCGTTTACAAATCGTTTGCCACAATTTTTTCTTTATAAGCATCACTTATTTCTTTACCTAAGTAAGATAAAACAAGATTTTTCTTTTCCATTTGTTCTTTTTCTACTTCAGCAATTAAATATAGGCTCTTTTCATTTTCTATAAACAAAGGAATCGATTTTTCTTCTTTCTCTAACAATTTTAAAACGGCATCATATTCTTGCTCATTTTCTATTTTTACTTCTTTTATGGTTGGGTTTTCTCTAAAAGCCTCACTTAAATTAATATAGTCATCTTTAGGCGTAAAAAACCCTAAACGTTCTTGTTCTGTAGCGTTAATTACTTCTAATGAAGAAGCCAATCTAAATGAACCATGTTCTCCAAAAATTTTAGAAAAAGAACTCAAAGCATATTTATTTACGGCATCATTACCTGTCATTGCAATTAAATAACCAACATCACTTAACTCTATATTACTCCCTAAATCATCATCATAAATATTTACTGCAATTGCCTCAAAATCATCTTCTTGTGCTTGGTCTATAAAGTTTTTATTAGAATCTATCAAAACCACTCTTTTGCCTTTATCTCTTAAATAAGAAGCTATTAATCTTGACGGATTAGAAGCACCTACAATTAAAATAGCATTAGAACTTTTTAGAAAAACACCTACTATTTTAGCAAATACTCTTGCTGTTGTAGCATTTAACAACACAGTGCCTAACACAATCATAAACACTAAAGGGGTTATATATTCTGCTCCTTCAACACCTTGTTTTAATAATTTACTACCAAATAAAGAAGCAATACCTGCTGCTACAATACCTCTTGGACCAACCCAACTTATAAAAAGTTTTTCATTTAGTTTTAATTTAGAGTTATGTGTACTTGCAAAAACTGCAAGTGGCCTTATTACAAAAACTACAATTGCAAATAATGTGGCTGTTTTCCAAGTATAGAGCAACATTAAATCTTTCATATTTATGTTTGCAGATAATAAAATAAATAAGATTGAGATTAATAAAACACTCAAAGATTCTTTAAAATAAAGTAATTCTTTTAAATTTTTCAGTTTTCCGTTTCCTAAAACCATCCCCATAACTACAACCGCTAAAAGGCCAGATTCGTGAGCAAATATTTCTGATTCTACAAAAACCAATAATACTGTTGATAGTGATACTACATTTAATAAATAATGAGGAATTAATTTTTTGTTGATGGCATATGCTAATGCATGCGCAAAAGTAAAACCGAAAGTTGTACCAAAAAGTAGAATTTTACCAAATTCAATTAAGGCTGTTTTGGTAAAACCACCTCCACCACCAACACTTATAAACTCAAAAACCAATACTGCAACTAAAGCTCCTATAGGATCTATTAAAATCCCTTCCCATTTTAAAACCGTAGAAATATCTCTTTTTAAAGGAATGTTTCTTAAAATTGGCGTAATTACTGTTGGGCCAGTAACAATGATTAATCCAGAGAATAAAAACGATAAATCCCAACCTAAATTAAAAACATAATGCGCAACAATACCTGCGCCAAAAAAAGTAATTGCAGATCCTAAAGTGATTAATTTGGTAATTACAGGCCCTACATTTTTAATTTCGCTTCTTTTTAGTGTTAAACCACCTTCAAAAAGAATGATACTAATGGCTAAAGACACAAAATAGTATAGGCTTTCACCAGGAAATAAACCCTTATCACCATTCCAAATAGGCTCAATCCATTTTGCACCATCTTCACTCAAATAGGTTGCTGCAATTGGCCCTACTAATAAACCTATTAAAATTAAAGGCAAAATAGCAGGGATTTTAAATTTCCAAGCTACCCATTGTGCCAATATTCCTAAAATGATAATTCCTGCTAATTCTAACATAGTTTACTCAATCTGATGAATTAGTAAATTTAAGAATGTTTAGGCATCATAAAAATAAAAATTATAGTTTTTTTCTTTCCTTTAAAGTTTGGTATATTGTAAAAATAACATAATCTCTAAATATTTTTTTTTTGCCAAGTTTTAATAAAATTCTAGTCGGAATCGCATTTTCTCCAAATTTAAAACCCAATCTTTTTGAAGCAGTTCGTTTAGCGAATTTATTTAATGCAGATTTAATTGGTGTGCATGTAGGTTCTAAATCAAAAGAAAAAGAAGAAATGCTCTACACCATACTAAAAGAGGCAGATGCTTTACAAAACAATTTTACTGCTATTTGGAAAGCTGGAAAACCTGTAGAGGTGATACTTGAAACTTGTGAAAAAGAACAGATAGATCTTTTGATTTTAGGTGCTTTACAAAAAGAAAAACTGTACAAATATTATGTAGGTTCTGTTGCCAGAAAAATTACAAGAAAAGCGCCATGTTCTATACTTTTACTAATAAAGCCGTCTGTAGTTAGAGTTGCTTGTAAACATATTGTTGTAAATGGTTTGGAAGACAAAAAAACTGAAGAAACTATTAAAACTGCTTTTGTGGTATCTGACTATTTAAACTGTAAAAAAATAACCATTGTAGAAGAAATAAAACAAGAAGATTTACGTGTTAAAATAGAGGATGATAAATCACTTAGAAAAGCTACAATTGCCAAAAACCGAATTGAATTGATAGAAAACAGAAGGGTTAAAAATATTTTGAAAGACATAAATTCTAATCATTTAACCGTAAAAACTCAGAGTATTTTTGGTAAAAGAGGTTACTCTATTGGGCATTACGCAACAATTAAAAGAGCAGATTTATTGGTAATGAATGCCCCAAAAAAATTAAGATTAATAGACCGTATTTTTCCTCATGATTTGGAATATATTTTGTCTGAATTACCTACTGACGTTTTAATTGTTAAGTAAATGAAGAAAAAAAGTACTTTTAAAACATTTGTAACTGACCTACCACAAAATTTATTTTCTGGTTTTGTTGTTTCTTTAATTGCGCTTCCATTAGGGTTGGGATTGGCTTTAGCTTCTGGTGCTCCTCCTATTTCAGGTATTATTGCTGCCATTGTTGGTGGAATTGTTGTAGCTCTTTTAGGTGGCTCTAACGTTACAATTACAGGCCCAGGAAATGGTTTGGTTGTGGTTATTTTGGCTGCAATAACTACTTTAGGTAATGGAGATATGCAACAAGGTTTTTTGTACACATTGGCTGCAATTGTGGTATCTGGCATTATTATGATTCTCCTCGGTTTTCTAAGAATGGGGAGTCTTGGAGACTTCTTTCCTTCTTCTGCAATACAAGGCATGTTAGCTGCTATTGGTATTGGTATTTTTGCCAAACAAATTCATGTAATGTTTGGTAATACAGAAGCCAAAGGAAGTATTATTGAATTACTAATTCAAATACCAGATGGCATTATAAACTTTATAAACACCGATAATTCAAGCATATTTTATGCAGGTTTGGTAGGTATGATTAGTTTATTGATTATGATTTTTTATCCTAAAATTAGAAATAGATATTTAAAATTAATTCCTGCACCTATGTGGATTGTACTATTAAGTGTGGGCATATATTTTTATTTTGATAAATTTTCAAACTCAGCTTATCCCATACACAAAAGCTTATTGATTAATTTACCTGATGATATTTTATCTAATTTTGCATTTCCTGATTTTGGTAAACTCTTAGAAATCGATTTTATAAGTGCAGTAATTAGCATCACTTTAATTGCAAGTATAGAAAGCTTACTAAGTATAAAAGCGGTAGACAAGTTAGACGCTTTAAAAAGACGATCTAACGTAAATAAAGATATTAGAGCCTTAGGAATTGCAACTGTAATTAGTGGTTTTTTAGGCGGATTAAATGTGGTAACCGTAATTGCAAGAAGCTCTGTAAATGTAAATAATAAAGGTAGTAACAGATCTTCAAACTTTTTTCACGCAAGTTTTTTGGTATTATTTATTCTTTTATTTGCATCAGAATTACGTAAAATTCCACTTCCTGCTTTAGCTGCAATTTTGGTATTTACAGGCTATAAACTGGCTTCTCCACAAAATATTAAAAAAGTTTTTAGTGTTGGCAAAGAGCAATTATTTATTTTTTTAATAACCCTTTTTATAACAATTAGTACCAGTTTAATTACCGGTATTTTGGCAGGTATTTTGGCTACACTTATTATTCATATTGTAATTACAAAAAATGCAACATTGTTTTTTAAAAATGTTTTAAAACCCAATGTTTTAATGTTTAAACAAGATCAAAAATATTATGTTAGCGTAAAAAACTTTTCTAGTTTTTTAAATTACACCAAGCTAAAAGATAAACTAAATCAAATACCAGAAACTGAAGAAGCCATTATAGATTTTACACTTTGTGATTTTGTTGATGATTCTGTTATGGAAAATCTAAGTAATTACGCTGAAAGTTTTACTAGAAAAGGAGGCCATTTTGAGGTTATAGGCCTAGATGAAACAAAATCTGAAAATAATCATCCGTTTGCATTGCGTAAAATAATTCCTAAACAAATACAATCTGCTAATTCGTTTTTAACCAGACGTCAAAAAGCAATGGAAAAAATTAGTGAAGAAATTCAATGGAAATATGATGCGTTTTCTGACTTAGAAATGAACGAATTACCGTCTTTTGGATATTTTAAAACCAGAAAAATTGAAAAAGTTTCAAATGTACTTTCTAACAACGCTTGTACCATTTTTGATGCACATTTTTCTGAAGGTGAATTGATTGCAAAACAGTTAATTAAAATTACAATGTTACACATTCGAACCAATCAAGAAACACCAGATTTTACCTTAGATAAAGAAGGATTTTTTGAACATTTTTTACATTTTGTAGGCTATGCAGATATAGATTTAGACAACCATCCTGATTTTAGCAAACGATTTTATTTATCAGGAAAAAACGAAGAAAAAATAAAGGCCTTTTTTACAGATGAATTGATTCTATTTTTTGAAAGCAACAGACAATATCATATAGAAGCCACAGAAAATGGCATTTTAATAATAGGTAATGAACGCTTAAAAAGTGTTAAAGAAATTAAAGCACTTGCTTATTTTGGTATTGGATTACATAAAATTATTAAATCATAAAAACCCGCACTTTTTTGCTTTTTAATCGTACATTATTCAAATCTGCTACCAGTCTATTAGATTGCGTAACTGGCACTGCAACAAAGGCACAATCTTGTTTTAATTCTATAACCCCTAATTGATCTTTGGTTAAATTTCCTTTTTTAAAGAATAAACCAGCAATATCACCTTTAGAGATTTTGTCTTTTCTTCCACCAGAAATAAATAAGGTTTCCCAAAAAACAGGTTTTAATTTTTGTTTATTTTCAATATTTGCATTGGTTGCACCTTTAATAAAATCTGGTAAATTTTCTTTTTGCCATTTTAAAACATAAGCAGTTCCTTTTGCATGTACTCTTGCTGTTCTTCCATTTCTGTGTGTAAATTCTTCGATTCTTTCTGGCAATTCGTAATGAATAATGTACTTCATTTCTGGAATATCTATACCTCTAGCAGCCAAATCTGTGGCTACTAAAATTTGGCTAGTACCGTTTCTAAACTTAATTAAAGAACGTTCTCGATCTCTTTGCTCCATCCCTCCAGAAAAACAACTATGTGCCAATTTATGTTTCGTTAAAAACTCACTAACGTGTTCTATACTACTTTTTAAATTACAGAAAATAATACCTGGCTGATTCCCAATATGTTTAAGTAAATCTACCAAAGTTTGATTTTTATTTTTAGATACAGAACTTAAAATCTTAATATCTAATTTTTTAGACTTTTTACCTGTTAAGTAATTTAAAATTTTAGGTTGATTTAATTGTACAAAATCAGGAACTGCTGCATCTTGTGTTGCCGATGTTAAAATACGTTTGTTGATATTAGGTAATTGGTTGATAATTCCTCTCATTTCATATTCAAAACCAACTTCTAACGATTTATCAAACTCGTCAAGAATTAAGGTTTTTATACTTTCTTTAGAAAATCGGTTGTTTGCAAAATGATCCGAAATTCTACCAGGTGTGCCAATTAAAATACTTGGTGTATGTTTAATTTCAATCTTATCTTTCGCCATAGATCGTCCTCCATACACAGCATTTACTTTAAAACCAGTACCCATTTCTCTAATAACTTGCTCAATTTGTATAGCTAATTCTCTTGATGGCACTAATATTAACACTTGTATATCAATATTTTCTGGATCAATAGTTTTTAATGCAGGCAATAAAAAAGCTAAGGTTTTTCCTGTACCTGTAGGTGAAAGTATAATCGTGTTTGTATTCGATTCAATTACAGAAATGGCTTCATTTTGCATTTCATTTAATTCGTAGATATTTAATTTTGCTAAAATATCTTCTTGATTTTTTATTGTATTTGCCATAACTGTTTTACGATCTAATTGTCTTTTTTAAAGTCAATTTATTTAAATATTTGTCAAAGATAGGCAGTCTTTTACCATAAAAGGCTTTATATTTTTTACTTTTGTATTTTCAAATCAAAACTATGTTAGGCTTACAATTCGAAACGGAAACTTCTTGGGCAGAAATTGCCAAAGTAAACTTGCAACAAATATTAACAGACCATGCATTTTTAGAACAAAAAGCAGCTTCTAATGCAGTATCAATTATCATTAATTATTCAGAAGAAACTGAATTGGTTAAAGAAATGAGCAATATTGCAATTGAAGAAATGCAACATTTTAAAATGGTGCACTTACTTATGGTAAAACGTGGAATGGTTTTAGGGCGAGAACAAAAGAATGATTATGCTGTGCGGTTGCAAAAATTTTTTCCAAAAACAAAAGACAGAACCAATGCTTTAATTCAGCGTTTGTTGGTAGCTGCCTTAATTGAAGCAAGAAGTTGCGAACGCTTTAAGGTTTTCTCAGAAAATATGGAAGATGAAGAATTGCAAAAATTCTATAAAAATTTAATGATTTCTGAAGCCAACCATTATACTACTTTTTTACAATTTGCCAGAGAATATCAAGATAGAGCAATTGTTGATGAAAAATGGAATGCATTATTAAAGTTTGAAGCAGAAATGATGAAAGAAAGAGGAAAAACGGCTAAAATTCACGGGTAATACTATATTAAATTTGGGGTTATTTTACCAACTCAATTCTATCTTCTTTCAAGATAATTAATTTTTGACGGTATAAATTACCTACAGCCTTTTTAAATGCCTTCTTGCTCATTTTTAAATGGAATTTTATAGATTCTGGTGAGCTTTTATCTGTCAATAATAAAAAACCTTCTTTACTATTTTGTAATTTGGTTAATATTTTATCTACATCAGTATCAATTACATTTCTAAAACCTTGTGGTCTTAACGAAACATCAATTTTACCATCTTCACGAATATTTTTAATATAGCCATCTACTTCCATATCAATATCTAAATCCTCAAAAACCTCATTTCTATATAATAAGCCTTCAAACTCTTCATTAATTAATACCACATAACCTAATGCAGTTTCAGTTTCAATAACTAACTCAACTTTGTCTCCTACTTGTAAATCCATTATTGTATATATTTAAAATATGCTGCCAAAATCTTATTATTTTCTGCACTTGGTGTAAAAATTTCTAAAATTTTGGGTTGTTTTGATTCTTTATAAAACCCTTGTAACTCTTTTTCAACAGTTTCTTTGCTATATGCTTTTTGATACTCAAACCCGTACATTTTACATAAATGTTCTGCTGTTAAACAATGAGGTGTTTCAAAATATTTTGCAGCATTTGTTGTTGATGGACCAGGAATTATCTTAAAAATTCCACCACCAGAATTATTAATTAAAATAATTCGAAAACTTATAGGAATGTGTGTATTCCAAAGTGCATTAGAATCATAAAAAAAACTCAAATCACCAGTAACACAAATGGTTTGTTTGTTATTTGCAAAGGCTGCTCCAATTGCAGTTGATGTTGTTCCATCAATTCCACTAGTACCTCTATTACAATATACTTCAACAGTTTTATTGATTGTAAACAATTGCGCATATCTAATAATAGCGCTATTACTAATTTGCAGTTGGCAATTGTTGGGCACACTATCTAAAACTTGCTCAAATACTTTAAAATCTGAATGCACGATGGTAGATAAATATGCTTTATGTTTGTTTCTTCTACTATCTCTAATATCCAGCCATTTTGGTTGATAATCACTTTCTGCTTTAATAATTCTATCATTAAAATTACTAAAAAAATTATTTGGGTTAGTTTGAATAAAGTCTGACAAACAAAAATATGTGTTTGTTGCTTTTCGTTCATCAATATCCCAATGATGCTTAGGAGCATAATTTCTTAAGAATTTTTTTATTCTTTTAGAGATAATCATACCACCAAAGGTGATGAGAATATCGGGTTGTAAATCCTTAAAATCATCATCATTTAACGAAAAAATTAATTGATCTATAGAATTAATTGCCTTATTGTGATGCAAATTTGATGTAGTTTCTGTAAAAATCAATACAGAATCGTCATCTGCATACAAATCCATCAATTGGTGTAATGCTTCATCAGGATAATTTACCCCTACCAAAATCATTTTCTTTTTGGCAACATTCCAAATATTAGCCAAATTCTCATAATCGATATTTGAATTATCTAAAAAACTAGAAGATATTCTAGGAAAATGAAAATCTTTTAATTGGTTTACAGTTTCATACAAAGGCTCATCAAAAGGCACATTAATATGCACAGGACCTTTTTGAGAAGTGGCAATTTGCAAAGCTTCACCAATTAATTGAGAATTTCTTGGATTAAATTTGGGGTTTTCAATTAAGTTGGCCGAAAATAAGATATGATTTTCAAAAACATTTTCTTGACGAATGGTTTGGCCATCACCTATATCAATTAAATGTTTGGGTCTGTCTGCAGAAATTATTACTAAAGGTATGTTACTATAAAATGCTTCTGCAATTGCAGGATAATAATTTAACAGTGCAGAACCAGAAGTACACAAAACAGCAACAGGTTTTTGTTTTTGTTGAGCAATGCCTAAAGCAAAAAAAGCGGCACATCGTTCATCTACAACACTTAACGCTTCTATTTTTTGATGATTAGAAAAACCGATAGTTAAAGGTGCGTTTCTAGAACCTGGAGAAATGACAACCGTATCAATATCAAATTGATAACATGCTGAAATGACTAATTGTGCGAGTTCTTTTTTTGGAAAAGCCCCTTTTAATTTCCCCAAAGGGGAAAAATTTGTGCCGGAAAAATGTACCTTATCTTTTTTCATTCAAAAAGACTTATTCTTTTAAAAAAAACTTCAATCTTACTAAATTTGGAGTTCTTATAGTTTTTAGTTTTTCTATTAGCTTTCAAACAATATTAGCCCTGATTGAGCGTTCTGTTTGAGCTCTTTTTTGCTGATTCCTGAATTTTAATTCAGGAATCAGCAAAAAAAGCGAGTAGCGAAAGCAGGAGATAGCTTCAAACAAACATTTTCCACACTCAATTCCCACAAAAGTTCCTTCCCTTTGGGAAGGTTAGGATGGGCTTCTAGTTCCCTTTATTGTAATCTGCTAAAAACTTAGCCAAACCACTATCTGTTAATGGGTGTTTTAATAAACCTTCAATAGCACTTAAAGGGCCTGTCATTACATCAGATCCTAACTTAGCACAATCTACAATATGCATGGTGTGACGCACAGATGCTGCTAAAATTTGAGTTTGAAAATTGTAATTATCGTAAACCGTTCTAATTTCTGAAATCAAATTTAATCCGTCTGTAGAAATATCGTCTAAACGTCCTAAAAATGGTGAAACATAAGTTGCCCCAGCTTTTGCTGCTAACAATGCCTGCCCAACAGAAAAAACTAAAGTTACATTTGTTTTAATACCTTTAGATGAAAAGTATTTACATGCTTTTATACCATCTTTTATCATTGGTAATTTTACCACAATCTGCGGATTTAAAGCTGCTAAAGCTTCACCTTCTTTAACCATTCCATCAAAGTCTGTAGAAATTACCTCTGCAGAAACATCACCATCAACAACATCACAAATTGTTTTGTAATGATTTATAATGTTTTCTTCTCCTGTAATTCCTTCTTTTGCCATTAAAGATGGGTTTGTAGTTACACCATCTAAAATACCTAACTCTTGTGCTTCTTTAATTTGCTCTAAATTTGCAGTATCTATGAAAAATTTCATTTTTATTTTTTTAATTTATTTACAAAGATATAAACAAAGATTATTTAAGAGTAATTTAAGCACGTCTAGTTTTAAATTTTATAAAAAAAAGTGATATTTGTACCTTAGTTTTTAAACTTTTGTGGTTTTTACCTGTCTAACAATTAATGCCAGCTGTAAACTTTGGAATTTTAACCCCTTATTTATGAAATCATTTAAATACGCTTTACTCATTTTATGTTCTTCTATTTTATGTTTCTGCGAAGGACAAATTGGTGAAGAAGGTATTGAAGGTACAATTGTTTGCAATTTTTCTAATCTCGAGATTTCTGAAGCTGATAATATTGTAATAGCTGATAATACAGCACCTGTTTTGTGGCAAGGATATTATAGTGATGATGCAGTTACTATAAATTTTACAAAAAAATTAGATAATTACGGCTTGTCTGAAACGCTTAATTTTGTGTTTACTAAAGTAGACAATTGCTTACAAATAAATCGTGGATTTGAATTTTACAATGGAGGTACAGGTGATATCAGTGCCATAACCGAAGTTGATGTTTTAGAGTTTTATGTTAAAGATTGGCAAATAAATAAAAAACTAGCAGGACAAGTGGTGTACAGAGATCATCATGACAAATTAGTTAAAACACTTAATTTTTGGCTAGAATTCACTACCGAAGATTATGTTGTTACAAACACAGACTACAAAAAATTCTCTAATTGTTTTGGCGATAAATTACCAATTGATATTGATTTAGATAATGATGGTG
Source organism: Polaribacter sp. R77954 (assembly GCF_044595335.1). Lineage (GTDB taxonomy): Bacteria > Bacteroidota > Bacteroidia > Flavobacteriales > Flavobacteriaceae > Polaribacter. Next base: position 1,023,384 of record NZ_CP138992.1, read on the forward strand.
TTACAGATTATAGCATACGTGCAGAAGAAGTGATTGATTTTGCAAACAGACCTAATTTTGTAGCTTACAACATTAAATTAGTTTCTACAGACGAAGAAATTAATGAAATTCTTTCACCTAAAGGGGTTAGCATTCCTTTTCCAGTAATTTTTGAACCTCCTTTTTCAACAGAAAACACAAGAAGTTATGCTGCAAATAAGTTTAATTCTTTGGATGTAAAAAATTCACTTGATGTTTTTTATGAATTTAGTGCGCCTTATGAAAATTATAATTTTTTCTTGCAAAATAATTTAACATACAAAAAAGAGTTTGAGAATACTATAGATGATTATTATGCAGTAAAATTAGTTAGAAATAATGAAAATTATTACGGATGGATAAAAATAGATTTTAATGCTTTAGATTGTAATATTGCTGTTCTTGACACCTATTTGAGTCCTAATGCAGAAGAACACATTAATATAGAAAACTAAAGTTTATAGTGGTTCATTAACAACTTTTCATAAATTCTGTCTGGCAATATTCGTTTTAAAACAATAGAAAACTTTTGCATAAAATCGCCAACTTTATAATGTAGTTTAGGTTTTGATGCATTGATAATTTTACAGACAGCCTTGGCCATTTCTATTGGTGGCATACCTTCATTTACATGAGCATCCATCAAATCTAAATTTTCTTGATACTTTTTTTTATAGGCTGAATGCTCTAAAACAGGTGTATGGTATCTACCAGCAGCAATATTGGTAGCAAAATCTCCAGGAGCAATATTTACCACATCAATTCCTAAATTCTTAACCTCCATACTTACAGCTTCTGTAATCAACTCTAAAGCTCCTTTTGATGCTGAATAAACACCTCTAAAAGGCAAGCCCATATACCCAGCAATAGAAGTAACATTAATAATAATTCCAGATTTTTGTTTACGCATTTGTGGTAAAACAGCTTTCATAACATCAATAGCACCAAAAAAATTGGTATTAAAAACTGCGCGCATTTCATTTGTAGGTGTATCTTCTAAAGGCCCAGTAATTCCCATTCCTGCGTTATTTACTAACACATCCAATCTACCTTCTTTTTGAATAATTACATCTACAGCTTTTTGAATACTTTTAGTATTTAAAACATCTAAAGCAATAAGTTGAAATGAAAAATCAGAAATGTTTTTTGGTGCTCTACTAGTCCCATAAACTTTATACTCTTTTTCGCTTAAAAATGTTGCAATTGACTTTCCTATTCCAGAAGAAGCCCCAGTAACTAAAATTACTTTAGACATGTTTTATCAAATTATAATTATAACACAAATATCAGAAAAGATAAAAGAAGAAACGTAAATATAGCGCACAAAAAATGGCAAGCTATCTACATCACACTGCTACAACCTAATACCCTTGCTGTGTTCCCACCCTGGGGGATTCAAAGGGAGCTAGTTGTGTAGGACTTGCCACTGCAAATTTACAATCTATTTTTATTTAAACAATTAAAAAAACACTAAATTTTATGTAACATTTTTAAAGTATTGATTACTAATAAGATGTTTTTTGGTTGTAAAATTATAATACCAAATGAAAAACATATATTTGTATCACTAACTAAATAAGAAAAAAACAATGGAAAATCAAACAGACAGTAAAGGCATTATTTTAAATAATGGTTTATATTTTGGTTTGTTATTAGTAGTAGCAAGTCTAGTGCCTTATGCATTAGGAATGCATCTAGAACCAACAGCAGGTTATATTAATTTTGGAGTAATTCTGTTAGGAATTATTTTGTTCCCAATTCTTGGAATGAGTAAATTTAAAAATACTAGTGGTGGTTTTATGACTTGGGGACAAGGTGTAAAAATTGGTGTTGGTATTATACTTGTTGGTACCATAATAAGTACTTTATACCAAGTGGTTTTTACAACTGTTATAGAACCAGAATTTTATGCTCAAGTTGAAGAAGTAACTAGAAAAGCACTCGTTGATGCTGGCTTAACAGAAGAACAAATAGATATGCAAATTGAAATGCAAGGCAAGTTTCAAGGTACTGCTATTGGTTATGGAATTGGCATTTTATTTATGGCGTTTATTGGCTTTATATCTTCTGCAATAATTGCAGCTATTAAGAAAAAAACCGAAGAAGACACGTACTAAAACCTAAAGTTTAGCGTACTCTATTCAAAATAAAGGCTACTTTGATTTTTTAGAATATCAAAATTTGAACCTAAATATGCAAATTTCGGTAGTAATACCACTTCTTAACGAAGCAGAATCTCTTATAGAATTACACGATTGGATTGTAAAAGTTTTACAATCCAATCGTTATTTATATGAAATTATTTTTATTGATGATGGCAGTACAGACAATTCTTGGAAGGTTATTGAAGACTTATCATCTAAAAACAAGGCTGTAAAAGGAATTCGTTTTCAAAAAAATTACGGTAAATCTCAAGCTTTAGATGCTGGTTTTGAAATAGCAAAAGGAGATGTTGTCATTACAATGGATGCTGACCTACAAGATAATCCTGAGGAAATACCAGAATTGTACCATTTAATTATTGATAAAAACTTCGATTTAATTTCGGGATGGAAAAAGAAACGTTATGACAATGTCATCACCAAAAATATTCCATCAAAATTATTTAATGCAGCTGCAAGAAAAACCTCTGGTTTACAATTACACGATTTTAATTGTGGTTTAAAGGCCTACAAAAATGAGGTGATTAAAAATGTAAAAGTTAGCGGAGAAATGCACAGATATATACCTGTTTTAGCAAAAAACGCTGGTTTTAACAATATTGATGAAAAAGTAGTACAGCATCAAGCAAGAAAATATGGCGAAACAAAATTTGGTATGGATCGATTTATAAATGGTTTTCTAGATTTAATTACCATTTCGTTTTTATCAAAATTTGGACGAAGACCAATGCATTTTTTTGGTCTTTGGGGTACATTTATGTTTCTATTTGGTACAACCTCTGCTTTTTATATTGGCGCATTTAAACTCTACAAACTATATAATGGTATTAAAACCATTTTAGTAACCAACAATCCATGGTTTTATATTGCATTAACTTCTATGATAATAGGAACACTTTTGTTCTTAGCAGGATTTTTAGGAGAACTCATTATAAAAACAAAAAGTAATGAAAAACACTATACAATCAAAGAAAAACTAAATTTGTAAATGTATATTTGTATTTTAAAAAGTATTTAATCAACTCATTAAACTTAACTTTATTACACTATGAATGATATTTTAGAAAAAGCAAAACAATGGTTAACTCCAAGCTTTGATGCCGAAACTCAAACTGAAATTCAACAATTAATCGATAATAATCCTGATGATCTAGCAGACAGATTTTATAAAGATATGGAATTTGGTACTGGAGGAATGCGAGGCACAATGGGTGCTGGGACCAACAGAATCAATAAATATACCTTAGGGCGAGCAACACAAGGATTATCAAATTATTTAATTGAAAATGTAACTAAAGAACAATTAAGTGTGGTTATTGCTTACGATTGTAGGCACAATAGTAAAAAGTTTGCTAAAGTTGTAGCTGATGTTTTATCAGCAAATAAAATAAAGGTATTCTTATTCGAAGATTTACGTCCAACTCCAGAATTATCATTCGCTGTACGTCATTTAGGTTGTGATGCAGGTATTGTTTTAACTGCCTCTCACAATCCACCAGAATATAATGGATATAAAGTATATTGGGCAGATGGAGGGCAAATTGTACCACCAAATGATAGTGGAATTATTAATAAAGTTAATGCATTAGATTATTCAGAAATTAATTTTAATGCTAATGAAGATTTAATTGAAATGATTGGTGCTGATGTAGACAAAGTTTTTATTGAAAACTCAGTAAAAAATGGTTCTTTATCTGCAAACATCGATCGAAAAAATTTAAAAATAGTTTTTACATCTTTACATGGAACTTCAATTATGTCTGTGCCAGATGCTTTAGCTGAGGCTGGTTATACTGATGTACATATTGTAGAAGAACAAAGAAAACCAGATGGCGATTTTCCTACTGTAAAATCTCCAAATCCAGAAGAACCAGAAGCTTTAGAAATGGCTACGAATTTAGCAAATAAAACTGGAGCTGATATTGTTATTGGTACAGACCCAGATTGTGACAGATTAGGAGTTGCTGTTAGAGATACTGAAGGTAATATGAAGTTAATGAATGGTAACCAAACTATGGTTGTGATGACTGACTTTTTATTGCGTAAATGGAAAGAAGAAGGAAAATTAAACGGAAAACAATTTGTAGGTTCTACCATTGTTTCTACTGAATTGGTAAATAATGTTGCCACCAATTATGGCGTAGATACTAAAGTGGGTTTAACAGGTTTTAAGTGGATTGCCAAAATGGTAAAAGATTTTCCTGAATTAGACTTTATTGGTGGTGGTGAAGAAAGTTTTGGGTATATGGTTGGTGATTTTGTACGCGATAAAGATGCAGTTACTGCTACCCTTTTGGCTTGTGAAGTTGCTGCATTAGCCAAACAAAACGGAAGTTCGTTTTACAAAGAACTTTTAGATATTTACGTTAGAGAATGTTTTTATAAAGAACATTTAATTTCAATCACTAAAAAAGGAATGGATGGTGCTGCAGAAATTCAGCAAATGTTAAGTGATATGCGTAACAACCCAATAACTGAAGTTGATGGTGAAAAAATAGAATCGCTTTGCGATTATCAAGCATCTACAAAAAAGAATTTAATTACAGGTGAAGTTACAGATATTGATTTACCAAAATCTAATGTATTGATTTATCAAACGGCTTCAGGTACAAGAATTGCTGCAAGACCAAGTGGTACAGAGCCAAAAATAAAGTTTTATTTTAGTGTTAATGCTGCATTAGATACTACAGAAAATGCTGAAAAAGTTGAGGCTGAATTAGATGCTAAGATTCAACGAATTATCAAAGAGATGAAGTTAAATTAATGAGTCACTTTAAGGACATTCTTAAATATGAAAGAGAATATAGAAAGTTTACGCTTTTAAATATTCTCTTTAATATTTTTTACGCAATATTTAATGTTTTATCTGTACTTGCTTTTATTCCTGTACTAAATATTTTATTTGGTGTAAAAAAAGCGGTTTCAAAAAAACCTGTTTACGAGGGCATTACCAATTTAGGTGCTTATTTAGAAGGCAGTTTTAATCATTACATATCAAATAAAATTGCTGAAGATGGTCAAGTAAATGTGTTATTATTTATTTGCTTATTATCACTTTCATTATTCTTTTTCAAAAATTTGTTTCGCTATTTGGCATCTTATGTAATTACATTTTTAAGAACAGGTATTGTAAAAGATTTACGAGATAACTTATATCGTAAAATTGTAGAATTGCCTATTGCCTATTTTACAGAAAAAAGAAAAGGAGACATTATTGCACGTATGACTGCTGATGTACAGGAAGTAGAAAACTCCATTTTAACATCAATAGAAACCTTAGTAAGAGAACCTTTAACCGTAGTTATTTCTATTGGTATAATGCTTTTTATTAGTTTAAAGTTAACCTTATTTGTTTTTATTTTATTACCAGTTTCTGGTTTTATCATATCATCAATCAGTAAAAAACTAAAATCACAATCTGTTAAAGCACAAAAAGAAACAGGTACATTTTTGTCTTTTATAGAAGAAACGTTAACAGGTTTACGTGTGATAAAAGGTTTTAATTCAGAAAAAATTATTGAACGAAAATTTAATAATTCTACAACTACGTTTAGAAAATTAATGACTAGTGTTTTTCACAGACAAACTTTAGCATCACCAATGAGTGAGTTTTTAGGATCTGCTACAATCATTACCATTTTGTGGTATGGAGGTACAGATGTGCTAGAAAATACAAGTAGTTTAGAAGCTGGTAAATTTATGGGTTATATTGTGCTGTTTTACACGGTTTTAAACCCCATAAAATTGATTACTACTACTTTTTATAATATTAAAAAAGGGGAAGCATCTGCAGAACGAATTATGCAAGTTTTAAATACCGAAAACAGTATTAAAGACAAACCAAATGCTATTCTTAAAGAAGATTTTGATCGTAAAATTGAATTTAAAAACATTTCTTTTAAATATAAAGACGAATATGTTTTACAAGATTTTTCTTTAACCATAAATAAAGGCGAAACAGTGGCATTAGTTGGGCAATCTGGAAGTGGAAAATCTACCTTAGCCAATTTAATTACACGCTTTTATGATGTGAATAAAGGTGATATTACTATTGATAGCATCAACATAAAAGACATTACTAAAAAATCTTTACGTGATTTAATGGGCATTGTTACCCAAGATTCTATTCTATTTAATGATACTGTAGAAAACAACATTAAATTGGGTACAGAAAATGCTACAGAGGATCAAATTTTGGAAGCTTCAGAAATTGCCAATGCAAATGAATTCATTCAAAATTTACCAGACAAATTCAATACGAATATTGGTGACAGTGGTGGTACACTTTCTGGTGGGCAAAAACAACGATTATCAATTGCAAGAGCTGTACTAAAAAACCCACCAATTATGATTTTAGACGAGGCTACATCTGCTTTAGATACAGAATCTGAACAATTGGTTCAAGTTGCTTTAGAAAAGATGATGCAAAATAGAACTTCTATGGTTATTGCACACAGGCTTTCTACCATTCAAAAAGCAGATAAAATTGTGGTGTTGCAGAAAGGTAAAATTGTTGAGCAAGGCAAACACGAAGATTTATTACTTAAAAAAGGAGAATATTTTAAATTAGTAACCATGCAAAGTTTGAGTTAAAATGAATACGATTTTAAAATTATATTAAATGGAAATAGATATTGTAATTCCTATAAAAAGCAGCCTTATTCGGTTTGCAATAGATAAAACAATTCCATCCATAATAAAACATTTAAATTTTAGGACTATTTATATTATTACAAACAAAAGTAATTTTCATATTTTAGAAAATAAATTCCTTTCAAACGTTAAATTGTTAGATGAAGACTTAATTTGTAATAATTTAACTCTAAATAATATTAAGAAGTATTTCGTTGAAAAAAAAATCAATCCAAATAGAGCTGGTTGGTATTTCCAACAATTTTTAAAACTGAGTGTTCATCAACTAGAATTTATAACAGATAATTACTTAGTATGGGATGCAGATGCTATTCTTCTGAATCCAATAAATTTTATCTCTAAAGAAAACAAAACTTACTTTGAGAAAACACAAGAATATAATCACCCGTATTTTGAAACTATTCTTAACTTATTATCATTAGAAAAACAGGTTAATCATTCTTTTATTGGAGAATATATGGTTTTTAATAAAAAAATAGTAGCTTCTTTACTGAAGAAAATTACAACCGAAAAACAATGGTGGTATAAAATTTTAGATAGTATTAAAATTACTCATCTAAAAGAAAGTGGTTTCAGTGAATACGAGTTATATGGCAACTACATTGTTAAATACTACCCAGATAATTATAAAATTAGAAGTCTAAGTAAGACAAGAAAAGGTGCTAAATTACTAGGTCTACAACCTAGTGGTAAATCTTTAAAATTATTTTCTCTAGGTTTTGACTATTTATCTTTTGAAACTTGGCATAAAAAATACCAGCCCGAAACTTTAAGATACTTCTTAATTGTTTTTAAGCTATCTTTTGCAACTCTAAAAAAAACAACACTCTCTTTGTTCAAAAATTTTTAACCTAACATAGTATTTCGATAATGACATAAACATCTTCTTAAACTTTAAAATTGAGTTTAAATTATTGAATTTTAAAACAATAATTTAAACTCAAAATATTCTAATAAAACGTAATGTTATACATTATTCAAATTCAATAACCAAATCATCTAAATTTACCATTGTACCTTCTTTTAAAATAATGTTTTGAATAGTACCATCATTATTAGCCGTAATTGTGGTTTCCATTTTCATAGCTTCAATAATAAATAAAGGTTGATTTTTCTTAATAACATCACCTTTTTTCACCATAATTGTAGACAATAAACCCTGTAGTGGAGCACCTATTTGTTTATCATCTGCCTTGTCTGCTTTTACATTTTCAATTACATCAACTTTAATTGTCTCGTCTTTAATCTGAACGGTTCTTCCTTGACCATTTACTTTGAAATAAATAGTAACTAAACCTTCAAAATTTGGTTTACTAATGGAATCTAGAGTAATTAAAACGGTTTTTCCTTTATCTAAATCAACAGTAATTTCTTCGCCAATTTCCATTCCATAAAAGAAATTTTTAGTGGGTAAATTGGTTAGATTATCATATTTTAAATGATTGTTGTAAGCATCTGTAAATACTTTTGGATATAATTTATACGATAAAAAGTCTGTAAAATCAATTTTTCTACCTAAATCATTTTCAAATATTTTCTTAAAATCTGCATATTCAACCTCAAAGTCAACAGGTGCAATATGCGCATTAGGTCTATCTGTATAGGGTTCTTGATCTTTTAAAATAATTTTTTGTAATTTTTCAGGAAAACCACCAACTGGCTGTCCCAATTCTCCTTTAAAGAAACTCACCACAGATTGGGGAAAAGATATGGTTTCTCCTCTTTCTAAAACATCATTTACGGTTAAGTTATTACTTACTAAATACTGCGCCATATCTCCTACCACTTTAGAGCTTGGCGTTACTTTTACAATATTGCCAAACAATGTATTTACCTCTCCATACATTTTGGTAATTTCATGAAAACGACTTTCTAAACCAAGCGACTGCGCTTGTGGTTTTAAGTTAGAATATTGACCTCCAGGAATTTCGTGTTTAAAAACTTCTCCTGAACCCGCTTTTAACCCAGATTCGAAAGGATAATAGTATTCTCTTACTGCTTCCCAATAATTAGAATATTCATTTAATGAACTAGAATTGATAGGATTTTCGCGCTCATTATATTTTAACATTTCTACAATTGAATTAAAATTAGGCTGAGAAGTTAGGCCAGACAATCCGCTTAACGCAACATCTACAACATCCACTCCAGCTTCAATTGCTTTTAAATAGGTAGCAGATTGTATGGATGAAGTATCATGTGTATGCAAATGAATTGGTATTTTTAACTCCGATTTTAAAGCAGTTACTAATTCTGTGGCTGCATAAGGTTTTAATAAACCTGCCATATCTTTAATCGCTAAAATATGTGCACCTGCATTTTCTATCTCCTTTGCCAAGTTGATATAGTATTGTACATTATATTTTGTGTTCTTTACATCTAAAATATCGCTTGTATAACAAATAGAACCTTCTGCCAAACCTTTGGTTTTAGTCCTAACATGTTCTATACATGGTGCAATAGATTTCATCCAATTTAAGGAATCGAAAATTCTGAATACGTCTACTCCATTTTCCCAAGATTGCTCTACAAACTTCCCAATCAAATTATCTGCATACGCTGTATACCCTACTCCATTAGAACCTCTTATTAACATTTGAAGTAAGACATTTGGCATTTTTGCTCTTAACAAACGTAATCTTTCCCAAGGATTCTCTTGTAAAAAACGCAAGCAAACATCAAAAGTAGCACCACCCCAAACTTCCATACTAAATATTTCTGGGTGATTTTTAGCATAACCCTCAGCAACTTTTAACATGTCAAAAGTTCGCATTCTGGTAGCTAATAAACTTTGATGCGCATCTCGCATTGTTGTATCTGTAAAATGGACTTTTTTCTCGTTTCTTAACCATTTAGAAAAACCTTCTGGCCCTAACTCTGTTAAAAGATCTTTTGTTCCCTTAGGAAAACTTGCATTAACATCAAAACTTGGTACTTTAGGTTTTACAAAAGTTTTAGTAGCATCTATCTTTTTTACATCTTTATTTCCGTTTACAGTAACATCACCCAAATAAGTGATAATTTTATTAGCTCTGTTTCTAGGTGCTTTGAAAACAAATAAACTTGGTGTAGATTTTATAAAATTAACAGTAATTGCACCCTTTCTAAAAGTTTCATGTTGCAAAATATTATCTAAAAAAGGCATATTTGTTTTTACGCCTCTAATTCTAAATTCGCTTAAAGCTCTTCTAATTTTTCTTGCAGCACCATCTAACGTTCTACTATTTGCAGTAACTTTTACCAACATAGAATCGAAAAAAGGAGATATTTTAACGCCCTGATAAATACTACCAGCATCTAAACGAATTCCAAACCCAGAAGCACTTCTGTATGTAGAAATGGTACCAAAATCGGGTTTAAAATCGTTTTGAGGATCTTCTGTTGTAATTCTACATTGCAATGCATAGCCATTAATTTTTACATACTCTTGGCTTGGTATTTTTATTTGTTGATCTGCTAATTTGTAGCCACCTGCAATAAACAATTGAGTTTTTACTAGATCTATATTAGTAATCACTTCTGTTACAGTATGTTCTACTTGTATTCTCGGGTTTACTTCTATAAAATAAATAGAATTATCATCATCTACCAAAAACTCTACAGTACCAATATTGTTATAGTTTACAGCTTTACAAATTTTAATAGCATAATTGTATAAAGCATTTTTTGTTTCTGGTTGTAAACCATAAGAGGGTGCAAATTCAATTACTTTTTGATAACGTCTTTGTACAGAGCAATCTCGTTCGAATAAATGGACTGTATTGCCATAATTATCTGCAACAATTTGAATTTCTATATGCTTCGGATTTTCTACAAACTTTTCTAAAAAAACGGTATCATCTCCAAAAGCATTTAAAGCTTCTCTTTTACTTTCTCCATAAGCTTTCTTTAATTCGTCTTCTTTTCTAATAACACGCATTCCTCTTCCTCCACCACCAGAAGCTGCTTTTAGCATTACAGGATAGCCAATTTTTTTGGCTTCTTCTAGCGCTATTTCTAAATTTTCTAAAGGATTTTGGTTACTCTGAATAATAGGAATATTATTATCTATAGCTACTGTTTTAGCCGTAATTTTATCACCTAATGATTTTAGAACAGAAACTTTTGGCCCAACAAAAATAATATCGTTATCCTCGCATTTTTGCGCTAACATTGCATTTTCTGATAAAAAACCATAACCAGGATGAATGGCATCTACCTGATTATCTTTTGCTACTTTTATAATAGCATCAATATCTAAATAAGGCTTTAGTGGTTGGTTATCTTCTCCTATTTGATAAGATTCGTCAGATTTATATCTGTGCAAAGAATAACGATCTTCATAGGTATAAATACCTACCGTTTTTACATTTATTTCTGTACAAGCTCTAAAAATTCGTATTGCGATTTCTCCTCGGTTTGCAACTAAAACTTTTTTAATTTTCATTTTTTTTGATGGATTGATATTATTGCTTTAAATATACAATAGATCAATCTAAAAATGAAAAAATATTAACGTTTTTAATAAATAATCAACAAATTAATTCGCTTAAAATGGTTTTAAATCATCTTATATTAAATAATGACTAAAAAATCAATAAAATTTATTTTTACAAAAAATATCAATTACGCCTGTTTTAATCCTAAAGAAGTTCCTTTTTTAATCATAAAATCATACGATGCTTTGTGTTCATTGGGTATTTTGCCATCTAAAATAGCTTCTTTAATAGCTTCTTTAATTTGCCCAATTTCGCGACAAGGCTTTAGATTAAAAGTTTGCATAATTTCTTCGCCAGTAATTGGGGGTTGAAAGTTTCGTACTCTATCACGCTCTTCAACTTCCTTAATTTTAGCTCTTACTAATTCAAAGTTTTGGTGATATCTTTTAAATTTTCTTGGGTTTTTGGTGGTAATATCTGCTTCGCAAAGTGTCATTAATGCATTTATATCATCACCTGCATCAAAAACCAAACGTCTTACAGCAGAATCGTTAACATCAGAGGCTAAAACTATTGGTCTTGAGCTAAGTAAAACCATTTTCTGCACAAATTTCATTTTGTTATTCAATGGCATTTTTAATCTTTTAAAGATTTTATAAACCATTTTAGACCCTACAAATTCATGCGAATGGAAAGTCCAGCCCACTTTTTTACTAAATCTTTTGGTTGGTGCTTTTCCTATATCATGTAATAATGCAGCCCATCTTAACCAAACATTTTCTGTATTCTGAGCAATATTATCTACCACTTCTAACGTGTGGTAAAAATTATCTTTGTGTTTTTGGCCTTCTACTTCTTCAACACCTTTTAGCGCAATCAATTCTGGTAAAATTTGGGGCAATAATTTTGCTTTTTCTAATAATAAAAATCCTATTGATGGTTTTGGTGATGCTAGTATTTTATTTAATTCATCTACAATTCTTTCTCTAGTAATAATCTTTAGTCTATGTGCGTTTTTACCTATGGCTTCAAGAGACGCTTCTTGTATTTTAAAATTTAATTGCGTTGCAAATCGAATGGCACGCATCATGCGTAAAGGATCATCAGAATACGTAATATCTGGATTTAAAGGTGTTTTAATGCACTTATTCTTTAAATCTTGAATTCCGTTAAAAGGGTCTAAAAGTTCACCAAAATTGTCTTCATTTAAACTCAATGCTAAGGCATTTATAGTAAAATCTCTACGATTTTGATCGTCTTTTAAAGTTCCTTGAGTAACCTCTGGATTGCGACTATCTTCTGAATAGGATTCTTTTCTAGCACCCACAAACTCAATTTCTATGTCTTTATAACGTAGCATTGCAGTGCCATAAGTTTTAAAAACTTGCACTTTAGGTTTTTTTGGGAGTAATTTTGATACTTGCAAAGCCAAATCGATTCCACTACCTACAGCAACCACATCAATATCTTTGGCTGAACCCCTTTTTAAAAAAAAATCGCGAACAAAACCACCTATTACAAAAGCCTCAAGATGAGTATCTTTGGCTGCTTTAGAGATAATTTGAAAAATTTCTGATGAAATTGCTTCTGTGTACTTCATAATTTATTTGCAATCAAAAGCGCAAATTTATTGTTTTACAGACTTTAAAAGAAGAAAAAGTGTGATAACATTTGTATTTTTGCCCGAACTTCATTTATCAAATTGATATTTAAATGATTATTGTTAGAATTGTTGGCGGTCTTGGAAATCAAATGTTTCAGTATGCGTATGCAAAAGCATTAGAACAAAAGGGTTTTGATGTACAGATTGATACTTCTAAATTTAAGACTTATAAATTACATGGTGGCTATCAACTTGATAAATACAATATTGATTTGAAAGTTGCTGGTATTATTCCAACGTTTTTATCCTTAGTAAAAGTTAAAGAAAACGTAAAAGAAAAGAATTTACTTTTTAATGATAATTTATTCAATTTAAAAGGAAACGAATTTGTGAAAGGGTATTTTCAAACCGAAAAATATTTTACAAATATTAGAGATATTTTATTAAACCAATTTGTGATTAAAGAAAAAATTTCTGATTCTACAATTCAATGTGCTAAGCATATAGAAAAACATAAAAATACTTGCTCTATTCATATTAGAAGAGGAGATTTTATATCTGACCAAAAAGCCAATAGTATACATGGTACTTGTGATTTAAAGTATTATCAAAAGGCAATAGAATGCATAAATACCAAGTTTAAAGAAACCCATTTTTTTGTTTTTTCTGATGATATTTCTTGGACCAAGAAAAATTTAAAAATTGATAATGCTACCTTTATTAATCACAAAACAATACCTCATGAAGATCTGTATTTAATGAGTTTGTGTAAACATAACATTACTGCCAATAGTAGTTTTTCTTGGTGGGGAGCTTGGTTAAACCAACATAAAGACAAAACTGTTATTGCTCCAAAAAAATGGTTTATTGATAAAAAAAATGAAGTTGCTTGCAAAAACTGGATCCAATTATGATGTCTTACAAAGTATATTATATCAATTTGGATAAAAGTAAAGTAAGACGTGATTTTATGGAGAATCAGTTTGCTACTTTAAACATTCCTATCACAAGATTTACGGCTATTTACGGTAAGGAATTACCTTTTTCTTTCTTAAAAAAAGCGAAAAAAGAGTTTAATTTCTTGGCTCATTATCCGAATTTGAATGATGGAGAAATTGGCTTGACCAAAACCTATTTTGAATTATGGGAAGTGATTAAAAATCAAACTGAAGATTATGCAATAGTTTTGGAGGATGATGCGCTTTTAGACAACAGTTTCTTTAAAGATTTACCTAGAATTTTAGATGAAATAACCACAAACCATTTTCTTGATATTTCTGGCAGAAAAGGCTTTTTTGAACTTAAAAAAAATTTATTTACTTCTTTATTTTTAATCCCTTCTTTACAAACCACTGCTCAAGTTATTGGTAAAGTTGCTGCTGCAAATTTGCATAAAAACTTAACTCAATTTTATGCACCTATAGATGTGTTAAAACAAGATGTGTCTAAACACAAAGTAAAGGTTTACACCACAAATAAAAGTTATGTAAAAAGTAATGATAAAGCTTTAGGAGGAACTACTTTACAGAAAAAAGGAATGCCTAAATTTAAAAAGGTATTAAGAGAAATTATGCGTCCTTTTTGGCAAGTATCAACTTTATTTACTTATAAATTGAACAGGGCTTTTAGAAATTATTTTTTTTATAAAAAGGGCTAATTTTCATCTTCTTTTAAACCATTATTTAATAACCATAATTTTACAAATCTTACATATACTGAGTAGGCTAAAGCTTTTGATAAAATTAGGCCTGCAAGACCATCTAAAAAACCTAGTCTTAGAATATAGTGCATAAAAAAACGAAAAGGTGGTTTTATGAATAAATGAAAAAGTGTTACTTTTTTCCCAGATTTATGAAGTTCTTTTGCTTTTAATGACGAATAATGGTGAATTTTACCAATGTAATGATTGTAACTTCTGTAACCAAAATGATTAATTTTATTTTTAAAAAAACCAAGTTCCCCATTAGTTTTTATGGTTTCGTGTACAACTCCTCTATATGTACAATGCGCTTTCAAAAACAGACGAATTACTTTGTCTCTTTGCCAACCACAATACTTAATTTTTTTACCAGCAAAATAATAACTTCTGTGCACATAAAAACCTACATAACCTTTAGGATTTTGAACAGCTTCTAAAATTTCTTTTTTTACCTCTGGAGTAACTCTTTCATCTGCATCTAAAATATAAATCCAAGGATATTTTGCTTGCTCAATAGCAAAGTTTTTTTGAGAAGAAAAATCATCAAACTTTCGTTTGATGATTTTTACATTGTGCTTTTCTGCTAAAGCTACTGTATTATCTGTACTATAAGAATCAATTACAATAATTTCATTTGCAAAATCAACTGATTTTATAGCGTCTTCTACATGAATTTCTTCATTTAAGGTAGGAATAATCGCAGTAATCTTCGTCATAAAAAATAGACTCTTTAAACAGCTACATCGTATTCACGAAGTGCATCATTTAAAGACGTTTTTTTGTTGGTACTTTCTTTTCTTTTTCCAATAATTAATGCACATGGCACATTGTATTCTCCAGCAGCAAATTTTTTGGTATAACTACCAGGAATCACTACAGATCTTGCTGGCACAACTCCTTTTGTTTCCACAGGTTCATCACCAGTAACATCTATAATTTTAGTACTCATTGTTAACACAACATTAGCACCCAAAACCGCTTCTTTTTCTACTCTAACACCTTCTACAACAATACATCTAGAACCAATAAAAGCGCCATCTTCTATAATTACAGGTGCAGCTTGTAATGGTTCTAAAACACCACCAATACCAACACCACCAGATAAATGTACATTTTTACCAATTTGTGCACAAGAACCTACTGTAGCCCAAGTATCAACCATTGTGCCTTCATCTACATGCGCACCAATATTTACATAACTAGGCATTAAAATTGTACCTGGAGAAATGTACGCTCCATGTCTTGCAACTGCATTTGGCACTACTCTAATGCCTCTTTCTGCAAAGTTTTTCTTTAAAGGAATTTTATCATGATATTCAAAAATACCAGCTTCTAAGGTTTCCATTTTTTGAATAGGAAAATACAACACTACTGCTTTCTTTACCCATTCATTTACTTGCCAACCATCTGTAGTTGGCTCTGCTACTCTTAATTCTCCTTTATCTAATAAATCAACAACTTTTCTAATGGTATTAATCGTATTTTGTTCTTTTAACAACTCACGGTTTTCCCAAGCTGACTCTATTATTTTTCTAATATCTTCCATTTTAATAATTTAATTTTTGCAAATATAATTTGAATGCTAAAAACCGAAGCGAATATACGTTTTTTAAACAGATTACCCATCCTTGTGTAAAATCTAAAAAAGATTTTTAAAAATCGGAAAGCAATCTTTTACATATTATAAAACTTAGTCTTATCATATTAAAAATTAACTCTATTTTTGCAAAAAAAGTATACAATTTGGGAAGAATTTTAGCCATTGATTTTGGAAAAGTAAGAACAGGAATAGCTATTACAGATGAATTGCAAATTATAGCTTCTGGATTAACTACTGTATCTACAAATGAATTGATTTCTTATTTAAAAGACTATGTTTCTAAAGAAAATGTAGAGCTCTTTTTAATTGGGAAACCAAAACAAATGAACAATACTGATAGTGAAAGTGAAACCTTAATTGTTCCTTTTTTAGAGAAATTGGCTAAAGAAATTCCGCAAATCCCTGTAAAAAGAGTAGATGAACGTTTTACATCTAAAATGGCTTTTCAAACCATGATAGATGGTGGATTAAAAAAAAGTAAACGAAGAAACAAGGCACTTGTTGATGAAATAAGTGCAACAATTATTCTGCAATCGTATTTGTACAATCAATAATGATAAAATTTAAATTATGAATTCAAAGTTTGGGAGTTCGGATTTTGAAATTGTACTTTTGCAACCATTAAAAAATAAAAAATGATTTTACCAGTTGTAGCTTATGGAGACCCTGTATTGCGAAAAGCATGTACAGAAATAGATGCAAATTACCCGAATTTAAAGGAACTGATTGCAAATATGAAAGAAACAATGTACAACGCTTCTGGTGTTGGTTTGGCAGCTCCACAAATTGGTAAAGCTATTCGTTTGTTTGTTATTGATGCATCTCCTTTTGCAGAAGATGAAGATTTAGATGATAATGACAGAGCAACCTTAAAAACATTTAATAGGGTTTTTATAAACGCACGTATTATTGAAGAAGAAGGTGAAGAATGGGCATTTAACGAAGGGTGTTTAAGTATACCAGATGTTCGCCAAGATGTGTATCGTCAACCAAAAGTTACCATTGAATATCAAGATGAAGACTTTAAAACACATACCGAAGTTTTAGAAGGACTTGCAGCAAGAGTTTTTCAGCACGAATACGATCATATTGAAGGGATTTTGTTCACAGACAAATTATCATCTCTTAAAAAAAGATTGATTAAAAAGAAACTAGAAAACATCTCTAAAGGAAAGATAAGAGCAGATTACAGAATGCGTTTTCCGAATTTAAAAAAGAAAAAATAATTAATTTATTTAGAATATTTTAATGTCATTTCGACCTTGTGGAAAAATCTAATTTTATTATCAATGAGATTTTTCAACTGTACTTTACTTTGCTCAAAATGACAAGAAAATTTAAATAACTTTCATAAAAAATATACAAATGGAATTTAGTAAAATTATATCGGTTTCTGGTAAACCAGGATTGTTTCAAGTAATATCTCAATCAAAAAATGCAATTATTGTTGAATCTTTAGTAGACAATAAAAGATTGGCTGTAAACTCAACTCAAAATGTAAGTTTATTAGAAAATATTGCGATTTACACTTATGAAGAAGATATGCCCTTATTAAATGTTTTTAAAGCAATGTCTGAAAAAACAGCAGGTGCAAAAGCACTGTCTCATAAAGAAAGTGGTAAAAAACTAGCTGCATTTTTTGCAGAAGTTTTACCTAATTATGATGATGAAAGAGTGTATACCTCAAACATAAAAAAAGTAATTCAGTGGTTTAACTTATTAATTGAAATAGGTTTTGATTTTGCTAAAGTTGAAGCCGTTTCTGAAGAAAATAAAGAAGAGGAAATTCAGTAGTCAGTAGTCAGTAGTCAGTAGTCAGTAGTCAGTAGTTAAAACTAAAAAATGAACTCAAGAAAAGAACAGCTTGCAGCATTTAATCGTTTGTTAGATATTATGGACGATTTGCGTGAAAAATGTCCTTGGGATAAAAAGCAAACTTTAGAAAGTTTACGGCATTTAACTATTGAAGAAACCTACGAATTGGCAGATGCTATTTTAGATAATGATTTACCCGAAATTAAAAAAGAGTTGGGTGATGTTTTACTGCACATTGTTTTTTATGCAAAAATAGGAAGCGAAAAAAAAGCTTTTGACATGGCTGATGTTGCCAATAGTATTTGCGATAAATTGATAGACAGACATCCTC
This sequence comes from Polaribacter sp. R77954, assembly GCF_044595335.1. Classification (GTDB taxonomy): domain Bacteria; phylum Bacteroidota; class Bacteroidia; order Flavobacteriales; family Flavobacteriaceae; genus Polaribacter. The sequence goes on from NZ_CP138992.1 coordinate 1,041,683, forward strand.
ATATTTATGGAGATGTTAAGGTTGATAATGTAGAAGATGTAAAACGCAATTGGGAACAACTAAAACTAAAAGAAGGCAAAGAATCGGTTTTAGAGGGTGTTCCTAAAAGTTTACCTGCTGTAGTAAAGGCTAGTAGAATTCAAGAAAAAGTTGCGGGTGTTGGTTTTGATTGGGATAAACCTGAACAAGTTTGGGAAAAAGTACAAGAAGAGCTCACCGAATTAAATGATGAAATTAAAGCTAAACATAAAGAAAATATAGAAAAAGAATTTGGCGATGTTTTATTTTCGATGATAAATTACGCACGTTTTATTGGTGTAAACCCAGAAAATGCTTTAGAAAAAACAAACAAAAAGTTTATCAATCGTTTTCAGTTTTTAGAACAAGAAGCTAAAAAAGAAGGTAAAACACTCTCTGACATGTCTTTAGAAGAAATGGATATCTATTGGAATGCCTCAAAAAAATATTTTTCCTAAAAACTAAATAGGTATTTTCAAGAGCAAATAAGCACTTGTTTATCAGACAAGTAAGTTTTATTTTAAAAATAATAAAACCCCGAAAACGAGCTGTTTACTCAAAAAATCGGGGTTTTAATTTACCTATGCATGCCAAAAATACGAAGGATCTCCGAATTCCAATACAAATTTTAATTTTTAGTTTCTAAAGAAAACTTTCAACTTTATTTTAATCAATTTTTATGGATTGATTTAGGAAAAATCTATTTTGCTATTCCTTGGGATACTTTGGTTTCGATTTTTAAGATTAAAGAATCTAAAAAGGAACAAAGAATTATTTTAGTCCAAAAGGAAAAATATGGTTGATATTCCTAAAGCACTATGATTGTTGTTCTGACAAGAAGTTAGTTGAACAATTAAATGCCAATATTGATTGTGTCATTTTTTTTGTAATATTGATTTGGGTCATCATCGTTTGATAAATTAATTACCAAAGAAAAAGCAACACGTTTAGAAGACAGTTCTGGAAAAGAAAAACAACATTACTCTCTAAAAAAAGAAAAAGCCAAGACAAAGAAAACAGAAATACTTTGGATATTTTTTGGAATACATACTACAAATTGTATTGAAATTGTTAGAAGAATACAAAAAAAAACTTTAGAAGAAACAGCCTAAACATTAATAATAAAAGCATAGGATAAATAAGCCTTTATTTTACTAAAAAACTAAAAATCATCTTAAATTTATAAATTTTAAATGGCTTTTTTAGAATTGTATTTTAAAAGTCAGTTACTTCTGAAAGTACCAAAATAGTGCGTAAAACAAATTCACACAAATATAAAAATCGTCTAGAGATTTCTCTTTAGACGATTTATGGTTTAAATAAATGTTGTTTTTTTAAATAATTGCTCCGAAAATAAAAATGACACTTATAATTAAAATGGTCAATTTTAAAGATGCATCAATTAATCTTTCTTTAACAATTAGCGCTCTGAGGTGTTTAATTTTACTTTTTTTCATGATTGGGGGAATTTAATTTTGAATAAATTTAGTAAAATCAAACTTATCAACCAAAAAAATTAACAAAATTTATCATATTGTCATCGAAAAAACTTTGTCTTTTAACTTTTTTTGATGCATTTTTTGGTCAAATGCCATACAAATATTTCTTACAAAAGGGCGTGCATGCTTTGGTACTGTTAAAGAATTTTTATCAACAATAACCAAACCATCTTGTTCTAAACCTTTTAATAATGCCAAGTGCATTTCTATATTGTTTATTTGAGTTGATGGCAAATGCCAAGAAGTATAAAAATTACACATAATATTTAGAATGTGTTTTCTAATAATTTCGTCTTCTTTAGAGAGTATATGACCGCGAAAAACAGGAATTTTACCTTCACTTACAATTTTTTGATATTCCTTTACCGTTTTTACATTTTGAGCAAAACCATACCAAGAATCTGAAATTGCAGACATGCCTAAGCCAATCATTAATTGTGTTTTGTTGGCAGTATACCCCATAAAATTTCTATGCAGGGTTTTGTTGATAGTGGCTTGATACAAACTATCTGTTTTTAAAGCAAAATGATCCATACCAATTTCTTCGTATCCTAACTCTGCAAAAAGCTGTTTCCCTATTTCATAAAGCGCTCTTTTTTCATCATCTTTTGGTAAATCATTATCATTAAAACCTCTTTGACCAACACCTTTTACCCAAGGCACATGCGCATAACTGTAAAACGAAATTCTGTCTGGCTGTAACTCTTTGGTTTTATTAATCGTATAAATTACATTTTCTTTGGTTTGATGTGGAAGCCCAAAAATTAAATCGTGACTTATAGAAGTGTACCCAATTTCTCGAGCCCATTTTGTTACTTGTGCAACTGCTTCAAAAGGCTGAATTCTATGAATGGCTTTTTGAACTTTTTCATTATAATCTTGTACACCAAAACTCACCCTTTCAAAACCACAATTGTACAAGGTTTGTAATTGTGCTTTTGTGGTGTTATTGGGATGACCTTCAAAACTAAATTCGGCATCAGCATGTGGTATTGCCAACTTGAAAATACCATCCATTAAAAATTTTAAATTTTCTTTAGAAAAAAAAGTAGGTGTGCCACCACCCAAATGCAATTCTTTAATAATGGGAGTTTCGCTAAATTCATTTATATATAATTGCCACTCTTTTAGCACTGTTGCTATATACTCCTCCTCTACTTCATGCCTTTTGGTAATGTGTTTATGACAAGCACAAAACGTACACAAACTCTCGCAAAATGGCAAATGAATATAAACACTAATCCCTTCTTTTTGGTTACTTTCAATAAATGATTTTTGAAAACTTGCCTTCCAATTTTCTGGGGTAAATGTGGTTATATCCCAAAAAGGAACAGTTGGATAACTGGTATATCTTGGTCCTGGAACGTTATATTTTTGAATTAGTGATGTTTTCATTTCTGCTTGATGTTTTTTATGTTTTTGAGCTTTGAATTCAAACCTCACCTTCACGCATTTTTAAAGAAATCTTATTCTTTACATTGATAACTACAATTTACATTTTATGAAATGTATAGATACAATTTTCATTTTCATGTTTCGCTTCATTAGCAAATCAATCAACATAATAGTAGAATTAAAATTATGCCAATTCTAAAGCTATTTCTATCATTTCTTTAAAAGTAAGTTCGCGTTCTTCTGCTGTTGTTCTTTCTCCTGTAACTAAACTATCTGAAATTGTTAGAATGGATAGTGCGTTTACATTGTGTTTAGCAGCAATGGTATACAAACCATTGGTTTCCATTTCTACACACAAAACACCATAGTCTGCCCATTTTTTATAACTATCAAAATCATCTGCATAAAACTCATCTGAACTTAAAATATTACCTGCTTTAATTGTAATACCTTGTTTTTCTGCAACTTTTACTGCTTTTTGAAATAAAGAAAAACTTGCAGTTGGTGCGTAATCTGCACCATTAAAACGAATAGTATTTAAACCTGAATTGGTAGAGGCAGCCATAGCAATAACAATATCTCTAATCTTAACTTCTTTTTGATAAGAACCTGCTGAACCTACTCGAATTAAATTTTTTACACCATAATCGTTAATTAATTCATGGGCGTAAATTAAAGTTGATGGAATTCCCATTCCTGTACCTTGTACTGATATTCTTTTTCCTTTATACGTTCCTGTAAACCCTAACATTCCACGAACATCATTGTATTTTACAATTTCTGTTAAGAAAAAATCTACAATCCATTTTGCTCTCATTGGATCTCCAGGTAACAATACTGTTTCTGCAATTTCTCCTTGTTTTGCTTCAATATGCACACTCATACTTAATACTCATTTTTATTAGAAATACCCGTTTTTACCAAAGCAACTCCAGAAGAAGTACCTAATCTTGTAACCCCCATTTCTATATATTTTTGGGCTGTTGCCATATCACGTACTCCACCAGCTGCTTTTATTTGGGCTTTATTATTTACAGTTTCTTTCATTAACTGCACATCTTCAAAAGTTGCACCACTTGTACCAAAACCTGTGGATGTTTTTACAAAATCTGCACCTGCATTTACTGCCAATTCACAAGCTTTTTTAATTTGGGTTTTAGTTAAATAGCAATTTTCAAAAATCACTTTTAACGTATTACCCCAAATAGCTTCTTTAATTTGTTTTATCTCATTTTCTACATAGGTAAAATCGCCATCAATCAACTTACCTATATTAATAACCATATCTATTTCTGATGCCCCTTTGTCAATACAATTTTTAGCCTCAAAAACTTTTGTTTCAGTTGTCATAGCCCCTAAAGGAAAGCCAATAACTGCAGCTACTTTTACCTTAGAATTTTCTAATTGATTTTTTGCCAAGGCTACATAACAACCATTTACACAAACAGCATAAAAATTGTACATTTTTGCTTCTTCACATAAACTTATTATTTGCGTTTTTGTAGCAGTAGCTTTTAATAAGGTATGATCTATATATGGATTAATTTTCATTTTTTATTGAGTTTTTTACCTAAAATATTTGTAGAAATTGTGGTGAATACCACAATGCTAATAGAGCTTAGAGGCATTAATATTGCAGCAATTACTGGCATTAATTGCCCTGTAATTGCAAAATACAACCCTACTGCATTGTAACATAAAGACAATATAAAACAATATTTTATAATAGAAATTGCTTTTTTTGATGCGCTTAAGAAATGCTCTATTTTATGAAATTGAGAAGCATCTAAAATGGCATCGCATGCAGGAGAAAAAACATTGATATTTTCTGACAAAGCAATTCCAACATCGCTTTGTGCTAATGCCCCAGCATCATTTAAGCCATCACCAATCATGGCCACTTTTTTATTTTGTTGCTGCAACGCTTCTACAACATGTAATTTATCATTTGGTTTTTGGTTGAATAATAAAGTTGTTTTTTGAGGTAATTGATTGGATAAAAATTTACGTTCACCTTCATTATCTCCAGAAACAACAGCCAAATCATACTCTTGCTGTAAGGTATTAAAAATTTCTTGAACTCCTTTTCTGTAGGTATTTTTAAAGGTAAACTTACCTTTATAATTATTGTTAATACTAACGTGCACAGAAGTATCAAAAGACAATTTATCTTCAATATTTTTTACAAAAGAAGCAGAACCTAGTTTTAATTTTTCTTGTTGATAATTTACTTCAATCCCTTGCCCAACAACCTCTTTGTAATTCGAGATTTTTAAATTATCAACTGTAGTAAAAGTATCGTATAACATTCTGCTTAAAGGATGATTTGATGCTCTTAAACCGCTTTTTAAAATACTTTTTTCTTGATGGTTTAGAGGCGTTCCATCGTAAGAAATATTACTTTTTACATTTGTGGTTAACGTACCTGTTTTGTCAAAAATTAAAGAATTAATGGTTGCCAATTGTTCAATTACTGTGGCATTTTTTAAATAGAATTTTTGTTTACCAAAAATACGCAACAAATTTCCGAAAGTAAAAGGCGCTGCTAATGCTATAGCACAAGGACAAGCAATAATTAAAACCGCCGTAAAAACGTTTAATGCAATGCTAGCATCTACAAACAACCAATACGTTGTAGCTATTAAGGCAATAGATAGTACAATAATTGTAAAATGTTTACTAATTTTATCTGTAAGTGTTTTAAAATTAGATGTTTTGTCTTTCTGAAAAACGTCATTGCTCCACAATTGTGTTAAATAACTTTGTGATACCGAAGCCAAAACTTCCATTTCTAAAATTCCTGAGAGTTGTTTTCCACCAGCAAATAACTTATCACCAGATTTCTTAGCAACTGGCTCTGCTTCACCCGTTACAAAACTATAATCTATATTAGCATTTCCGTTAATTAAAATTCCGTCTACAGGTATTAATTCTTGATTTCTTATTAAAAGCCTATCCCCTTTTTCAACCTCATAAATTTGTACATTTTCTTCTTTTTGATTGGCTAAAATTCGCGTAACCGCAATTGGAAAATACGATTTATAATCGCGCTCAAAAGACAAGAAACTATACGTTTTCTGTTGAAAGAATTTACCCAATAAAAGAAAGAAAATTAAGCCTGTTAAACTATCAAAAAAACCTGTACCTAAATCTAAAATAATTTCTGTTGTACTTCTTATAAACAACACTATAATTCCAAGAGCAATAGGTACATCTATATTTAAAATTTTAGAACGTAACCCTTTGTAGGCCGAAATAAAATAATCATTACCCGCATAAAAAACTACGGGTAAAGAAAAGAAAAACATTAACCATCTAAAAACGTTTTTATATTTTTCTATCCAAAAGCCACTTACCTCAAAATACTCAGGAAAAGAGAGAAACATTACATTACCAAAAGCAAAACCTGCAATACCTAATTTGTAAATTAAGCTACGATCTACTTTGTTTTTTCCAGCTTCATAATCTTCTAAACTAATGTAAGGTTCGTACCCTATAGAACTCAATAATAACACCACTTCTTTTAATGATGTAGTTTCTGAATTGTAAGACACTCTAACTTTTTTCTTTGGAAAATCTACCTGAGAAGTACTAATTTTTGGATTTAATTTATGCAAATTTTCTAATACCCAAATACAAGAACTACAATGTATATGAGGTATATATAAGGTTACAATTTGCGTGTTACCATCATTAAAATCTACTAATTTTTCAATGATTTGTGGGTTCTCTAAAAAATCATATTTGCCTTGAATTTCTGAGGGAACTGCACCTGGATTTTCTTGAAAATCATAATAACACGTTAAGTCGTTTTGCGAAAAAATTTCGTAAACCGTTTTACAACCATTACAACAGAAATTTTTATCATTAACTTTTATGATATCATCTTTACAAGAATCTCCACAATGGTAACAATGTGTAGTCTTCATATTTACTCTTTTGCCTGATGCAAATTTCCGTTAAGATTTTAGTTTAAAATATGATTTTTATCAGTTTTTCAATATCTTTGAACTATCAAATAAAACCAAATAATGGGTAAATGTGAACAGTGTATTGTACGTCAATTTAATTCGTTAAAGCATCTTTCTAAAGATGAATTAATTAGAATATCTGCTTGTAAAACCTCTAAAATAATAAAAAAAGGAGAGCCTTTATTTGAAGAAGGAGATCATATAAACGGTGTTTTTTGTATAAAAGACGGGGTTTGCAAGATTTCTAAAATGAGTGAAAATGGAAAAAACCAAATTGTTAGCTTGGTGCAACGTGGCGATTTAATTGGTGAAAGAAGTTTAATTTCTGACGAAGTTTCTAATTTAAACGCTGTTGCTATAGATGATATGGAGGTTTGTTTTATCCCTAAAGAAGAAATTATTAAAGATCTTGAAAAGAATCCGAATTTTACTATGGATGTACTAAAGACCATGGCAGGCTCTTTAAAAAAAGCTGATAATATTATAGTGGATATGGCTCAGAAAAGTGTAAAACAACGATTGGCTGAAACACTATTAAGCTTAGAAGATAAATTTGGTACAAATGAACTAGGGGCTATAAACATTCATTTATCTAGAGAAGATATTGCTAATATAATTGGTACTGCTACTGAATCTGCAATTCGTTTACTTTCTGGCTTAAAGAAAAGTGGCTCGATTACTTTCTTAAAAAAAGACATTAAAATTGTAGATAAAAATGAGTTGGTAAAGATTTCTAATGGATTTTAATTTAGAAAGAGTAACCAATAGCAAAATTTAAGACTGGCTCATTTAACCTAAAATCTAAACGCTCTTCTTTTGCTAAGCTTGGATCGTGAAAAGGGGCTGCCAAATCAAATCGAATGACAAAGCCTTGTACATCTATTCGCAATCCAATTCCTGCGCCCATGCCCAATTCGTTGATAAAGTTGGATGTAAATTTATCGGTTTGCTGACCGTTTTTATCATTAAACGTTGCATTGGAAACTGAATTCCAAACATTACCAGCATCAACAAAAAAAGCTCCTTTAAAAAAAGAATAGATAGGGAAACGATACTCTATATTAGCTTCTAAACGTATATTACCTGTTCTATCAAAAAAAGTAGTACTGCTCTCAGAATTCCCTTGATAAGTACCTGGTCCTAAAGACCTAGTATTAAATGCTCTTACACTATATGGTCCACCAGAAAAGTATTGTTTTACAAACGGAACCACATCTGAATTTCCATAAGCATAACCATACCCTGCAAAAAATCTTGTGGCTATTTTTTGATTATTATTCTTTCCAAAATTAAAATGATATCTAAAATCTAAATCTGCTTTTGCAAATTGCGCATATTGAAGCCCTAAAAACTCTTTAGGGGCTCCTATTTCTTTTTCTTTGCCAAATAAACTGATGGAATTTCCTGCCACATCTACAGTAGAATTTACATAAAACTGATGTTGTTGAGGGGTTATCATTTCGTTATAAGTAAATGAAAATGTGAGGCCAGATATAAATTGTTGATTGAAACTTTCTTCTAAAAAAGGATTGTTTTCTAAAATAGTTTCAAAGGCAGCTGTTGTGTTAGATAAGCTTGAGTAGTTTAATGAGATAGGATTAATTTCGTAGGTTATGTATTTATTCGCATCCCAAATATACCCAAAAAGTGCAGAACCCGATGATAATGTGTAGAGTTCGCTTCTGCTTAAATAGGTAGCACTTAAACTTGTTTTGGTTTTTGGTATTGAGTATTCAAAAAAATCTTCTTTAAATCTAAAAGGTACAATTACTCTTGGAAAAATTAATTCTGATTTTACACCTAATTCTAAACTACTTAAACCTGCATTATTACCACTTGCCACTTGTGTTTCGTAACCAATAGTACCAGTTATATTTAACGTTTCGCCACCTTTAAATAAATTTCTGTTACTAAAGCTAACACCTAATGTAGGCCCAGCAAAATTGTTAGATTTTGTTACAGCTTGCAACTCAGCACGTATTGCGCGTTTTGTTAAAGGCGATAAAAAAATATTGGCCTCTAAAGCTCCTTTATAATCATTTGCAATAGTATCAATTTCATTATACTGAATATTTACATATTTATACGCCCCAATTGTAGACAAACGTCTTGCTGTGTTTTTAGATTTTTCTGGGTTAAAACGCTCCCCTTTTTTTAGGGTGATAAAATCATTTAGATACTTTGGTTTAAAAATAATTTTATTCTGATAATAATTTTTGCGATCAAAACTCACAAATTTATCTGTAATGGAATCTTTTAAATTATAATTAGGATATACGTTTATGCTTTTTAAAACATAAGGCACAGTCGATTTTTTGGGCACATTGGCTTTCAACTTTAAAAATAAATCGAACTTTTTATGATTATATTGGTTGGTATCTGCTTCGAAAATTAAGAAATTTGCATTGAAGTTATAGTAGCCTTCTTTTTTAAGTTCTGCATCAATTCTTTCGCGTTCAAATTTAAAATTACTTAAATCGAAGCGTATATTTTTTTTAAAAGGTGTTTTTTTACTAATTTTTTTAATAGCTGCATAAATAGGAGAAACCATGCTATCTACCTTAAATTTTTCCATTTTATAAGGTGATGGTATTTTTAAATTATAGCTTGCTGCAGCTCTTTTTTCTTTTTCTTGAAAAGAAGATACCACAGTGCTGTAAAAAAACCCATTATTTTCAAGGCGGTTTCTAAGAATATCTTGCACCTCAACTAAATCAACATCTGATTGATACACAGGTTTTTGACCTATTTTTTTATACAACCATTTATTTAAAAAACTAGGGTTTTCTATTTGATTTTTATAATAATAGTATACCCCCAAATGCATGCCTAAAAACTTTGTATTGGGTTTTGGTCTTACAACATTTTGCAAATTTTCTTTTAGCTTACTCTTGTTTTGTATTGAAGCATCTGCTTCTATTTCAATTTTTGCACCTGTGTATAAACGTTTCCCTTCTGGTATTAATTTATTTACGCTACAAGAATATAGAAGTATTGCTATTAATAGTATAAATTGTATTTGAATGGTTTTTCTCAAAGCTTACTCATTTTCTTTTTTACTACTTTTATTTTCTTTCTTTGTACTTACTTTTTCATCAGTGTTCTTTTTTTTATCCTGCTTATTTTTATCATTTTGATTTGTTTGAGATTGAGCCTTAAAAATGGCTTGCCACATTTCGTTAAATTCATTAAACTCTTGGGTAAAAATTAACGCAATTCCACTTACAATAGTCTGTCCGTCTATAATATTTTCAAATTCGTTTTTTCTGAATCCTTTTAAACGATACCTGCCATCTTCTGTAATTTTGTATTCTAAAGTTACATTACCAATAACCGGAGTTTGTTGGTTTGTTGTATTTGTACCTTGTAAATCTAAATCGCTACCTACTCTTACAGTTAAGCGCTCGTTAAATAGTTTTTTTTGTGCTGTTACCCCTAATTGCGTTCGGTCTGTTGGAGAGTTGCCTTGATAATCTGTATAACTATTTAAATCGAAATTAAGTTCGATACCGGTTTTGCCTAAAATTTTATCAGAAAAAGCATTCAATTGCCCTGAAACTGCATCATTTAAATTATCTCTAGCAATTGTTGCAAAACCACCAGAACTACCATCGCTACCAGAATCTGGATAAAATCGATTTAAAACCAACAAAGAAAAAACTTGTTTGTTTAACTCTTCTTCTTGCTGATTTACTTGCTGTACCCTGCTGTACACTTGCCCACCAATAGCACCTTGATCTTCTTCTGGCATATCTAAATTAAAAGAAATTTTGGGCTGCATCATTTCTCCATCGATATTTAAATACACGTTAAAAGGCAAAACTTGTTTAAATTTACTTTTTACTGATGGATCTACATTAGAAGTTTGTGCTGCCATTAATGGCGATGCTGAAGTAGCTAACTTATAAATAGCTTGCACATCTAACTTAGCATTAAAAGGATTACCAGACCAAGAAATACGACCTCCAGGTGCCAGTAAAAATTTTCTATTTACCAATTTATATAAATTCAATTCGTAATGACCTTGTGCCACTTCGTAAACTCCAGATAAAGAAATGTTACCATTTGGCAACATATTAAAAACCAAATCTCCATCACCAGAAACATTAAAATTGTCTCCTGTTTCCTCATCAATAACTACAGTTACTTTGGCTTGTTTATCAATTTTTAATTGGGTTGAAATATCGAAACCTGTAATTGTAGCAGTTTGTTGTTCGGTTTCTGTTAAAATAGCATCAGGATTTTTTCTATTTACAAAAACAACTACATTATCTCTATTTTCTACTGTAGCATAAGCTGTAGGCAATACGTAATTAACGTTAGTTTCTTTGCCTAAAGTTATATTTGCAGATAACTTAGGGATTTGTAAATCTCCTGTTAAATTTGCATTCGCATTAAATGAGGCAATACCATAAAGTGATGGATTATCATTTTTTGTAGCGTTTAAAACTCTAAAGTTTTTTGCGCTTAACTTTATATCAAATTGAGGGTTTATAAAACTTTTGGTTAAAATTTTACCAGAAAGATTTAGGGCGTTTTTCTTTTCATCTAAAACTAAAAAATTATCTAAATAAAACCCATTATTATCTACACGTAATTTTTCGTCTTTTAAAGTAAATTTTGTGTTTAATTTTGTGATGTTAAAGGTTGCATCTTTAAAATTTAAATTACCATTATAATTAGGATTAGACGTTTTACCATCAACAGTAAAATTACCAGAAAACGAACCACTAGTTTCTTTAATTTCGCCCAAAGAAAGTGTATTTAAGGCTTTCATTTTAAAAGTATTTAGTTTGATAGCTAGATTTAAGTTGGCATCTTCATCTTCTATAAAATAATCTCCTGTTACATCTAAATCGATATCACCTTCTTTTAATTTGGCATTAAAATCGTATGTATTATTTCCTAAAGATTTACCTTTTAAGGATAGTTTGCCTAAATTGGTGTTTAATAGTTTTAGTTGATTGATATTTAAATCTGCAATGATACCTGTATCCTTAAACGGATTTTCTAAAACAAATTGTCCGCTTAAAATACCAGTGGCTATTTCTTTATTTGGGTTTAAGTAGTTAAAAATCTCGCTTATTTTAAAATTTTTGTAATCAATTGCAATATGCTCAGTGTTTACTTGATCTATTGCATCTGTAATTTCAATAAATTGATTGTTTTTAGTAATGTTAAAATCTGTAAATTGTAATTTATTGTTTTGTAAAACTACCTTATTGGATGCTGGTATAGTCCATAATTTTTTATTTAATTTCAGATTTTTATGACTAACTGAAATTTGTAAGCTATCTCTACTCCCTGTTATTTTGGTGTTTACGTTTAATAGTGTATCTGCTTTATACATACCAGAAAAACTTAAAGACAACTCATTATTTAGCTGATTACCAGTTACAACCGTTTTTGGAATGTATAAAGGATTGGCTTTTATATCTTTAAAACCCAATTTAAAATTAAAGTTTTCTTTATCTGTTGTCATTTTAAAAAGCAAACTATCTAATTCGTTGCCACTGTAATTAATATGAGGTGCAGTGAGGTTGGCATTTAATTTTCTTTGTGTTTCATTAAAATTTATAGCAAGATCTATGGTATCTATATCTTTTACATTTACTAAAAACACTTCTTTTAACAATGTGGTTTGTGCTATTTTACCTTGTAATCTTAACTCAACCGGATTTAAGATGGTGTCTTTTCTTTTAAAATCTCTATAAAAATAACTAGAAATATGGCTTTGTAAAGCTTTACTAAATTCTATTGGGTTTGCATTAGATTGCAATTTTGCTTCAATCATTTTATTTTTTAAAACAAATGCTGTGGTATCTTTATCTATATACGTTTCTGCAAGTATTTCACCTAACAAATAACTTCTATTTTTATAAACAATGGTTCCTTTATTTACATTCATATCCAATTTATATTTCTCTAAATTTCCATTAAAATTTAATGAAATATCCATGCCTGCTTTTACCTTACGTTGCATAAACCCTAAGGCTTCTAAATTTGCACCAATTACATCAATATTTACAGTCGCTTTTGTATGTAAAGTGTCTAAGGTAATCTTTCCGTCTAAATTTATATTCAAGTTATTATCTTTAAAATTAGACCTCAAATTTCCTTTTCCATTTTTAAAATCGGCTTTAAAGTTCACATTTTTTACAGCATAATTATTGAGTTTAAAATCTGTTACTTTAGCTTCTAAACTAGCTTTTAAATCGTTAACTGTTTTACCTGTACCATAAGAAGTTAAATGTGCACTAATTTCACCCAATTGGTTGTTTTGTAATAACTCATCAACTTTATAATTTTTGATATTTATTTCTGTACTATACTTTATGGAAGTTTGATTTTTAAATGCTGCTTTAACGTCAACATCTCCTTGAGTAGAACTCAATTTTAAATCTGTTTTCACCATATTTAATCTGCTTGATAAACTACCAAAAACATTTATTTGTTTAGGTAGTTTTATACCTAAACTGGCTTCATTTACAAATTTTAACACATCATTTCTTGTTGTTTTAGCTTTAAATTCGGTTAGATTTACTGCTAACAAATCTGGATTGGCAACATTACGTATAGTGCCATTTATGGCTACATTGGTTGAATTGCCCCAATTTATTTTTGCATTAGTCAAATTAATGTTAGCCAGTGTTCCGTTTGCCAAAACACTTGCTAAAATTGGTTTTTGATGAATTACATGTAGATATTCATTATTTTGTAAAATAGGCTGAAATTGTAATAATTGATTCAGATTAATTACAATTGATGGAATATTTGCAAACACAGTAGTTTGTTCTGGAACATTTATCAACTCTGAAATCGATTTGTAATTTAATTCAACATTCCCCTTTAAACTATTTTTATTTAGTGAAAACAATATATTATTTACTGTTAATTTTTGATTTGAAAATGTAGTATTCAACTTGATTTCATCTAAATTAAAACCTGAACTTTCTTTAAAATTAAACGTATTTATGGCTAAACCTCCATTTTTATTTTTGTAATAAATAGACGTTGCATTAAGGTTTAATTGTTGCACTGCAATTGCATTGGCGTCAAACACACCTGTATTTATTACAGCATCATCCACAAGATAATTTATGGCATTATTTTGCAAATCTATTAGGGCAATATTTACGGTTAGGTCTGGTAATTGCAATTGGGTTTTTATTGTTGAATTCTTTGAATTCTTTGAATATGATTTTACATCAATTTTAGACTCTTTTAACGCTATTTGGCCACTACTAAAATATCTATTTTCTAAATCTAATCTTAAATCACTAATGTAAAAATCAACAACATCTAAATCTGTAACAAGCTTACTTTCAACATCTTTATAATATATTTTAGTATTATTTAATGTAATGTTGTTTGCAGATAAACTTGGTAATACTGTAGGCTCTGTTGCTATAAAATCAATAGGTTTTTGAATGTATTTAATTTTGGAATCCGTTAACAAAATACCGTCAATAACAAAAACTTTTTGCACAACATTAATACTTTTTGCGCTAGTTTTTAGTACACCAATTTTAGAACTACTTTCAATACCCAAAGGAACATCAATATAATTAACATCAATATTTGTGAGGTAAATTTGGCCAATAACAATGTTAGGTGATGCACCAGTAGCGCCTTTTTGAGTTTCTGCTGAATCTTTTGAGGCAAAAGCATCTATTAAAAACTGAAAATTGTAACCAGATATGGTATCTTTTCTAATAATATTAGCTTTTAATCCATTCCATTTTAGGTCATCAACTCCCATAGTTGTGCCTTTAATCATTCCAAAAAGAGGCAAATTGGCTTCTAAAGATTTAGAATATATTAAAGTGTCTCCTTTTTTATCCTCTAAAAACAAACCATCAATTTTAAGATTTCCATTAAACGTAATGAAAGCTTTATCTATTTCAAATTTGGTATTTGTTTTATCAGAAACATAGTTTGTTAGTTGATTTACAATAATGTTTTGTCCCCAAGAACTTCTAATAAATAAGATAATTAGCAAGAAAAAAACAAAAACACCGAATAAAAAACGGAAAATTCGTTTTAAAAATAAATACTTTTTCTTATTGTTTTTTTCGGTATTCAATTTGGTAAACATTATAATCACAAATATACAGTAGTGTAACACCAAAATTTACTTTTATTGCTTTAGATATTAACTCTTTTGCGCACATTAGGTGTGGTTAAAAAAGATTTCCTACATTTGTTTTACTAGCTGATAAACATATCTCTAACCATCATGAAACAAATCATCATCTTTTTACTTTTGGTAATCGCTTCTTTAATTGCTTACGGAGTATATTCTGATTATCAGCGTTACAATTCTCCTGAAGTGAATTATAAAACGATGAAAAATATTGATACATCTTATTACAATAAAGCGCTTTTATTCAATTATTACCAAGCTATTGAAGATTTAGATTGTTTTGTAATGTTACAATGGTCTGCCAACAAAATTGATGTTAAAACCCCTGAAGATGACGACATTGAAACTCGATTGGCGGTTGGAACTTATGCTAATAAATTAGCTAAAGTAACTTATTATGAGGCTATTTTGCAAAATTCATTACGATTAAAAGATAAAGGCCTGAGCAATACTGAAATAAAATTTATTGAAGAGAAAGGCATTTCTTTAAAAACCTACCAAAGACAACAAAAAAACAATCAAATAAAAGCACTTTTTAATCCGAATAGTAAATTATACAATGGTTCTAAAAACGCTATAGTTTATGAGGTGCAAAAAGAACTAAAAAACAAGGGGTATAAAATTGAAATTGATGGTGTTTATAGAGTTGAAACTTTAAACGCTATTAAACAGTTTGAGGAAAAAAACAGCCTACTTGCTGATGGTTTCTTGGATAAACTTACCCTTGATGTCTTGTTTCAATAAAACTGAACATTATAATTAAAATTAAGAATTGATTCGTGATACATGAATTAAAAAAACTACAATTTAAAAACACTTTTTTTTGTTCGTAATATTTTATATAGATTAAAAAGAAATCTCTTGTTGTACAAAATAGGTTAATTTTGAAATTTAAAATATCACTCCGAACTTTTAAGGGGCTAAATTATGATCAACGCGTCATTTCACATTCCGAAATTTCAATTCTAAAAGGTCAAAATGTAAAAATTAAAGATACCCAAATAAATCAAGTCAATAAAAATTGGAATCCTGTTTGGGGACAGTTTAGTGAAATTAACAATCATTATAACGAAATAAAAATCACCTTAAATTATTCAGGTTTTTTAGCCACTCTTTATGTAAGAAGTTATAATCATGGTATAGCTTTTCGCTTTACCATTCAAGAAGTTCCTGCACATCATAGTCCTTCTTTTTTTATGGAATAAGATTTACCCACAACAAGCAGTCTATACTCAGCATCTTCAGGAATTAGAGTTCCAAAAGGGCCTATTAATATAAAATCATTAATCAAAAAAGATACTGTACCATACAAATTTCAAATGCCTTTACTAGTCAAGGATGCTTCAAATCAATATATGTCACTTTTAGAATCCGATTTAATAAACACTCCTGGATTTAATGTTATTAATTTTAAATTTGATTCAGAAAGCAAGAAATTGGTGTCAAAAAATGATTTCATTTCTAAAGATGAGAAATTGATTACTCCTTGGAGAATCATACTTTTAGAAGATAAAATTGGAAATTTATTAACCAATACAGTGCCTTTAAACGTAGCTACACCTAACAAAATTAAAAAACCTTCGTGGATAAAACCTGGCAAAACCCTATGGGATTGGAGGGTGCATGGATTCAAAACTGAAGATGGTTTTACATATGGCATAAATAATGAAAGTTATTATAGATATATAGATTTTGCTGCAAAAAACAAAATAGAATATTTTATGATGGATGATGGGTGGTACACAGATGTAAACCCGGTTATATGGAAATGTCTGAAAATATAGACTTAGACAAAATAACAAAATACGCTAATAACAAAGGGGTTTCTTCATTACTTTATTATGATAGAAAGCATGGTAATTTTGGTGACAACCAACTGTTTTCTTATTACAAATCTCTTGGCATGCAAGGCATTAAATATGGTTTTATGAATGCCAATGTGCCTTTTACAAGAATGGCGATTCAAAAAAGTGCAGAGAGCAATCTACTCGTCGATTTTCATGACAGTCCTGTACCTTTTACTGGAGTTACAAGAACTTATCCAAATGCTATTACAAGAGAATACTGTCATGCGCAACAGGATTACAGACGCGTATTTAATACAAAAACGTTTATAAGAATGGCTTTAATTAACGGAATTCAAGGTCCTATGGATATGAATAATAGAATTTTTGACATTTCAGGAATTAATAAAGGTAATAGAGCAAAAGGCCCTAGAAAATTAAACTCATTAAACACAACTGTAGCTGCTGAGGTAGCTAGAACGCTTATTATTTTTAGTGGTTTGGTTTGTATTCCATATGCACCTGAGGCCTATGCTGCAAAATCAGATTTATTTGAATTTATAAAAGAAATGCCTGTTGGCAAATGGGACGAATCAAAGGTATTACACGCTAAAATGGACGAATACATTTCCACAGCTAGAAGACATGGAGAGGATTGGTTTATAGGTTCTGTCCATGCAAATGGTGGTAGTTTAAATATAAATCTAGATTTTCTAAAAGCAAACAAAACCTACAAAATTACTTTTTATGAGGATGCTGAAAATACTGATAGTCAAACCAACCCAGAAGCATACAAAGTAAGAACAGAAATTGTAAAAAAGGGAGCTATTGTAAAAGCAAAAATGGTTGCTAGTGGTGGGCATTGTATTTGGATTAGACCTAACTAAAAATAAAAAAGCTGAATTGCAATTATAAACCAGAGAAAAAAATTAAAAACATAAATATGAAATACATATTCACAGCCCTATTATCATTAACAATATTAGGAATTCAATCACAAAATAAAAACCCAAACATCATCTACATTTTAGCAGATGATTTAGGTTATGGAGATGTAAAAACCTTTAATTCTAATGGAAAAATTCCAACACCAAATTTAGATAAAATGGCTAGTAATGGCGTAAAATTTACAAACGCCTACACTTCATCAGCAGTATGCACCCCAACAAGATATAGTATCTTAACAGGGCGTTATAATTGGAGGACAAGATTAAAGAGTTTTGTGGTGAGTGGCTATTCAAAATCACTCATAAAACAAGAACGAACTACAATTGCAAAAATGTTAAAATCTAAAGGATATAATACTGCATTTATAGGTAAATGGCATTTAGGTTGGGATTGAGAAATCACTAAAAAAAATAAAAAAATTAATTTAGATAAATTAAATGCAAAACCAACTGTAGATTTTTCTAAACCAATTAAAAACGGACCTAACAGTCATGGATTTGATTATACTTTTGGGTTCTGTGGATCTCTAGATATGGCTCCTTATGTTTATGTTGAAAATAATAACCCAACCATGGTGCCAACCAAAACTACAGTTTCTGTTGATGAAAAAGGAAAATGGAGAAAAGGGCTTACATCAGACGATTTTAACCATACCAATGTATTATAAGATTTAACAGATAAAGCAATTCATTATATTAATGATAATGCAAATAAAGAATCTCCCTTCTTTTTGTACTTTCCTTTACCAGCACCACATACACCAATTTTACCAACTACGGAATTTTTAGGAAAAAGTAACACCAATATGTATGGCGATTTTGTAATGCAGGTTGATGATGTTGTACGTCAAATTAGAGAAACACTAAAAAAACAAGGCATTTCAGAAGATACAATGTTGGTTTTTACAAGCGATAATGGTTGTTCACCTAGAGCAAATTTTGATAAATTAGCCGAAGTAAATCACGATCCAAGTTATACATTTAAAGGTACAAAATCTGATATTTATGAAGGTGGACTTCATGTACCTTTTATAGTAGAATGGCCAAAAAAAGGGTTGAAAAGTTCGAGTTCAAATAAAGTTATTTCTACTACAAATTTTTTTGTCACAAGTGCAGATATCGTAGGTTATAAAACCAAAGACTCAGAAGGGGAAGATAGTTATAGTATGTTACCATTAATTACAGGTAAAAATGATATTGATATTAGAAAATATACTGTGCTACATTCTGTTGATGGTTCTTTTGGAATTAGAAAAGGAAATTGGAAATTAATTACTTACCAAGGTTCTGGAGGTTGGAGTTACCCAAACACAAGAGATATAAAAAGAGAAAAATTAAACTTACCAGAAATGCAATTATATAATTTAAAAGATGATATAAGAGAAACCAAAAATGTAATTGCAAGTTTTCCTGAAATCGCTTTAGAATTAAAAGCAGCACTTAAAAAAATAATTTTAGATGGGAGAAGCACACCTGAGTCTATTCAAAAAAATGAAGGAATGAAAGGCTGGAAACAAATTGATGGAATTATTAATTGAATCATCATCTAAACATTAAAAATTATTGATAATAGATTGTACTATTTCTACGATTAAATTCTATCATAACAGTAACTGCTCAAGAAAAAAATAACAATTGGCTAGTTCTAAAAAAATACAATCAAAACCAGTCAGATAGTATAATAATGCCTATTAGAGGAATTGCAACAGGAACCATTTCACTTACAGGATGTGGTGCTTTTAATTCTTTAATTCCAAAAAACACTGAAGATAGTAGTCTTCCAATGGTAGTATTGAGTTATAAAGTAAAAAAAACAAGTAATAATAAAATTATAATTTCTAAAGCAGGTAAAATCCCCATTTTTATAGGTTTTGACAAAAAAGAAGGAAAGACTTATAAAAACACAAATACGTATATAGAAAAAAATAATCTTAAAGAAATACGCTTTACAGCAAATGAAAAAATAGATAAAGAAAGTGCTCAATGGGGTTCGTTTAGTTTAGCTACAAATAATCAAGATGAAATTTCACATATAGCAACGTGTAAACCTGTATATTGAAAGTAACAGTACTCTTTAAATTTACAATGATTATACTGATGATCAATTGTTAGAAGAACGCATTTCAGAACAAAAAAATAATCTGAGTTCTTTGGTAGTAAAAACAAATTTAGCCCCAAATGAAGAAAATAAAATTCGTTTTTTATCACTTAGAATTTCCCAAATCGTATTGGTTTTCAAGAAAAAGTTAATGTAGGTAACTATCTCGATACTCAATTTAAAGATTCTTAGGGAAAGCTACTAAAACATATTGCTAGAATTCCTGATTTAGAAGATTAAACTATCAAATTCACAAATAAGATTATAGTACTTAAGTCCTTTACGTACAACAAAAGAAATGGTGAATATTATGTGCAGAAATATTGCCACCTATACGTTTAAGCCCAATTTAGAGGCATTAGAAATATAGAATTCTTCCTTTTTAGACTAACAAATATTTATGCTTAATTTTTAATCCCACAACTTTTGGTGTTGATCCCAGATTCCATGCGATAGTTATAAAGAGGGTAAAAGAATTACATAAAAAAACCTCACATCTGAAGATGTGAGGTTTATAAATCTTAAATAATATCAAGATTAAGAAAGGCAGCGACCTACTCTCCCACATAAATGCAGTACCATCGGCGCTATTGGGCTTAACTTCTCTGTTCGGGATGGGAAGAGGTGAGCCCCAATGCTATAACCACCCTAAAAGTTTAGTTATTAGTTATTGGTTTTAGTAGTTAGTTAAACTAACTACTAATGACTAATTACTGTTAACTCTTCAGTTATACTGAAGTAATAAGTTAACATATGGTAAAATAATATTATAAAATCAAAATAAAAAAAGAGAGTCTCTCACCACCATTGGTGGTGAGAAGCGTACATAAGTCTATGGGTTATTAGTACTACTTGGCTATGACATTACTGCCTTTACACCTATAGCCTATCAACGTTGTCATCTCCAACGACCCTTTAAAGAAATCTCATCTTGTGGTGGGTTTCGCGCTTATATGCTTT